>NZ_CP029188.1:1200000-1507500 GCF_003097515.1 Streptomyces tirandamycinicus | reverse complement strand
CCTCTAGCGAGTTTCATGGCGGCCCGTACCCTAAACCGACTCAGGTGGTCAGGTAGAGAATACCGAGGCGTTCGGGTGAACTATGGTTAAGGAACTCGGCAAAATGCCCCCGTAACTTCGGGAGAAGGGGGGCCACGCCTGGTGATGAGTCTTGCACTCTGAGCTGGGGGTGGCCGCAGAGACCAGCGAGAAGCGACTGTTTACTAAAAACACAGGTCCGTGCGAAGCCGTAAGGCGATGTATACGGACTGACGCCTGCCCGGTGCTGGAACGTTAAGGGGACCGGTTAGCTCCATTTCGGTGGGGCGAAGCTGAGAACTTAAGCGCCAGTAAACGGCGGTGGTAACTATAACCATCCTAAGGTAGCGAAATTCCTTGTCGGGTAAGTTCCGACCTGCACGAATGGCGTAACGACTTCTCGACTGTCTCAACCATAGGCCCGGTGAAATTGCACTACGAGTAAAGATGCTCGTTTCGCGCAGCAGGACGGAAAGACCCCGGGACCTTTACTACAGTTTGATATTGGTGTTCGGTTCGGCTTGTGTAGGATAGGTGGGAGACTGTGAAGCTTGGACGCCAGTTCAGGTGGAGTCGTCGTTGAAATACCACTCTGGTCGTGCTGGATGTCTAACCTGGGTCCGTGATCCGGATCAGGGACAGTGTCTGATGGGTAGTTTAACTGGGGCGGTTGCCTCCTAAAGGGTAACGGAGGCGCCCAAAGGTTCCCTCAGCCTGGTTGGCAATCAGGTGTTGAGTGTAAGTGCACAAGGGAGCTTGACTGTGAGACCGACGGGTCGAGCAGGGACGAAAGTCGGGACTAGTGATCCGGCGGTGGCTTGTGGAAGCGCCGTCGCTCAACGGATAAAAGGTACCCCGGGGATAACAGGCTGATCTTCCCCAAGAGTCCATATCGACGGGATGGTTTGGCACCTCGATGTCGGCTCGTCGCATCCTGGGGCTGGAGTCGGTCCCAAGGGTTGGGCTGTTCGCCCATTAAAGCGGTACGCGAGCTGGGTTTAGAACGTCGTGAGACAGTTCGGTCCCTATCCGCTGTGCGCGTAGGAGTCTTGAGAAGGGCTGTCCCTAGTACGAGAGGACCGGGACGGACGAACCTCTGGTGTGCCAGTTGTCCTGCCAAGGGCATGGCTGGTTGGCTACGTTCGGGAGGGATAACCGCTGAAAGCATCTAAGCGGGAAGCCTGCTTCGAGATGAGGACTCCCACCCACTTGATGGGGTAAGGCTCCCAGTAGACGACTGGGTTGATAGGCCGGATATGGAAGCCAGGTGACTGGTGGAGTTGACCGGTACTAATAGGCCGAGGGCTTGTCCTCAGTTGCTCGCGTCCACTGTGTTTGTTCTGAAGTTGCGAACATGCCGAGACCGCGTTACCGCCGGTGGTGGGGTGCTGGTCGGCTGGTTCGACAGTTTCATAGAGTTTCGGTGGTCATAGCGTTAGGGAAACGCCCGGTTACATTCCGAACCCGGAAGCTAAGCCTTTCAGCGCCGATGGTACTGCAGGGGGGACCCTGTGGGAGAGTAGGACGCCGCCGAACAATCATTGGGGAAAGCCCCGGACCGTATGGTCCGGGGCTTTCCGCGTTCCAGGGGCGGGCTACCGGCCACCCCCGTCGCAGACGCCGACCCGCAGTCGTGGTGCGGAGAAAACGCCTTGGCACGCCGTCGTCGCGGCCGCGAGGATCTGAGCATGGAGCACCGCATACGCGCCGTACGAACCGGCGAGTGGGAGAAGGCCCGGGAGATCCGGCTGGCCGCCCTTCAGGACCCCGTGGCACCCATAGCCTTTCTGGACACCTATGAGCATGCCGAGGGCAGGCCCGCGGAGTACTGGCAGGAGACGACCGATGCCGCCGCGTCCGGGGTGGGCCTCCGTCAGTTCGTCGCGGAGGACGCCGAAGGACGCTGGGTGGGCACCGTGACCGTGATGGTGGAAGGCCCCGCGGACGATGTGCGGTTCGGGGAGCCGGCCAAGGTCGACCAGACGCACCTGGTCGGGGTGTTCGTACGGCCGGAGGCGCGGGGAACCGGCGTGACGGAGGGGCTGTTCCGGGCTGCCGTCGCATGGTCGTGGGCGCTGACCGAGCCGCCGGTCGAGCGGGTCCGCCTGTATGTGCACGAGAGAAACGGCCGCGCCATGGCGTTCTACCGGCGATTCGGGTTCGTGCCGAGCGGCGACTCCGTGCCGGTGCCGTCCGACCCGTCGGTCAGGGAGTTCGAGTACGAACTGCGCCGTTTGTGAGACGGGCCGCGGGTGGCAGTGGCGGCGGGGGGTGATGTCGGCGAGTTCGTCCGGGTACTCGCCGGTCTGCTCGACTCCGGTGTGTTCGAGCAGGTCCTTCGGAGGCTCGACGACGAGCGAGCGTCTCTGCCGCATGCTGAAACGATCAGTAGGGAGTGGTCGGGCCGGGTCCGGTGTCGGGTGTCAGCGGTTGCGGCCAGCGGGCACGGCCCTGTTCGCGGGAGCGCAGCAGCGCGAGCGTCGGCATGCCCAGTGCCGGGCCCGTGGCCAGCAGCTCCGGGAGGAGCGGCAGCGGGGCCACCGCGGCGACGTCGTCCAGGACGAGGGCGAGTGGTGGGTCGAGCCGACCGGCGGATGACCGTGCGGCCATGCGGCGGCCGTGCTCGACCACGCTTGAGGTGAGTGCGGTCAGGAGCGGCATGGCTCCCGGGCGGGAGCGCGGGTCCTCGATCGGGTCACCCACCACATAGAGAGTGCCCCCCTCGTCCACAAATGATTCCAAGGTGAGCGAATCCGCTCGGTTCGGAGTGCAGACCTGACGGATGTGGACGGAGGAGAGGGCTGTCAGCGTACGGGCCGTCAGCTCCTGGGCGATCTCGCGGCGTTCGCTGTGCGAGGTGAGGGCCGACTCGAGCAGCCCCGCCAGGCCGGAGGCGGCCTTGGGATGGGTGCGGAGGATCCGTACGGGCTCATGGGCGCCACTTCCCTGTGCCCACCTGTGGACCTGCTTGAACGGGCGCCCGTCCACGGCGGCGGCGTGCAGCCAGCAGCGCAGCAGTGTCTCGGCGGTGTCCGCGACGGCTTCGTCGAGACGGGAACGGGGCCGTACGGGAGCGAAGAGGGCCGCCGCCCGGCTCGCCGCGGTGGCCGGGTCCGCGCAGCCGGCCGTCGGGGACCAGTGGAGACGGGCGGGCGTGTCGCAGAGATGGCCCGGATCGTAGACGAGGACCGGGCCGAGTTTGGCCCTGGCGTCCTTGGTCTCCGACCAGAGCGTCGGATCGGATGTGACGACCAGCGCGGGCCCGGCCGCGTCCAGGATCGCCTGGACCGCGGAGGGGCGCCGGACGGACGGGGCTCCGTAGAGCACCTGCGGCCGGCGGGGGGCCGGGAGACCGGGCTGCTCCGGCGCACGAAGGTTTGCGGCGGCGGAGAGCTCCGCAGGTGCCGCGACGACGGCGGAGGGCTCGGCAGGTGCCGCGGCCGCGCCGTGGTCGGCCGGCACCGGTACCTGCGCGGGTTCGGCGGCGGACGTCGCTTCGACGGGGGTCACCGCTTCGGCCGGCGATGTCGTACCGGCGCCGGCCACGGCCCCCGCGGGGACGGGGGTCTCCTCGGTGACGGCCGTGCCCGGACGGGAACCGCGCCGGTCCGCGACCGTCTCCGGTACCGCCGACACGACCGTCTCGGCCGGGTCGTCGACGCTCGTCTCCCCGGCCGCCTCCCGGCGGTGTCTGACCGCGCGCCACCGGGACAGGGTGCCCAGGACGAAGACCGTCAGCACCACGAGCGTCATCAGCAGCCCGATGAGCAGACCCCAGAACAGTCCGTGGCCGGAAAGCCGCTCGGCAGGCGTGGCGGGCCAGGCCGCGGGCAGGTCCCGGGGTTCGGACACCAGGCTGCGTATGGCGAGCGGGGTGTCGGTGAACGTCACGCCCTCCGGCCAGGACCCGTGCGCGAGCAGGCCGGCGAGCCCCGTCGCCGTCCACACCAGCAGGGTCAGCCCGACGAGGAAGCCGAGGACGCCCACGAGCAGGCCGTCGGGGACGCCCCGCTCCTGGTGCGGGCGCTCCCGTCCTGGGCCGCGTCCCGGGTGGTGCCCCACCGTCAGGCCACCGTCGACTCGGGGGAGTCCAGCCGCCGCTGCTGCCGCTCGATGAAGGCCGCGCGCTCCTCCGTCTCCTGTTCCGCGGCGCGGACGTCCTCGGGGAGCGCGGACTCCGTCATCGCCCGGTCCGTGTAGACCAGGGGACGCTCGGCTTCCGTCACCAGGTGCTTGACGACCTGGACATTGCCGTTGACGTCCCACACCGCGATACCGGGGGTCAGGGTGGGGATGATCTCCACAGCCCACCGGGGGAGTCCGAGTACTCTGCCCGTCGCACGGGCCTCGTCGGCCTTCTGGGCGTAGATCGTTCGCGTCGACGCCATCTTCAGGATGGCGGCGGCCTCCCGGGCGGCGGCGCCGTCGACCACGTCGCTCAGGTGGTGGACGACGGCGACGAAGGACAGGCCGAGCCGTCGGCCGAACTTCAGCAGCCGCTGGAAGAGCTGCGCGACGAAGGGGCTGTTGATGATGTGCCAGGCCTCCTCGACGAGGAAGATGCGCTTCTTCCGGTCGGGGCGGATCCAGGTGTGCTCCAGCCAGACGCCGACGATGGCCATGAGGATCGGCATGGCGATGGAGTTGCGGTCGATGTGCGACAGGTCGAAGACGATGAGGGGGGCGTCCAGATCGATGCCGACGGTCGTCGGGCCGTCGAACATGCCGCGCAGGTCGCCGTCGACGAGCCGGTCGAGGACCAGGGCGACGTCCAGACCCCAGGCCCGCACGTCGTCGATGTCGACGTTCATGGCCGCCGCGGACTCCGGCTCCGGGTGGCGCAGTTGCTCGACGATGTCGGTGAGGACCGGCTGCCGGTCGCCGATGGTCTCGTTGACGTACGCGTGCGCCACCTTGAGTGCGAAGCCCGCCCGCTCGTCGAGGCCGTGCCCCATGGCGACCTCGATGATGGTGCGCAGCAGCGCGAGCTGCCCGGTGGTGGTGATCGACGGGTCGAGCGGGTTGAGGCGGATCCCGTCGTCCAGGGCGGCCCTCGGATCGAGCCGGATGGGTGTTATCCCCAGCTCCTGGGCGATGAGGTTCCACTCGCCGACGCCGTCCTCGCCCTGCGCGTCCAGGACGACGACCTGGCGGTCGCGGAAGCGGAGCTGCCGCAGGACGTACGTCTTCTCCAGCGCCGACTTGCCGTTGCCGGACTCGCCGAGGACCAGCCAGTGGGGGGCCGGGAGCTGCTGGCCGTACAGCTGGAAGGGGTCGTAGACGTAGCCCTTGCCGCTGTAGACCTCGCGGCCGATGATCACGCCCGAGTCGCCGAGGCCCGGCGCCGCGGTCGGCAGGTAGACGGCCTGCGCCTGTCCCGTGGAGGTGCGCACGGGGGAGCGGGTCGTCTCGACCTTCCCGAAGAGGAAGGACGTGAAGGACTCGGTGAGGACGGACAGCGGGTCTCGCATCGGATGAGGGCCCCTATCGGCGCGTGTCGGTGCGTGTCAGCCGCTATCGGCGGATGCCGGTGGCGAACGGCAGCGTGTTGACAAAGGCCCGGTGGTGCTCGCGGTCGCACCACTCCAGCTTCAGGTACGACTTGCCCGCCGAGGCCCTGATCGTGCGCTTGTCCCTGGCCAGGGCCTCGGGCGTACGCGACGACACAGTGATGTACCCGACGAGGTTGACGCCTGCCGCGCCGCTGGCGAGATCTTCACCCCGCTGGTCGAGCCTGCCGTGGGCGGCGATGTCGCGGGGGTCGACGGTGCGGTTCATCTTGGCGGCCCGGCTGGCCTCGGCCTCGTCGTTGGTCTTCTCCGTGAGCATGCGCTCGATGGCGACCTCGGTGGGCTCCAGGTCCATGCAGACCGCGACGGTGCGGATCACGTCGGGGGTGTGGACGAGCAGCGGGGCGAGGAAGTTGACGCCGACGGGGGTCAGCGGCCACTCCTTCACCCAGGCCGTGGCGTGGCACCAGGGGGCGCGGGTGGCGGACTCGCGGGTCTTGGCCTGGAGGTAGGTGGGCTCCATGGCGTCGAGTTCGGCGGGCCATGCGTTGCGCTTGGTCATGGCCTGGATGTGGTCGATGGGGTGGTCCGGGTCGTACATGGAGTGCACGAGGGAGGCCAGCCGGGCCTGGCCGAGCGGCTGGCGGACGCGGATGTCGGCCTCGGCGAGGCGGGCGCAGATGTCGGTGAGTTCGCGTGCCATGACGACGGCGAGACCGGCGTCCTTGTCGAGCCGCCTGGCGCCGGTGGCCTGGCGGGCGGCGCGGGCCATGGCGTGGGCCTCGGCGGCGAGTTCCCTGCTGTAGTGCATGCAGGCGACCAGGTAGGCGCGGTGCTGCTCGCTGGACGTGGAGACCATCGACTGGAGCTGGTCGTAGGACTGCTGGAGCCAGCCGGGGGCGCCCGGGTCGCCGCGCTGGGCGACGTCCTTGGCGTGCGCGTCGGGGTCGGCGGGCAGCGTACGGGCCAGCATCTGGAGTCGCGTCACGAAGCCGTCGCCGTTGGCGACATGCTTCAGCAGCGTGCCGAAACGGTCCACCAGGGCTTCCTGGTCCTCGCTGTCGCGCAGTCCGACGCCGGGGCCCTCGATCTCGATGGCGGCGGTGACGGTGCGCCGGTCCGCGTGCAGCAGTACGGCGATCTCGTCCGGGCCGAAGGGTGCGGCCAGCCAGTTGATACGGCCGATGCCGGGCGGGGGGCCGATCTCGACCTCGCGGCCGTCGATGCGGGTGCCCGCCTCGACGGCGCCGGAGCGGTAGACCGTGCCCTGGCGCAGGGTGCGCTTGTAGCTGCGGTTGATCTCGTACCAGCGGTAGAAGGTGCGCTGCTTGTACGGCACGTACACGGCGGCCAGAGCGAGCAGCGGGAAGCCGGTGAGCAGCACGATGCGCAGGGACAGGACCGGGACCAGCAGCCCGCTCATCATGCCGAGGAAGGCCCCGGCGATGATCAGGGCGATCTCGCCGGTCTCGCGGTTCTTGCCGATGATCGCGTTCGGCCGGGCCCGGCCGATCAGATAGGTGCGGCGGGGCGCGATGGCCGGGGACTGCGTCGTCAACGCCCTCCACCTCCTGTGCTTCCTGTGCTTGTGCCGGTGGTGCTGCCGGAGTTCCTGCGGTGGGTGTGCGGGGTGCCGCCCGGGCCTCCGCTACGGGGCGGAGGAGCGGCGGAGGGAACGGTTCCGCCGCCGCTCGCGGCACCGGATCCGGCCCCGCGTGTGCTGTGGGCGGCGACTCCGCCGGCGACGGGGCTCGGGGCGCTGCCGCCCCCGGATCCGCCGCCGCCCGGCTGGTGGGTGCGGCTGCTGTGGGTCTTGATGCCCTGCGAGACGAGGGCGGCGGGCGAACTGATGACGGCGGCGGCCTTGCTCTCCGCGCCGTTCTGGAGCCGGTTGTTGCGGGACGCGGCGATCTCGTCGCCGAACCCGGGGACGAAACGGTAGATCATCGCGGAGGCGAAGATCGCGAGCAGGATGATGGCGAGTCCCGTGACGACCGCGGAGAACGAGTTCGGCCCGTCGTCCGCGGACAGCGCCGCGGCGAGGCCGAGCACGATCACGATGACCGGCTTGACGAGGATCACCGCGATCATGATTCCGGCCCAGCGGCGGACGTGGCCCCACATGTTCTTGTCCACGAGCCCCGAGTACACGACCACGCCGAGCAGGGCGCCCACGTACAGCAGGACGGCACGGAGGAACAGCTCCAGGTAGAGGACGCCGGCGGCGACGATCGTCACCAGCGACACCACGATGAGCATGATCGGCCCGCCGCCGATGTCGTCGCCCTTCTGCAGTGCCTCCTTGAAGCTGCCGAAGAACACGTCGGTCTGGCCACCGGTGCCCTGGGCGATCACGTCGGTGATCGAGTCGGTCGCGGAGACGAGCGTGTAGAGGATCAGCGGGGTGAAGGCGCAGGCGAGGACGGTGAGCCAGAGGAAGCCGACGGCCTCGGAGATCGCGGTGGTGAGGGGGACGCCGCGGATGGCGCGCTTGGCGACGGCGAGCAGCCAGAGGACGAGGGTGAGGAAGGTGGCGGCGGCGAAGACGACGGCGTACTGGCCGAGGAAGGTGGTGTTGGTGAAGTCCACTTCGGCGGTGGACTTCACCGCCTTGGAGAGGGTGTCGACGACCCAGGCGGCGGCGTCGGCGCAGCCGCGGGCGAGCGAGGAGAGGGGGTCGAGGGCGCCGGCGGGGTCGTCGAGCGAGGGGGCGCGGCGAGCGGCTCCGCCGGATTCACCGTTCTCGCAGTAGTCGCGGGCGGGGCCGCGGATCAGGTCGCATGGGTTGTTGCTGGCACCGGGGCTGGGCGTGGGGGTCGGCGCGGCGGACGCCGGACGGGCCGCGACCATGAGGGCGGCCTGCATGCCTCCCACGGTTGCGGCCAGGGTGCCTGCGCGGCGGGACCGCTTACCGGGCATAGGTGAACCCTCCGAACTGTTGGACCGCGTCGGCCATTTCCTTGGCGGTTGAGGCCGCTTGGTCGCGGCCCACAGGCACGGGCCCGTCCGTTTGGGTGTGCCCCGTGACCTTCCAGCCTCCGTTGGTCCACTTCATCTCGTAGGTGGCGGTGTACCAGCTCTCGGAGACGGGGTTCGTGGAGCCCTCCCCGGCCAGGCCGAAGAGCGACGAGTACCAGACGGCCACGGTGGCGGTGGCGCCGCTGAACTTCTCCACCTTGGTGCCTACGGGTACGACTCGCGAGATGAACGTGAGGCCGTCGGGTGCGGTGCCGTCCTCCTTCAGCCCGATGCGGGTGAGGAAGCCGGTGTCCGCGTAGACCTTGTCGAGGTCCGACTGCCGGGAGTCGACCACCTCGGGCGCGTAGACGGCGCTCACGATCTCGTGGCGGCGTGCCTTGTCGTACATGTCGGCCGAGCCAAGAGGGACCGCGTAGTTCGCCGCCGCGCTCTGCGCCCCCTGTTCGTCCTTGGCGTATCCCGCCGGGATGCCCGCGTGTTTGCCCGCCACCGGGCGGATGCCCGTGGCCGCGGTGGGGGCGGTGCCCTTGGCCGTGTCGGTGGTGCCGGGGGAGACGGTGCCGTCGCCGCGGTTGGCGAAGGCGATGGCGGAGATGAGGAGGACGACCACGCCCACGACCATGACCAGGGAGCGGGAGTTGCGGGCGGGCCTGCGGGCGCCGCCGTAGACGTCGCCGGTGCCGCCCTCGGGGAGGCGGGTGCGGGTCTGGCCCGTGCCGCCGGTGGCGCTGCCGAAGCCGTCGGTCTCGTCGTCGTAGCTCATGCCGCAGACGCCCCCTCAGCCGTGTGCGTTGCCGTGCCGTAGTACGACGGTAGCCCTGCTGTACTCGGTGCGGGCGGGGTGTGATGACTCGACATCAGGGGGACGCAACCTCTGCCGGTGGGCGCGACGGACGGGTGGTGTCGGGGGCGGGCGCGGGGCGGTACGGGGCGTCAGACGGCCATCCCGTACACGATGGTGAACAAGGTCCCCAGTGACCCGATGATGAAGACGCCGGTCAGGCCGGCGACGATCAGGCCCTTGCCCTGTTCCGCGCTGAAGGTGTCGCGGAGGGCGGTGGCGCCGATGCGCTGCTTCGCGGCCCCCCAGATCGCGATGCCCAGGCAGAGCAGGATGGCGACGGCCATCACGACCTCGATCATCACGCGTGCCTCGTTCCCGAGGCTGCCGAAGGGCCCCCAGTTCGGGGCGATTCCGCCGATGATGGTGGTGATGTCGCCCTTTTCAGCCGCCAGGTACATATAACTCACCGCCCCAGTTGGGTAGTTGTACGCCCCTGCCCCATGGCACAGGCCGCCTCTATCTTCGCTGATGAAACCGTCCGCGTGCGCCGACTTGGCGGCTCTCTTTACTCGATCCGCGCATGGATGCCGGTCCGGTCGCTCTGACCTGCGGTTGCCCGTGCGGCCGGGACGGGCGGGAGGACACGTTTCGTCACTCTGTGTATCACGGAGCGTGACTTCGGGCAATGACTGTCGTTGTGGCACCCAGGGCGTGCAGCGGGTAGGGGGGCGCTCGCCGGAGCGGGGCGGAAGCGTCCGGCGGGGGTCGTGAGCGCCGGGCGGAGCCGGGGTGCGGCTCCGCCCGGCGACACCGCGACGGTCAGCGGTTGAGGACCATGTAGCCGAGCAGTGCGACGGCCACGGTGATGAGGGCGATGACGGTCACGGCGGCGACGGTTCCCCCGGAGTCGCCGTTGCGGCCCGCCGTTTTGGCGCCGGCCGCTGCGTTCTGAAGGTTCCGAGGGTTCCGCAGGTTCTGCGGGTTCTGCACGTGTTGCTCCTGGTGCCGGTCTCCCCGCCGTCGGTCGAACGGCGGGGTGGTGCACAGCCTTCCGGCCGCGTGACACAGCGTAACCAGTGCTGGTCCAGACCACCTCGCCGGGGCGGCGGAGGTCCGGACCGCGCCGTCGCGTCCCGGGGGCGGCCTCAGCGAGGGGCGACGAAGAGGCTCTGGGCGCTGCGGCCGATCGGGCCCTTCTCGTCGTGCAGCCGGGCGTCCGCCAGGCCGATGCCGGCCGGGTCGACGCTCGTGCGGGCCTCGACGCAGACCCACTCGCCCGCCGGGTGCCGGTGCAGATGGACCGTCAGGTCGGCGTTGACGAACACATGGCGCTCGAAGTCCAGGACGTTGCTGATGCCGTTGCCGGAGTCGGCGGCGACCAGGACGCGGTCCAGCGGGCGGACCTCCTCGCCCGCGACGAGCGGCATCCGCATCCGCATCCAGCAGGTTCCGGGGCCCTGCTCCCGGAAGGTCCCCTCGGTGAACCGGGTGTCCATGGACGTGTGGTAGCCCACCTCCCACGGCACGGCGAAGAAGGGCGTCTCGGCGGTCTCGCCGGGCGACGGCACCCGGGGTCCCTCGGCGACCGCGGGTCCCGGCTCGTCCAGCGTTCGGACGCGCAGGCCGCGGGCGAACATCACCGGCGCCCCGCCCTCGGGTGTGAGCGCCGCCTCGACGATCTCCACGCCGCGCCCGGCCCGCAGGACGGTCGTCGTCACCTCGAGCGGGTGGATCGGCACGGGGCGGACGATCTCGTACGTCACGCGTGCGAGCCGCATGTCGGCGCGTGCGCCGCGCCGCTCCTCCAGGGCGCGGCCGAGTAGCGCGGCGGGTGGTCCGGCGTGCTGCGATCCGGCGTCCCAGGGGCCGCGGGTGTGCTCGGTCGGCGAGAAGCGGTCCGCGGAGATCCGCTCGTAGAACGCCTGGTGTTCCGCCATGAGGGGCCGCCTCTCGCCGAAGGTAGCTGTACCGGCCACACGCTACCTGCGGGTAACCTTCCGGAACAGCCCCTCGAGGCGACCCCCGAGCCCGGCCCGCGACCTCCGGTCGGCCTGCGGCAGGCACCGCACCGCACCGCACCGCGCCCGCCCCCTCGAGCCGCTTCCTTCCGTCCTCCTTCCGTCCTCCTTCCGTCCTCCTCCCTCCTCCTCCCTCCTCCTCCCTCCTCCTCCCGTCCGTCCCGGCACCCCGCCCGTCGCCCGGTGCCCGCCGCCGTGCTTCACCGGCCCCCTTGTGCGCCCCCTGAACCGGGTGCTCCGCACCTACACTGACGAGCGGTGGACTGCCGTGCGGTGGAGGGTGATTGACGGTGCGTAAGGCGTGGCTCGTCGCGGGCGGGGCCCTCGGGCTCTGTCTGGGCTTCGTCGCCCTGCTCGTCGTCGGGACCTTCTCCGCCGCCGCGGGCCTCGGGGGCGGCGCGAAGGGGGCCGTGGCGCTGGCCAAGGGGGCCGTCCCCGCCGTGTACCAGCCGCTGGTGCAGAAGTGGGGCAACCTGTGCCCGGCCATCAATCCGGCGCTGCTCGCCGCGCAGCTCTACCAGGAGTCCGGCTGGAACCCGCGGGCCCAGAGCCACGCCGCCGCGCAGGGCATCGCCCAGTTCATCCCCGGCACCTGGGCCGCCCACGGCGTCGACGGGGACGGTGACGGGGACCGCGACGTGTGGGACCCCGCCGACGCGATCCCGTCGGCGGCCACGTACGACTGCAAGCTCGCGGGATATGTGAAGAAGGCCCCGGGCGACCCGACGGACAACATGCTCGCCGCGTACAACGCGGGCGCCTACGCCGTGATCAAGTACGGCGGGGTGCCGCCGTACCGGGAGACGCAGAACTACGTGAAGGTCATCCGGACCCTGGAGAAGAGCTTCGCGCGGCCGGTCGGGCGGGTGGAGCCGTCGCGGCAGGCGGCCGGGGCCATCTACTTCGCGCAGCAGAAGCTGGGTACGAAGTACCTCTGGGGCGGCAACGGGACTCCGGAGCAGGGCGGCCGGTTCGACTGCTCGGGCCTGACGCAGGCCGCCTACCGCACCGTCGGGATCGAGCTGCCGCGCGTGGCCAACGATCAGTACAACGCGGGGCCGCACCCGTCGAGGGACGAACTGCTCCCCGGTGACCTGGTGTTCTTCTCCGACGACCTGGCCGATTCACGGGCCATCAGGCACGTCGGGCTGTACGTCGGCGGGGGCTATATGATCAACGCGCCGTACACCGGGGCGGTGATCCGGTTCGACAAGATCGACACCCCGGACTACTTCGGTGCGACGCGGGTGACCAGGGACGGTGCCGAGGCGCTGCCGAGCCCGCCACGGCCCGCCGTCTGACGACCGGCTGACAGGGTGTCGGGCGTGGCCGGACTCTGCGTGCGGCCCTGGCCTGAACTGCGACGACGCATCACTCTTCGATAACGTCATGGTGATCGTTTCGTGGAGAGTGGAACGTACGCGCGGAACGGGTCGTTCCCTGGATCGGAGCAGTACGTACGGACCGCACCGGACACGGGGTCTCGGAACGCGGCGCACACGGGCGTGCGCCGCGACTGGCGACACACAGGCAAGGGGCCGCAGCAGATGGCTGGACTCGCACTCGACGGCGTGAATCCGGATGTCGGTCTGCTCTACGACATCAACGGGCTGGCCCGGTCGGCTCCGGCGTGGTTCGACCGCGTCATGGGGTTCGTCGGCGAGTACGGAATCATGCTCGCGCTCGTCCTCGTGGCGCTGTGGTGCTGGTGGAGCGTGCGCCGGAGCGGCACCCCCGGGGATTCGGTCGCCGCGGTCGCCGCGCTGGTCTGGGCGCCGCTGGCGGCCGGCATCGCGCTGCTGATCAATGTGCCGATCCGCGGTTTCGTGGAACGGCCGAGACCCTTCCTCGACCACCAGGGCCTGGAGGTCCTGGTCGCCGGCAAGACCGATTTCTCGTTCGTCAGCGACCACTCGACGATGGCGATGGCCATCGGCGTCGGGGTGTTCGTCGCCCACCGCCGCTTCGGGTTCGCGGCGATCGGGCTTGCGCTCGCCGAGGGCTTCTGCCGGGTCTACATGGGCGTCCACTACCCGACCGACGTCATCGGCGGATTCGCGCTCGGCACCGCGGTGGTGCTTCTCCTCGCCCCCCTCGCGCAGGCCCTGCTCACCCCGCTGGTGTCGGCGGTGTCCCGCTCGGGGGTCGCGGGCCGGCTCGTACGGTCGCGGCGGGCGGCGACGCCCGAGCAGCAGCACGAGTTCCTCGACATACCCGAACCCGGTGTGCGGCCCGGGCGCAACGACCTGGCGGCCTGAGGGCCGGTAGGGCGAGTCACCCCAGGGCCTTCCAGGTCCCCCCGGTTCTCCCCGGGCCTACGGTTCCCCCCGGTTCAGGTCCCCCCGGTTCCCCGGTTCAGGTCCCCCCGGTTCCCCGGTTCAGGTCCCCCCGGTTCCCCGGTTCAGGTCCCCCCTGCTCGAGCGCGGGCGGCGGGCGGGCGGCCGTGACGCCGCCCGGGCTGAGGACTCCTCAGGCCTCGCCGGGCGCCGCCGACTCGTGCGCCCTCGCGTCCGTACGGGCGCGCTCCCGTGAGCGGCGGGCAGGGCCCGTCCAGCCGCAGGAGCAGCGGGCCAGCGCGAACGAACCCCGCTCGACGGTCGTGGTGTGGTGGTGAGCGGGGCGCACCCTTCCACGGTACCGGTCGTTATGCGGGGCAGCGGCGAGCGTGTTGGGGGTTGACAGGCGATGGTGGTGCAGCAGCACTGGCTCAGGCGCGGCGCGTGTGCCGCCGCCGCCGTGATGGGAGTGTCCGGTACCGCCGGTTGCTCGGGCGGCGGTGACGCCGTCGCCGACGCCCGCGCCGGCGCGGATCCCCTCCTCAGCGTGCAAAAGGCGGCGGACGTGCTGGCCGAGGCCGGTACCGCGAAGGCGCGCACCGCCATGGAGACGGCCGCCGGCGGGACCCGGGTCACCATCCGCGGCGAGGGCGGGTACGACTTCCGGCGGGCCATGGGTCGGCTGCGCGTGGTCCTGCCCAACGACCCGGCCGGCTCCAGCGGCCGGCAGCCGATCACCGAACTGCTCGCTCCCGGCGCCCTGTACATGAAGGACCGCGGTGCCGGGGTGCCACCGGACAAGTGGGTCAGAGTGGACACGACGGCGCTGACGGACGGCAATCTGGTCACCGGCGGGGCGACCGACCCGGCGGCCGCCGCGGAACTGCTGCGCGGGGCGCGGAGTGCGACGTTCGTCGGCCACGTGGAGCTGGCGGGGGTGCGGGTCGCGCACTACCGCGGTGTCACCGACATCGCACACGCCGCACGGGCCGCGTCCGCCCACGCCCGCGGGGCGCTCGCCGCCGCGGCCGAGGGGTTCGACCAGGACGCCGTGTCCTTCGACGCCTATCTCGACTCCGAGGGCCGGCTCCGCAAGGTGCGCCACCAGTTCAGCTTCGCCAACCAGGGCAGAACGGTCGCCGTGGCGTCCACGACCCTGCTGTACGAGTTCGGCGTCCCCGTCGTGGTGCGGCTTCCCGACCGCCGGGACATCTACGCGGGCCGCGTCCGGATGTAGGCACCGGGGGGTCGGTAAATGGTCCGGACGTGCCATGCGCGGTGTGTATCCCGCTCCCTACGCTAGGAAGCCGACACCGGCCGGAAGAGGTGAATGCACGTGGCTCCCGCCAGTACGCCGACGGTCCAGGACCACGTGGCCCTCGCCGAGATCGAGTTGTGCGGTGAGTTGATGATCGCGGCCTCGGCCGCGCCCGGGGAGCGGCTCAGCCCCGACCGTATCGACGAGGTGCTGAACGTCCACGTCGGCATGATCGACACCGAGTGAGGCCGGCCGCGGCCGCGGCCGGCCCTCGGGTGCGGGCGGGGGTCAGGTCCGCAGCATCCGGGCGATCGCCCTGGTGGCCTCCTCGACCTTCGTGTCGATCTCGTCGCCGCCCTTGAGCGCGGCGTCGGCGACGCAGTGGCGCAGGTGCTCCTCCAGCAGCTGCAGCGCGAAGGACTGCAGCGCCTTCGTGGAGGCGGAGACCTGGGTGAGGATGTCGATGCAGTACGTGTCCTCGCCGACCATGCGCTGCAGCCCGCGGATCTGGCCCTCGATCCGGCGCAGCCGCTTGAGGTGCTCGTCCTTCTGCTTGTGGTAGCCGTGGACGCCCTGGTCGTGGCCCGCTTCCTGCTGGGCCGTGACCGGAAGTCCGCCGGCCGTCTCCGTGGTCGTCATCGGTCCTCCCGCAGACCTGTCCGGTATACCCCTCGTGGGTATATGGTACCGATCCCTGATGGTTCGGTCAGGGCCCCGTGCCGGTCTCTCCTGTCGATGGGCGACACTGAGGAGGCGCCGGTTAGCCGTGGCCGGATGATGCGCCTAGCATCAGCCTGGCCCAGACCCAGTACCCCGAGGACCCCACGTGCGATTTCGTCTGACCCCCAGGGAGACGAGCTTCTACGACATGTTCGCCGCGTCCGCGGACAACATCGTGACGGGCTCCAAACTCCTGATGGAACTGCTCGGCGCGGACGGTCCCGCCCGGGCCGAGATCGCGGAGCGGATGCGCGCCGCGGAGCACGCCGGGGACGACGCCACCCACGCGATCTTCCATCAGCTGAACTCCTCGTTCATCACGCCCTTCGACCGTGAGGACATCTACTCCCTCGCGTCGTCGCTGGACGACATCATGGACTTCATGGAGGAGGCCGTCGACCTGGTCGTCCTCTACAACATCGAGGAGCTGCCGAAGGGCGTCGAGCAGCAGATCGAGGTGCTGGCACGGGCCGCGGAGCTGACCGCGGAGGCCATGCCGCACCTGCGGACGATGGACAACCTCACCGAGTACTGGATCGAGGTGAACCGCCTGGAGAACCAGGCGGACCAGATTCACCGCAAGCTGCTCGCGCACCTCTTCAACGGCAAGTACGACGCCATCGAGGTGCTCAAGCTCAAGCAGATCGTCGACGTGCTCGAGGAGGCCGCGGACGCGTTCGAGCACGTGGCCAACACGGTGGAGACCATCGCGGTCAAGGAGTCCTGAGCGGACGTGGACACCTTTGCGCTGGTCGTGACCATCGGGGTCGCGCTCTTCTTCACGTACACCAACGGCTTCCACGACTCGGCGAACGCGATCGCCACCTCCGTGTCGACGCGTGCCCTGACGCCTCGCGCCGCCCTGGTCATGGCCGCCGTGATGAACCTCGCGGGCGCCTTCCTCGGCAGCGGGGTCGCCAAGACGGTGAGCGAGGGCCTGATCGCGACACCCAGCGGCGACCGGGGCATGGGCATCCTGTTCGCGGCGCTGGTCGGTGCGATCAGCTGGAACCTGATCACCTGGTACTTCGGTCTGCCGTCGTCGTCCTCGCACGCCCTCTTCGGCGGCATGGTGGGGGCGGCGCTGGCCGGCGGCACCGAGGTCATCTGGGGCGGGGTGCTCGACAAGGTCGTCATTCCGATGTTCGTGTCGCCGCTGGTCGGCCTGGTCGCCGGCTACCTCGTGATGTGCGCGATCATGTGGATGTTCCGGCGGGCCAACCCGGCGAAGGCGAAGCGGGGCTTCCGTATAGCGCAGACCGTGTCCGCGGCGGGAATGGCCCTGGGCCACGGCCTCCAGGACGCGCAGAAGACCATGGGAATCGTGGTGATGGCCCTGGTCATCGCCGATGTCGAGGACTACGGCGACCCCATTCCGGTGTGGGTGAAGGTCGTCTGCGCGGTGATGCTGTCGCTCGGCACCTACGCGGGCGGCTGGCGGATCATGCGGACGCTCGGGCGCAAGATCATCGAACTGGACCCGCCGCAGGGGTTCGCGGCGGAGACGACCGGTGCGTCGATCATGTTCGGCTCGGCGTTCCTCTTCCACGCGCCGATCTCCACGACGCATGTGATCACCTCGGCGATCATGGGTGTCGGGGCGACGAAGCGGGTGAACGCGGTGCGCTGGGGTGTCGCGAAGAACATCGTGATGGGCTGGTTCATCACCATGCCGGCCGCGGCGCTCGCCGCGGCGCTGAGCTTCTGGATCGTGAACCTGGCGTTCGGCTAGCCGGTACCGCGAGACATCACCGCAGCGTGCGCCGCGTCCCGTTCCGGGGCGCGGCGTTTCGCTGCCGCGCCGGTAGTGTGCCGGTCCGGTGGCGGGCGGGTCGTCCCGGGCGTGCGCCCACAGGCCGGGCGCGTATGGACGCACACACCTGCGCGCGGGCACGTGCGGGTGCCCCGGACGCGGGATGCGGGATATGGGATGCCGTATGCCGTATGCCGTATGCCGTATGCCGCATGCGGGATGCCGCATACCGCATACGGGATACGGGATGCGGGATGCCGGACGGCTGACGCCCGGTGCGCGGAAGCGGGCCCCGTACCCCCGGGGGACGGTACGACGTCGGCCCCCGCTCGGGATGAGAGGGGGCCGACCGTTCGCCCTGCGGTGGCACCGCCATGCAGCACCGCGGGGCAGTAGGGGGTGCTCAGCCGAAGCGGCCCGAGATGTAGTCCTCGGTCGCCTGGACGGACGGGTTGGAGAAGATCCGCTCCGTCTCGTCTATCTCGATGAGCCTGCCGGGCTGTCCGACCGCCGAGAGGTTGAAGAACGCGGTGCGGTCGGAGACGCGTGCCGCCTGCTGCATGTTGTGCGTCACGATGACGATCGTGAAGCGCTCCTTGAGCTCGCCGATCAGGTCCTCGATCGCCAGCGTGGAGATCGGGTCGAGCGCCGAGCAGGGCTCGTCCATCAGCAGGACGTCGGGCTCGACCGCGATCGCGCGGGCGATGCACAGACGCTGCTGCTGGCCGCCGGAGAGGCCCGAGCCGGGCTTGTTCAGGCGGTCCTTGACCTCGTTCCAGAGGTTCGCGCCGCGCAGCGAGCGCTCGACGACGTCGGCGAGCTCGTTCTTCTTGTACGAGCCGTTCAGCCGCAGGCCCGCCGCCACATTGTCGAAGATCGACATGGTGGGGAACGGGTTGGGGCGCTGGAACACCATGCCGACGGTGCGCCGTACCGCGACGGGGTCGACGTCCCTGCCGTACAGGTTCTCGTCGTCCAGCATCACCTTGCCCTCGACGCGGCCACCGGGGGTGACCTCGTGCATGCGGTTCAGGGTGCGCAGGAACGTCGACTTGCCGCAGCCGGAGGGGCCGATGAAGGCCGTCACCGAGCGGGGCTCCACGGTCATCGAGATGTCCTCGATCGCCTTGTGGGAGCCGTAGAAGGCGGACAGTCCGCTGATGTCGATTCGCTTGGCCATTACTCAGTCACTTCCAAATCGCCGCGCGCTCAGCGGCCGGTCTTCGGGGCCTTCCAGCGGGCGATGCCGCGGGCCACCAGGTTGAGGATCATGACGAAGGCGATCAGTACGAGGGCGGCGGCCCAGGCGCGGTCGTACGACGCCTCGCTGCCGACCCGGTACTGCTCCCAGATGTAGAAGGGGAGCGAGGACTGGGCGCCTTCGAAGGGGTTGGTGTTGATCAGCTGGCTGCCGAAGACGAGCAGCATGATCGGGGCGGTCTCACCCGCGATACGGGCGACGGCCAGCATCACACCGGTCGAGATGCCGCCGACGGCGGTCGGGATGACGACCTTGGTGATCGTCCGCCACTTCGGGACGCCGAGGGCGAGGGAGGCCTCGCGCAGCTCGTTCGGGACGAGCTTGAGCATCTCCTCGGTGGACCGGACCACGACCGGGATCATCAGGATGGTGAGGGCCAGCGAGCCCATGAACCCGGACGGGGACCAGCCGGCCAGCAGCATGATCGAGAGGATGAAGAGACCGGCGACGATCGACGGGATACCGGTCATGACGTCGACGAAGAAGGTCACGGCCCTGGCCAGGTTCCCCTTGCCGTACTCGACCAGGTAGACGGCGGTCAGCAGGCCGATGGGCACGGAGATCAGGGTCGCGAGACCGACCTGCTCCAGGGTGCCGATCAGCGCGTGGTAGACGCCGCCGCCGGGCTCGAAGCCGGGGACGCCGGCCATCGAGTGGGTGAGGAAGTAGCCGTCGAGGGCCTTCATGCCGCGGCTGACCGTCACCCAGATCAGGGAGAGCAGCGGGACGACGGCGAGGACGAAGCACACCCAGACGACGCTGGTGGCGAGGCGGTCCCTGGCCTGGCGGCGGTTCTCGACGGCCGAGGTGGTCGTGTACGAGATGGCCACGAACAGCAGGGCGGAGATCAGGCCCCACTGGACCCGGCTCTCCCAGCCGGCGGCCATGCCTATGCCGCAGCCGAGGGCGACGGAGACGATCGCGAAGGCGGGCTGGGCCCAGCGGGGGAGTCCGCGGCGGCTCAGGGTGTTCTTCCGGCGCGGTGCGGGGGCGTCGGTGCGGGTGTCCTTGACGGTTGCGTGGCTCATCAGGCGTTCGCCCCCGAGTATTCCTTGCGGCGCGCGATGATCAGCCGTGCGGCGCCGTTGACCAGCAGGGTGAGCACGAAGAGGACCAGACCGGAGGCGATCAGGGCGTCCCGGCCGAACTGGTTGGCCTCGTCGAACTTCGCGGCGATGTTCTGGGCGAACGTCCCGCCGCCCGGGTCGAGGATGTGGAGCGAGATGAGGAAGCTCGGGGAGAGCACCGTGGCGACGGCCATCGTCTCGCCGAGCGCGCGGCCGAGGCCGAGCATCGAGGCGGAGATGACGCCGGAGCGGCCGAAGGGGAGCACCGACATGCGGATGACCTCCCAGCGGGTCGCGCCGAGCGCGAGCGCGGCCTCCTCGTTCATCCGCGGGACCTGGAGGAAGACCTCACGGCTCACGCTGGTCACGATCGGCAGGATCATGATGGCGAGCAGGATGCCGACGGTGAACAGGGAGCGGGCGACGCCGACCTCGGTCTTGTCGAAGATGTACGTCCAGCCCAGGTACTCGTCCAGCCAGAGGTTCAGCCCTCCCAGGTACGGGACGAGGAACAGGGCTCCCCAGATGCCGTAGATGATCGACGGGACGGCGGCCAGCAGGTCGACCACGTAGGCGAGCGGGGCGGCTATCCGGCGGGGCGCGTAGTGGGAGATGAAGAGGGCGATGCCGACCGCGATGGGGACCGCGATGGCCATCGCGATGATCGAGCTCACGACGGTGCCGAAGAGCAGGACCGCGATGCCGAAGACCGGCGGGTCGCCCGCCGGGTTCCAGTCGAAGGTGGTGAGGAAGTTGCCTTCGTCCTTGGAGATGGCGAGGGCGGCGCGGTAGCTGAGGAACACGGCGATGGACGCCATGATCGCGAGTAGCAGGATGCCCGATCCACGGGAGAGGCCAAGGAAGACCTTGTCCCCCACGCGGCCGGTGGACGCGGCGCGGCGCGAGGCGGCCGGGGGTGCCGGCGGTGTCTCTGTGGGTGTGGTGGAAGCCATGATCTTTCCGGTCTGGGTGGGGGAAGGGCCCGCGGGTCGCGGTTCCCCTGGCGGCGGTGCACCGGAGGGTGACGGTGGGGAGGCCGGCCCGGAGTGGCGCTCCGGGCCGGCCTCCGCCGTCGCGGAAGCCGGTCGGTTACGAGAGGCCGTTGATGGTCTCGCGCACCTTGGCGTTGATCTCGGTCGGGATCGGGGCGTAGCCGGCGTCGGTGAGGATCTTCTGGCCCTCGTCCGAGGCCGTGTAACCGAGGAAGGACTTGACCGTGTCGAGCGACTCGGGCTTGTTGCCGGTGTCGCAGACGACCTCGTAGGTCACCAGGACGAGCGGGTAGGCGCCCTCGGCCTTGGTGGTGTAGTCGAGGTCGAGCGCCAGGTCCTTGCCGGTGCCCTTGATCTTGGCGGCGGCGATGGCCTTGGACGCGTTCTCGGAGGTGGCCTCGGCCGGCGCGGAGGCGCCGGTGTCGATCGAGACCGCCGGGATGTTCTGGGACTTGGCGTAGGAGAGCTCGAAGTAGCCGATGGCGCCCGGGACCTGCTTGACCTGGGCCGCGACACCGGAGGAGCCCTGGGCCGCCTGGCCGCCCGGGGCGGGCCACTTCTTCTCGGCCTCGTACTTCCAGTCGTTCGGGGCAGCCTTGCCGAGGTACTTGCCCAGGTTCTGCGTGGTGCCGGAGTCCTCGGAGCGGTGGAAGGCCTGGATGGTGGTCTCGGGGAGCTTGACGCCCGGGTTCAGCTTGGCGATCGCCGGGTCGTTCCACTTCTTGATCTTCGTGTCGAAGATCTTGGCGACGGTCGGGGCGTCCAGGACCAGGCTGTCCACGCCGGGCAGGTTGTAGCCGATGGCGATCGGGCCGCCGACCATGGGCAGGTTGATGCCCTGGCCGGACTTGCACACCTTCTTGGACTCCTCGACCTCGTCGGGCTTCAGCGCGGAGTCGGAGCCGGCGAAGCCGACGGTGCCCTGGTTGAAGGCGACGATGCCCTCACCGGAGGAGGAGGACTTGTAGTTGACCTCCACGCCGGTGCAGGCGGCCATGTAGTTCTTGACCCACAGGTCCATCGCGTTCTTCTGGGCACTGGAGCCGGAGGCCATCAGCTGGCCCTTGGCGTCGTCGCACTTGATGTTCGACGCGGCGGCCTTCTTCTCGCCCGCGCTGCCGCTGCCGCCGGTGTTGTCGTCCGAACCACACGCCGTGAGGACCAGGGCGCCGGACACGGCGAGGGCACCGAGCGCGGTGGCGCGAAGCCCGTTCTTGCGCTGAAGCTTCACTTTCGGGTGTTCCTTCCAGAAGCCGCCGGGTCGCGGTCGGGGACTCGTCCGTCCTCGTCGTTCTACGGCGGCGCGTGTCGGGGTGGTGGTGCGGCACTCTGCCGGGCACCGGGTAGGCCCGAAATTAGGCAGATCAGGTGAAGCCGCCGACGGGGGGTGGTGAACGGGAGGTGAACCCTGCCGGACAAAGAAGTTCCGCCTTTATCGGGGCGTGACCTGCGGGCCGGCGGGCACCGCGGGGCGGGTCCCGGCCGGGGGTGGCGAGGGGGTTCCCGTGCCGATCCCCGCGATCTTCCCCCACGGCGTTCCCAGCGGTGTTACCCGCGGTGTTCCCGCGGTCTTCCCCACGGCCTTCTTCGCGGCTTCCTCCGTGGGGGCCGGGGACGGTGGTGGGCCGGGTGGCGAGGGGCCTCCCCGCGGAACGCGGCTGCACGGCGAGTGCGGCGCGGAGTCCGCGGTTCGGCGGGTGGCGAGGGGGTTTCCGTGCGGCGCGAGGTCCCTGGTCAGCGGGTGCCGAGGGCCTTCAGCAGCGCGTCGACGAGGGTCCGGTCACGGGGCTCGGTGATCCGGCGGCGGGCGGCGTCCGGGGGCAGCCAGGCGATGCGGTCCACCTCGCGTCCGGGGGTGAACCGCCCCGGCGCCGGGGCCTCGGCGGCCCAGTAGCTGACCTGCTTGGGGCGGCCGTCCACGAGGTAGCGGACCGTCGGCAGGACCGGGCCCGGAACCCCCTGGTGGCCGGTCTCCTCGCGGACCTCGCGCAGCGCTCCCTCCAGTGCCTGCTCGCCCTGCTTGAGCTTGCCCTTCGGGTGTGACCAGTCGTCGTAGCGGGGGCGGTGGACCAGGCAGATCTCGATGGTCCCGGGCGTCCGCGGGGAGCGGCGCCACAGGACGCAGCCGGCCGCGAGGACGGTGCCGTGCGGGGCGGTGCTCACGGCGCGGCCAGCGCGTGCTCGTCACGTGGCCCGTCGGGCCCGTGGGCTACTTCCTGCCAGGCCCGCTGGAAGGCGAAGCGGGCGGCTTCGACCTCGTGGCGCTGGTCGGCGTGGAGCACGCCGAGGGCGTACGCGGTGGCCGGCGCGATACGGGGCGTGCGCGCCGCGGTGGCGGCCGCTGCCGCGGCCTCGGCGGCGTCGCGGTGCCGGTCCAGGGCGCGGCCCGCGGTGACCAGCCGCCGGCCGGGGCCGGTGCCGCCGCGGGCGTGCAGCACCTCCTGGGCGTACGCGTGCAGCCGCAGCAGATGCCGCACCTGGTGCCAGGGCGCGTCCTGGGCCTCGCCGGCGGAGGCGGTGGCGAGGCCGTGGACCAGGGCTTCGGCGTTGTACGGGTGGGCCGCACGGGCCAGCGGCAGCGCGGTGACCGCGTCCAGCAGCCTGCGCTCGGCGATCTCCGCGTGCGCCGCGAGGGCGGCGCCGGGCGCACCGGCGGTCGCGGCCAGCGGCACCTCGGAGGCGAGCAGCGCGACGGCGTCCGCGACCGCGTGGAACCGCGAGGAGCCCAGCGCCTGGAGTGCGGCGGAGTGGGCCCGGGTGCGGCCGAGGGTCAGCTGCCGTTCCAGCAGCGCCCCGGCGCGGGCGCCGCCGACGGTGAGGGCGCCGCGCCGCCCGGCGGCCGGGGCTGCCCCCGATGCAGGTGCAGGTGCGGGGTCGGCCCCCGATGCAGGTGCAGGTGCCGGGTCGGCCCCGGTGTCCTCCGGCGTCGGACGGCCCTCCGCCCGCCCGGGCGTTGCGGGGCCGCCGGCCGAGGTCCGGGCCGCCGGCACCGGCTGGGTGCCGGAGAGCCGGGCCAGGGCGTCGAGCAGCCGGGTCAGCCGGGCCGTGCAGGCGTGCTCCTCGGCGAGTACTCCGGAGAGCCAGGCGAGTTCGGTGCGCAGCTGGTCCGCCCAGGCCGGATCGAGCAGGGCCCGGAAGGTGTGGAGTGTGCCGCGGATGCGGTGCGCGGCCCCCCGCAGGGTCCGGGCGGCGTCCGCCGCACCGTGGGTGTCCGCGCCGCACTCGCCGTGCAGCCGCAGACCGCGGAGGAAGTCGCCGGCCTGCTTCTGCAGGTATCCGGCCAGGACCTGGTCGGCGCCGGCCGCTCGAGGCGCCGGGGGGAGGTCATGGTTGTGCACGCCGGCGCCTCCGGGCGTCTATGAGCATCTCCTGGACGTGCCGCAGCGGCTGCCCGTCCCCGTCGGTCGAGTGGCGGGTCCACTCGCCGTCCGGGCCGAGGTGCCAGGACGAGGTGGAGTCGGACATACCGGACTCCATGAGCCGGGTCAGGGCCGCGCGGTGGGCCGGGTCGGTGACCCGGACGAGTGCCTCGATGCGGCGGTCGAGGTTGCGGTGCATCATGTCCGCGCTGCCGATCCACACCTCGGGTTCGCCGCCGTTGCCGAAGGCGAAGATCCGCGAGTGCTCCAGGAAGCGCCCGAGGACGGAGCGGACCCGTATGTTCTCGGACAGGCCCGGTACGTCGGGCCGGATCGCGCAGATCCCGCGGACCCAGACGTCGACCGGCACACCGGCCTGCGACGCGCGGTAGAGGGCGTCGATGATCGTCTCGTCGACCATCGAGTTGACCTTGATGCGGACGTACGCGGGGCGCCCGGCCCGGTGGTGGACGATCTCCTTGTTGATCCGGGCGACGAGCCCGTCGCGCAGCGACTTCGGGGCGACGAGCAGCCGGCGGTAGGTCTCGCGGCGCGAGTAGCCGGAGAGCCGGTTGAACAGGTCGGAGAGGTCGGCGCCGACCTGCGGGTCCGCGGTCAGCAGGCCGAGGTCCTCGTACAGCCGGGCGGTCTTGGGGTGGTAGTTGCCGGTCCCGACGTGCGAGTAGCGGCGGAGGGTGTCCCCTTCCTGCCGCACCACGAGCGACAGCTTGCAGTGGGTCTTCAGGCCGACGAGCCCGTAGACCACGTGGCAGCCGGCCTCCTCCAGCTTGCGGGCCCACTTGATGTTGGCCTGCTCGTCGAAGCGGGCCTTGATCTCGACGAGGACCAGGACCTGCTTGCCGGACTCGGCGGCGTCGATCAGCGCGTCCACGATCGGCGACTTGCCGGAGGTCCGGTACAGCGTCTGCTTGATCGCCAGGACGTCGGGGTCGGCCGCCGCCTGCTCCAGGAAGGCCTGGACCGACGTGGAGAAGGAGTCGTACGGGTGGTGCAGCAGCACGTCCCGCTCGCGCAGCGCCGCGAAGATGTCGGGCGCCGACGCCGACTCGACCTCGGCGAGGTCGCGGTGGGTGCCGGCGATGAACTTCGGGTACTTCAGCTCGGGACGGTCCAGCGAGACGATCCCGAACAGGCCGGTCAGGTCCAGCGGTCCGGGCAGCGGGTAGACCTCGGACTCGGAGATCTTCAGCTCCCGGACCAGCAGGTCCAGCACGTACGGGTCGATGGACTCCTCGACCTCCAGCCGGACCGGCGGGCCGAAGCGGCGGCGCAGCAGTTCCTTCTCCAGGGCCTGGAGCAGGTTCTCGGCGTCGTCCTCCTCGACCTCCAGGTCCTCGTTCCTGGTCACCCGGAACATGTGGTGCGCGAGCACCTCCATGCCGGGGAAGAGCTCCTCCAGGTGCGCCGCGATGACGTCCTCGAGCGGCACGTACCGCTGCGGCGAGGCCTCGAGGAAGCGGGACAGCAGCGGCGGCACCTTCACCCGGGCGAAGTGGCGGTGGCCGCTGACCGGGTTGCGGACGACCACGGCGAGGTTCAGCGACAGGCCCGAGATGTACGGGAAGGGGTGGGCGGGGTCCACGGCCAGCGGGGTGAGGACGGGGAAGATCTGCTGGCGGAACAGGGTGAACAGGCGGGCCTGCTCCTTCTCCGTCAGCTCCGGCCACCGGATGAGGTGGATGCCCTCGTCGGCGAGGGCCGGGGCGACGTCCTGCTGGAAGCAGGCGGCGTGCCGGGCCATGAGCTCGCGGGAGCGGTTCCAGATCAGCTCCAGCACCTCGCGGGGCTGGAGTCCGGAGGCGGAACGGGTCGCGACGCCGGTGGCGATGCGGCGCTTCAGTCCGGCCACCCGGACCATGAAGAACTCGTCCAGGTTCGAGGCGAAGATCGCGAGGAAGTTCGCCCGCTCGAGGAGCGGTGTGGTGGGGTCCTCGGCGAGCTCCAGGACCCTCTCGTTGAACGCGAGCCAGCTGCGCTCGCGGTCCAGGAAGCGGCCCTGGGGCAGCTCGGCGCCCTCCGCCTCGCCTTCGTAGGCGTCGAGGTCGGCGTCGATGTCGGGCTCCAGGTCGGAGACCGCGGCGGACACCGCGTGGGGGCGGTGCGCGGCGATGGAGCCGACGGACGGCTGGGCGTTCTGGACCGGTACCTCGGCGGGCTGCTGGCTCATGGACCCATTGTTCCGCGCAAAGGGGTGACCGGGCGCGCCGGAGCGGGTCCCGGAGGGGTGGGAACGCCCGTTCCGCGGGGCGGGGGGCACAGCGGGCTGCATTCCGTGAGGGTCGCAAGGGTCGCTGAATGGCCGGTAACGAGAACATGACGTCCGGGGTACCCCCGCGCGCCTCATCTGTCA
Source organism: Streptomyces tirandamycinicus (assembly GCF_003097515.1). Taxonomy (NCBI): domain Bacteria; kingdom Bacillati; phylum Actinomycetota; class Actinomycetes; order Kitasatosporales; family Streptomycetaceae; genus Streptomyces; species Streptomyces tirandamycinicus. Next base: position 1,481,134 of record NZ_CP029188.1, on the reverse strand, counting down.
TGCCCACCGCCCGAGCGGATGCGGCGGCCCCACCGTCCGCCACGGCCGTGCGTGCGGGTCGCGGTCGGCCGCGGCGGCTCGGACCCGTTCGCCGCCTGCCACGCCCGCCCGGACGCGGAGCCGTCGGGCGGGTGTGGCGGCGCGGCAACCGCGAGCCCCGGCCTACTCGCCGGCGTTCGTCGGGACGCCGGTGCGCCGCGCGGCCCGGCGACGGCGCAGGCGGTCGCCGATCTCACCCAGAATGATCACGAGCAGCGCGAAGGCCGCGCAGCCCGGGAGATCCGCGGGTTGACCGGTTACCAGGCCGAGCAGCCACAGCGCGGCGGTGAGGAACGCCCACCACGCCGCCCAGGCGCCGAGAAGAGGCCACCGGACTCTCGTCAGCGCCGCACGGGCGGCGTGCGCCGCCCGCCGCCGGCCGGAAGACGCATGCCGTCCCGGCCCGTTCCACAGGCCCAGCCGCTTCAGTCTGCGCTGCCGGCCCCTCTCGGCCATCGCGGTGAGGGAGAAGAGCAGGCCCCCGACCGCCCCGCCGAGCAGCGCGATGAGCGCGTCCGTGAGCCCCTCGCCCGGGGATACGCCCAGGAGGAAGAGGGCGAAGGCCGCGGACGCGTACAGACCCAGAGCGATCGGGTGACGTGCCGCCCACCTCTGCGGCCGGGTCGGAGCGCGCTGACCCCCGAGAGCACGGTCCACCGACCAGAAGACGTCCGCCGCCGACCGCCCCCACTTCGCCATGGGGAGGAGGGTACGGCAGGAGCCGTCCGCCGAGGCGCCCGCCGCCGAGTCTGCCGTACGGCCGGTTCGTCCCCGCGCTGCGTCCGGTTCGTCCGGTGCCGAACGTCTGTCAGGTTCGTCCCTGCGGTCCGGCCGGCTCGTCCGAGCCGGCCGTCTGGCAGGTTCGTCCGAGCCTGCGGTCCGTTCGGTTCGCCGCTGCGGTCCCTGCGGTCCCTGCGGTCCGTTCGGTGCCGGACGGTGCCGGCGGTTCGGTTCGCGCGGAGCGGCCCCGCGACCCCGCGGCCCCGCGGCCCATCCCGCTCGTGCGGGCGGCTCAGGTCTCCGTGCGGTACATCAGGTCCACCTCGTGCGTGGTGAACCCGAGCCGCTCGTACACCCGCAGGGCCGCCGGGTTGTCCGCGTCGACGTACAGCATGGCCGTCGGCACTCCCTGCGCCGCGAGATGGCGCAGTCCGATCGCGGTCAGGGCCTTGCCGAGGCCCGTGCCCTGGGCGTCGGGGCGGATGCCGAGCACGTACACCTCGCCGAGCTGGTCCTCGGCGTGCAGCTTCGTCCAGTGGAAGCCCACGATCTCGCCCCCGCGCTCGGCGAGGAAGAAGCCCTTGGGGTCGAACCAGGCCTCCTCCTTGCGGTCGTCGAGGTCGCGCTGGGTGATCGAGCCCTGCTCGGGGTGGTGGGCGAAGGCGGCCGCGTTGACCGCGAGCCAGGCGGCGTCGTCCCGGCCGGGGACGAAGGTGCGGACCGTCACACCATCCGGAAGGACCGGTTCCGGAATGTCGAGCGGGCTCAACGGGCGCCGCAGCTGCCGCAGTTCACGGAACAGGGTCAGGCCCAGCACCTGGGCGAGATGGCGGGCGGCGGACTTGCCGCCGTGCGCCCACATCCGCAGCCGCTTGCCGGACGCCCCGAGCAGCGCGTTGCCCAGGGCCCGGCCGTGGCCGCGGCCGCGGTGCGCGGGGTGGACGACCAGCTCGGCGGCGGGGGCCTCCACCGGGTCGGTTCCTTCCAGTTGGGCGTACCCGCGGAGGTCCCCGGCGACGGTGAGCACGAAGTGCCGTACGCCCTCGCGCCGGCCGTGGCGCAGATACAGCCGGCCCTGTTCCGATACGGCCTGTACCCCGTCGGCGCGGGCGGCGACGGACAGCATGCCGAGCACGTCGTCGGCCAGCTCGGGGGTGAGCTCGTCGAGCGTCTTGATCTGCCGGCCGGGCTCGATGGCGGCGGGAGCTGCGTCAGTCATACGACGAGGGTACGGCGCCCGGCCGAACCCGATCGGATACCAGCTCGTAACCCGCTACCCCCTGTCGCGCTACGCGCGTTGACTCTAGGCTGCCCGGCTGAGGACAGTCGTTTCACGCTGAACTGACAAGGGGACAGATGTCAGCGACATCGCACCAGAGGCGCCGCCGCGTACTCGCGGCCGCCGCCGGACTGACCACCGTCGGCGCACTGGTCGCCGCGATGCCCGCGGGGGCTCACGACCGCGGCCAGGGGCACGGCCACGACCACGGATACGGTTACGGCCGCACCGTCGACGTCCAGCTGCTGTCCTTCAACGACCTGCACGGCAACCTTCAGCCGCCCGCCGGCTCGGCGGGCCGGGTCACCCACACCAACGAGGACGGCACCACCCGCACCATCGACGCGGGCGGCGCCGAGTACCTCGCCACGCATCTGCGCGAGGCCCGCAAGGGCAACCGGTACTCGATCACCGCCGCCGCCGGCGACATGGTCGGTGCCTCGCCGATGCTCTCCGGCCTCTTCCACGACGAGCCGACCATCGAGGCGCTGAACAAGCTGAAGCTCGATGTGACCTCGGTCGGCAACCACGAGTTCGACGAGGGGGCCCGGGAGCTCGCCCGGCTGCAGAACGGCGGCTGCCACCCGGTCGACGGGTGCTACGAGAAGAAGGCCAACGGCAAGCCGAAGACCTTCCGCGGCGCGGACTTCCCGTACCTCGCGGCCAACGTCACCGACGAGAAGTCCGGCCGTCCGCTCCTGGACCCGTACTTCGTCTGGGAGAAGAACGGGGTGCGGATCGGCTTCATCGGCGTCACCCTGGAGGGCACCCCGAACATCGTCAGCGCCGAGGGCATCAAGGGCCTGAAGTTCGGCGACGAGATCGAGACGATCAACAAGTACGCCAAGGTGCTGGAGCGCAAGGGTGTGAAGTCGATCGTCGCGCTGCTGCACGAGGGCGGTGCGCCGGCCTCCGGCTCGTACAACTACGACTGCGACAGCCCCGGTCCGGGCGACGGCATCTCCGGCCCGATCGTCGACATCGCCAAGAACGTCAGCCCGCAGGTCGACGCGCTGGTCACCGGCCACACCCACCAGGCGTACGCGTGCACCATCCCGGACCCGTCCGGCAAGCCGCGCACGGTCACCTCGGCCGCGTCGTTCGGCAAGCTCTACACCGACACGACGCTCACCTACGACCGCCGCACCCGCGACATCGTGCGCACGTCCGTCGCGTCCGCCAACCACGTCGTCACCCGTGACGTGCCCAAGGCCGCGGACATGACGCAGCTGATCGACCGCTGGAACGCGCTGGCCGCGCCGATCGCCAACAGGCCCGTCGGCTACATCTCGGCGGACATCGAGAACCCCGCCGACCTGCCCGAGCGCCCGGCCGGCAACCTGATCGCGGACGCGCAGCTGGAGGGCATGGCCCCGGCCGACAAGGGCGGCGCGCAGCTCGCGCTGATGAACCCGGGCGGCATCCGTGCGGGTCTGGTCCACAAGGCGTCCGGCAGCGAGGGCGACGGCGTCGTGACCTACGGCGAGGCGTTCACCGTGCAGCCGTTCACCAACATGATGACGGCGGTCGACCTCACCGGCGCCCAGCTGATCACCGCGCTGCAGCAGCAGGTCAGCGGCTCCAACCAGGCCGCGCCGAAGATCCTCCAGGTCTCGGAGGGCTTCACCTACACCCTGGACATGACGAAGACCGGTGCCGACCGGATCGTGACGGACTCCGTGCGGCTGAACGGTGAGCCGATCGACCCGGCGAAGACCTACCGCGTCGCGATGAACGAGTTCCTCGCGGGCGGCGGCGACGGCTTCGCGGTGCTGAAGGAGCACAAGAACAAGCTGGTGGGCGCGTCCGACCTGGACCTGCTCACCGCCTACTTCGCCGCGCACTCCAGCCCGGGCGCCCCGCTGGCGCCGCCGGCCACGGGCCGGATCACGGTCGTCAGGTGACCGGCTGAGCCAGGCGCACGCCGGGCGGGCGCCGGGCGAGCGCCGAGCCGAGCGCCGAGCGAGCGCCGGTCGAGTACAGAGGGGCGGCGGACCGCGGGTCCGCCGCCCCTCCGCGCTTCCCCCGGTTTCGTCCGGCTCATTTCCTGTCATGGGCATGTCTGCAATCATCCCGGTGCCGACCGCGACCCCCCACATCGCGGAGGCCGACCAAGGAGACGGCGAGCATGTCCCTCAGCACACGGTCCTTGACCAGACGTGGTTTCCTCACGGGCGCGGCGGTGGCCTCCGCGTCCGTCCTCATCGGCGCACCGGCCCCGGCCGCGGCCGCGCCGCGGAGGGCGCTCGGCCCGCGGGACTGGATGGCCGGTCTCGACGACGCCAGGGCGCTGCGGACGCTCACCATCCCCGGCACCCACGACTCCGGCGCCCGCTTCGGCGGCCCCTGGTCGGAGTGCCAGAACACGACCATCGCGCAGCAACTGGACTCGGGGATCCGGTTCCTGGACGTACGCTGCCGGGCCATCGACGGCTCGTTCGCCATCCACCACGGGCCGTCCTACCAGCACATGATGTTCGGCGACGTCCTCATCGCCTGCCGCGACTTCCTGCGCGCCCACCCCTCGGAGACCGTCCTGATGCGGGTGAAGCAGGAGTACTCGGGAGAGAGCGACGCCGCGTTCCGCGCCGTCTTCGACGACTACCTCGACGCACGCGGCTGGCGCGCGCTGTTCCACATCGGCGACTCCCTCCCCGCCCTCGGCCGGGCGCGCGGAAAGGTCGTCCTGATCGCGGACAACGGCGGGCTGCCCGGCCTGAAGTGGTGGGACGGCGCGGTCTTCGACACCCAGGACGACTGGAACGCCCCGCCGTGGGACAAGTACCCCAAGGTCGTGGCGCATCTGCGCAAGGCGGCGGAGCAGCCGGGCAGGGTGTTCGTCAACTTCGTCAGCACCTCGGCCTATCTGCCGCCGCGGTGGAACTCCGACGACCTCAACCCCCGCGTCCACCGCTTCCTGGACGGTACGGCGAGCGGCTGGAAGGGCCTCGGAATCGTCGTGCTCGACTTCCCGAACACCCGGTCAGGGCTGGTCGACTCGCTCATCCGGCACAACTGACGGCACCTCCGGCGGAGGGTCCGGCGCCCCCGGCAGGCGGATCACCGCCACGGTGCCGCCGCCCTCCGCCGGACGCAGCTCCACCTCCCCGCCCGCCTGCCGCACGGTCCTGGCCACGATGGACAGCCCCAGGCCGGAGCCGGGCAGCGCACGGGCGGACGGGGAGCGCCAGAACCGCTCGAAGACATGGGGGAGTTCCTCCGGCGGCACCCCGGGGCCGTGGTCGCGCACCGTCAGCACCCCGCGGTCCAGCTCCACCTCGACCGCCCCGCGCGGCGGCGAGAACTTCACCGCGTTGTCCAGGACATTGACGACGGCCCGCTCCAGCGCCGCGGGCTCGGCCCGTACGTACCAGGGCCGCAGCTCGGCCTCGATCCTCAGCTCCGGGCCGCGCAGCCGGGCCCGCCGCAGCGCGGTCCGGGTGATCTCGTGCAGCGCGACGACCTGGACCGGGCCGGGCGCCGCGCTGTCCGGCCGGGACAGCTCCTGCAGATCGCCGATCAGCGCGGCCAGCTCGGACATCTGCGCCCTGACGGAGGCCAGCAGCGCCGCCCGGTCGCCCGGCGGCAGGGCCCGGCCCGTCTGCTCGCTGCGGACCAGCAGGTCGATGTTCGTCCGCAGCGAGGTCAGCGGGGTGCGCAGCTCGTGGCCGGCGTCCGCGATGAGCTGGGCCTGCCGGTCGCGGGAGGACGCCAGCGCGGCGGTCATCTGGTTGAAGGAGCGCGAGAGCCGGGCGATCTCGTCCTCGCCCTCCACCGGGATCCGCACGGTCAGGTCCTCGGTGCGGGCCACGTGCTCGACGGCGTCGGTGAGCCGGTCGACGGGCTTGAGACCGGTGCGGGCGACCCACAGGCCGGCGGCTCCGGCGGCGACGACCCCGGCGCCGGCGAGGAAGGTGAGCAGGAGGGCGAGCCGGTTCAGGGCGGTGTCGATCTCGTGGAGCGGCCGGGCGACCATGACGGCGGCCTGCTGGCCCCGCACCGGCCTGGACACGGTGTGGACCCGCACGTCGTCGCCGTCGTCCGTGGTGCCGCCGTGCAGTGCGTCCTTCCGCAGCCCCTGCGCCACGGCGAGGTCGGCGGACTTCACCTTCACCGGCTCCGTGTAGGGGGTGACGCACCGGGTGCCGTCGGGGAAGAGGACCTGGACGTACGCGAAGGCCCGCGCGTCGTCGGGCGCCCTGGCGGGTGTCCGGCACGCCGCCAGCGCGGTCGCGACCGAATCGGGAGGCGCGCTGGTGTTCCGCAGCGAGGTGTCGAGCTCGTCGCGCAGCTGTGCCCGGGCCAGCAGCCAGCAGGCGACGGCGACCGCGGCGACGGCGGCCGCCACGGCCGTCGCCGTCAGCAGCGCGAGCCGTGACCGCAGCGGCAGGGCGCGGAATCTGCGGATCACTCCGGGGACCCCTCCCGCAGGGCGTAGCCCACTCCCCGGACGGTGTGGACCAGCCGCGGCTCACCGGCGGCCTCGGTCTTGCGGCGCAGATACATCACGTAGACGTCCAGCGAGTTGGAGCTCGGCTCGAAGTCGAAGCCCCAGACGGTCTTCAGGATCTGCTCACGGGTCAGCACCTGCCTGGGGTGCGCCAGGAACAGCTCCAGCAGGGTGAACTCGGTACGGGTCAGTTCGACCCGGCGCGGTCCGCGGGTGACCTCGCGGGTGACCAGGTCCATCCGGAGGTCCGCGAACGACAGCACCTCGCCGGACTCCCCGCCGCCGGACCCGGAGGCGGCGTACGAGCTGCGCCGCAGCAGTGCCCTGATCCGCGCCAGCAGCTCGTCCAGCTCGAACGGCTTCACCAGGTAGTCGTCGGCCCCGGCGTCGAGGCCGGTGACGCGGTCGCCGACGGTGTCGCGTGCGGTCAGCATCAGGATCGGCAGGGTGGAGCCGGCGGAGCGCAGCCGGCGTGCCGCGGTCAGTCCGTCCATGCGCGGCATCTGGACGTCCAGGACGACCAGGTCCGGCCGGTAGGACTCCACCTTGCCGAGCGCGTCGGCGCCGTCGACGGCGACTTCGGTGGAGTACCCCTCGAAGGCGAGGCTGCGCTGGAGCGCCTCGCGCACGGCGGGCTCGTCGTCGACGACGAGGATGCGCCCGCCGTCGTCCGGTGTGGAGGTCATGGCCCCAGCCTCGCACGCGCTCAGGCGCCGCCGCCCGAGCGCAGGGTGTCCAGGTCGGCCTTGACGGTGTCGATGGGGATGGCGAACCCGAGGCCGACGCTGCCCGCGGTCGAGCCGCTCGCGGAAGTCGGCGAGTACATGGCGGAGTTGATGCCGATGATCTCCCCGTTCATGTTGATCAGCGCACCGCCGGAGTTGCCGGGGTTGAGGGAGGCGTCGGTCTGGATGGCCTGGTAGGTGGTCTTGGAGTCGCCGGTGTCGCCGTTGAACTCCCGGCCGCCGAACTCGAAGGGCCAGTTCCCCCGCGGGTCCTGCCACCCCTGGCCCTGTCCCTGCCCCTGCCCTTGTTCCTGCCCCTGGCCCTGCCCCTGTCCGCCGTCCTTGGCGACGGTCACGTCCCGGTCGAGGGCCGAGACGATGCCGCTGGTCACGGTGCCGGTGAGGCCCTCGGGGGAGCCGATCGCGACGACCTCGTCGCCGACCTTCACCTTGCTCGAGTCGCCGAGGGCGGCCGCCTTCAGGCCTTCGGCGCCCCGCAGCCCGATCAGCGCCAGGTCCTTGTCGGGGTCGGTGCCGACGACGTCCGCGGTGTACGTCCGGCCGTCGCTGAGCCGGACGTTGACGGTGTCCGCGCCGGCGATCACATGGTTGTTGGTCACGATCTCGCCGTCCGAGGTGATGATCACGCCAGAGCCGGTGGACTGGCCGGAGCCGGACGAGGCGTTGATCTCCACGATGCTGGGCGAGACGGCCTCCGCGACACCCGCGACGGTGCCCTTGCCGCTCTGGGACACCGTGGTTCCGTTGACGGCCACGGAGGCGCCGGGCGCGCTCCCGGCGGTGAACCGCTCCACCAGCGTCGCCGCCCCGCCGCCGACGGCCGCTGCGACGATCGCCACGGCCGCGATCAGCGCGACGGGCCGCCTCGCACGGGCCCGGTGGCCGGGCGCGGACGCCGCGGGGGCGTGCGGGGGCGGCGGCGGGTACGCCCCGTCGCCGGGGCCCGGGTACGGGGACGGGCCCGTCTCCGGGCCCGAGGACGGGTACGGGGGCGGGTACGAGTACGGGTGGGCGTGGTCGGGTTGGGTGCCGTCGTCTCCGCCGCTGCGGTGGTGGTGGTCCGTCATGGTGAAGACTGTCGGGCCCGTACATGAGAGGGCGCTGAGGACGCCCTGAGAAGCCCGGCAGAAGCCTGTATGCCCCATATAAAGGCAGTCTCCAGGGAGGGGTGGGGCGCGATGCGCCCCGTCCGGGCGGGGGACGGTCCTCGCCGTGAGCTCGGCCTTTGCCACCCCTCGGACGGGAGACGGTCCTCGCCCTGAGGTCGGCCTTCGCCGTGCCCGGACGGGAGAGGGCGCCTGCCGTGAGGTCAGCCTTCGCAGCCGCAGGAGCGGCGCACGATCAGCGCCGAGGGGAACAGCTTGACCCGCTCCCGCCGCGATCCGACCACCCGCAGACCGTCGTCCAGCACCAGGTCCACCGCCGCGCGTGCCATCGCCGGACGGTCGGAGGCGACGGTCGTCAGCGGCGGATCGGTCAGCGCGGCCTCCTTGACGTCGTCGAAGCCCGCCACCGCGAGCTCACCGGGGACGTCGATCCGCAGCTCACGGGCCGCCCGCAGGACGCCGATCGCCTGGTCGTCCGTCGCGCAGAAGATCGCCGGAGGCCGCTCGGGGCCGGACAGCAGCTCCAGGGCCAGGCGGTAGGCGTCGTAGCGGTTGTACGGCGCCGAGAACAGGCGGCCCTCCGTGGACCGCCCGGACTCCAGCATCGCCCGCCGCCAGCCCTCGACGTGGTCGGCCACCGGGTCGCCCACCGCCGGGGTCTCCTCGACCCCGCCGAGGCACGCCACATACGGGTGACCGTGCTCCAGCAGGTGCCGTGTCGCGAGCTGCGCACCGCCGATGTCGTCCGTGACGACGGCGACGTCGTCGATCGCCTCGGGGCGCTCGTGGAGCAGCACCACCCGGGCGTCCCAGGCCTCGATCTCCGCCGCGGCCCGCTCGCTCGGGCCCTGGCTGACCAGGATCAGACCGGCGACCCGCATGCCGAGGAAGGCCCGCAGGTAGTGGACCTCGCGCTCGTCGCGGTAGTCCGAGTTGCCGACCAGGACCATCTTTCCGCGGTCGGCCGCGGCCCGCTCCACCGCGTGCGCCATCTCCGCGAAGAACGGCTGCCGGGCGTCCGGCACGATCATGCCTATGAGATCGGTGCGCCGCGAGGCCATCGCCTGCGCGACCCGGTCGGGCCGGTAGCCCAGCTCCTTGATCGCGGCGAGTACGCGCTCGCGCGTGGCCGGTGCGACCGGCCGGGGTCCGTTGTTGATGACATAGCTGACGACCGCGGTCGAAGTACCCGCCAGTCGCGCCACGTCGTCCCGCGTCACCTTGGCCACGCGCGCAGTCTACGCGTGGTGACCTACCTCTGGGCAGGGCGTACGGCCGCCTCGACGGCCTCGACCTCCTCGATCATGCCCGCGGCCGGGGCGGTGGCTGCGGCGGCGGCTGCGGCGGACGCCTTCTTCGCCTTCGCTGCGGCGGTCTCCTCCGCCGAGCGCTCGGCCTTCTCCGGTGTGACGAAGCGGTAGCCCACGTTGCGCACGGTCCCGATGAGGGACTCGTGCTCGGGGCCGAGTTTGGCGCGCAGCCGCCGTACGTGGACGTCGACCGTGCGCGTGCCGCCGAAGTAGTCGTAGCCCCAGACCTCCTGGAGGAGCTGGGCCCGGGTGAAGACCCGGCCGGGGTGCTGGGCCAGGTACTTCAGCAGTTCGAACTCCTTGAAGGTCAGGTCCAGGACCCTGCCCTTCAGCTTCGCGCTGTAGGTCGCCTCGTCGACGGACAGGTCACCGTTGCGGATCTCCATGGGGGAGTCGTCGGAGGTGAGCTGCTGGCGGCCCATCGCCAGCCGGAGCCGGGCCTCCACCTCGGCGGGGCCGGCGGTGTCCAGCAGCACGTCGTCGATGCCCCAGTCGGCGGTGACGGCCGCGAGACCGCCCTCCGTGACGACGAGGACCAGCGGGCAGCCGGGCCCGGTGGAGCGGAGCAGCTGGCAGAGGCTGCGCACCTGGGGAAGGTCGCGCCGCCCGTCGACCAGGATCACGTCGGCTCCCGGGGTGTCGACGAGGGCCGGGCCCTCCGCCGGGGCGACGCGTACGTTGTGGAGCAGCAGGCCGAGGGCGGGGAGCACCTCCGTGGACGGCTGGAGGGCGTTGGTGAGGAGCAGCAGAGAGCTCATCGCGTCCCACCTGCCCCGGTCGTCGCCCCTGTCCGGGCCGTTGCCCCTGTCCGGGTGGTCGTTTCTCGGTCGTGCACGGTTCGCTCGCCCATTACGTCGGTTCCTCCTCGTCCCTGCGAGAGGGGGTACCTCCCACGCCCGAAGACCGCGGGGGAGTGTGCGGCAACTGCTTCCTGCCCGGCCGCGGTCCCCCGCGCCCCGGGGTTCCGCGATCGTCTCGTTCACCTGTCTGTAACAACGGCCTGCAAACACAAAAGGACCCGGGGGCTACGTCGCCCGGATCCTCTGCCAAGCAGAATAGCCCACATGACTTCCGAGCCGGAGGCCCGATTTCACAGTGTGGATGTTTCCTCGATCACCCCGGGACTCCTGCGCGCAACGCTGAGGACCTCCGACGGGGTGCTCGTCGAGGCCCTCCACGAGCCCCGCGCGGGCCGGTCCGAGGGGGATCCGGGACACCGCTCGACGGCCCGGCCCGGTGGTGACGGCGGGGCTGACAGGGCCGGCGGGGTCGCCGGGGCTGACAGGGCCGGCGGTGTCAGCGGCGGCGGTAACGGCGGTGTCGGCGGCGGTAACGGCGGCGTCGGCCGTGATGGCCGGGCAGGCGGTGCCGAGGGGGACGGCGGGGATCCGGTGCGTCGTCCCGCGGCCCCGGAGAGCGCAACGGTGATCGTCGTGGCGCACGGCTTCACCGGCTCGGTGGACCGCCCGGCGGTGCGCCGGGCGGCTCGTGTGCTCGCCCGCAGCGCGGCGGTCGTCACCTTCTCCTTCCGGGGGCACGGCCGTTCCGGCGGGCTCTCGACCGTCGGCGACCGCGAGGTGCTGGATCTCGCGGCCGCGGTCGCCTGGGCGCGGTCCCTTGGGTACCGGCGCGTGGTCACGGTCGGCTTCTCGATGGGCGGCTCGGTGGCGCTGCGGCACGCGGCGCTGTACGGGGCGGCGTACGCGGCGCCGTCCGGGGGAGCGGCGCGGGAGCGCGCCGCGGCGGCCACGGACGCGGACGCGCGGGAGCCCTTGCCCGAGGCGGGCGCCCGGCGGGCCGGCGGGGAGCGGCGGTGGCCGTACGGGGACGCGCCGGAACCGTGGCTCGCGGCGGACGCGCGGGAGTGCCGGACCGACGCCGTCGCGGCGGTGAGCGCGCCGGCCCGCTGGTACTACCGGGGCACGGCGCCGATGCGCCGGCTCCACTGGGTGGTCACCCGCCCGGCGGGACGGCTCGTCGGGCGCTACGGACTGCGCACCCGGATCCACCCCCGGGACTGGAACCCGGTGCCGCTCTCCCCGGTGGCGGCCGTGCCGCTGATCGCCCCGACCCCGCTGCTGATCGTGCACGGCGACCGCGACCCGTACTTCCCGCTGGACCACCCCCGGATGCTGGCCGCCGCCGGACCGTCCGAACTGTGGCTGGAACCGGGCATGGGACACGCGGAGAACGCGGCCGGCGACGCGCTCCTGGGGCGCCTCGGGGACTGGCTCGTCCGCGCATAGCCCATGATGGACAGTCGACGAGCGGGAGAGTCGGGAGAGAGGAGTGCCGCGATGGCAGCGGGGACCATCCGCTACTGGGCCGCGGCCAAGGCCGCAGCCGGTGTGGCCGAGGAGCCGTACGCCGCGGAGAACCTGGCCGAGGCACTGGACGCCGTCCGCGAGAGGCACCCGGGCGAGCTCGAGCGCGTACTCCGGCGGTGCTCCTTCCTCGTCGACGGTGCGCCCGTCGGGACCCGCCGGCATGAGACCGTACGGCTGGCCGAGGGCGGCACGGTCGAGGTGCTCCCGCCGTTCGCAGGAGGGTGAACCGCACAGCATGAGCAGCGATCAGCAGAATCCGTACGGCGCCCACGACCCCTACGGGCAGAACCCGCCGGACCCCCAGGTCACCCAGGCGTGGCAGAACCCGCCGGACCCGCAGGCCGCCCAGGCGTGGCAGAACCCGCCGGACCCCCAGGCCGCCCGGACGTGGCAGAACCCGCCGGACCCCCAGGCCGCCCAGGCGTGGCAGAACCCGCGGGACGCCCACGTCGCCCAGACGTGGGAGGGGCAGACCTGGGACACCCAGTACCAGCCGGTGGTCGGCGATGCGCCGCACCCCCCGTACCCGCAGGGCGGCCGGTACACCGGGGCCGCCGACACCGCGTACCTGCCGCCGGTGGGCGCCCCCCACGTGACGGCGCACCCGCTGCCACCGGAGGCTCCGGACACGTCCGCGGCGTACGGGCCGCAGGGCGCCTCGTACGTCCCGCCGGTGGTGGAGCCGGACCCGGTCGGCTCACCCGCCGGCGGCGAGCTCGCGTACGGAGCACCCACCACCGGCGGCGAGCCCGCGTACGGTGCTCCCACCACCAGGGGAAACTCCCGCGTCACCGATGCCCAGCGGGCCCGCGCCGAGGGCCGTTCGCCGATCATCCCGCCCGGTGTGCAGCCCGCAGGCCTCACGGCCCTCCTCGGCCTGCTGCTCGCGGCGACCGCCGGCGTCTCGCCCTATCTGCTGCTGGTCCCGCTGATCGCGCTGCAGGGCCTCACCGCTGCCGGCTGGTTCCGGCTGAACGGCATGTGGCCCGCTCGCCAGGGCATCGCACTCGCCTTCGCGGGCGGTCTCGTCGCCGACGCCGTGCTGCTGGGCGCGGGCCGGGAGCACGCTGCGGCCGCGCTCGTCGGGACGCTCGGCGTATGGGTGCTCCTCACGCTGGTGCTGCAGTTGCGCAGCCGCGCGTCCGCGGACGAGCGGATGCACGGTCTCATGGCGACGATCGCCTCGGCGGCGCTGACGATCGTCGCGGCCGGGTTCCTCGCCGCCGCCCCGGAGGCGGTCGCGGCGGGCGGCGCGGCGGTCGCCGCCGCGGCCCTGGCCCGGGCGCTGCCGCTGCCCGGAGCCGCTTCCGCGCTGGTGGCCCTGCTGACAGCCGTGGGCGCCGGGATCGCGGCGGGCGCGGTGACCGGGGTGGGCGTGGAGGCCGTGCTGCCGGCCCTGGGGGCCGGGGTGTGCGCGCTCGTCGGCCTGCGGGTGGCGAGCTACGACTACCCGTCCCGCTTCGTGCACATGACGGCCGGTGTCGCGCTCCCGCTGACCGCCGCGGCGCCGATCGTGTACCTGCTCGGCCGGGTGGTCGGCTGACCCTGGCCCGGGCCGGGCGGGAACCACTAGCGTTCCGGGGACGTCGATCATTGAGTCCGCTTCCGTCCGGGGGCGGTTGCGACAGGGGTGGGAGAACCAGGCGTGCGCGCACTGCGAATACTGCTGATCACCGCGGCGGTCCTCGGCGGCCTCTTCGTCGCCGCCGACCGGCTGCTGCTCGACTACGCCGAGCAGGAGGCCGCCGAGAAGGTCAAGGCGCGCCAGGGCTATTCGGGGACGACGGAGGTGTCGATCGCGGGCTTCCCGTTCCTGACCCAGGTCGCCGGGAAGGAGCTGGAGCGTGTCGACGTCACCGTCCGGGGCGTCGAGGCCAGCGCCGGCGGGCGCCGGGTCGTCATCACCGAGATGTCGGCCGCCCTGCACCAGGTGCGCCTCGGCAGCGGCTTCTCCAGCGCCACGGCGACGACCGCGAGCGGCACCGCCCGCATCTCGTACGCCGACCTCGCCAAGGCGGCCGACGAGGACGTCACGCTGGCGTACGGCGGGAACGGCAAGGTGAAGGTCACCGGCTCGGTCGACGTCGCCGGCCGGACGCTCACCCGCGGCGTGGTCTCCACGGTCAGCCTGGTCGACGGCGACACGATCCGGGTGCGGGCCGACGAGGTGCCCGGGGAGGGCATACCGGTGCTGGAGAACCTCATCCGGCGGAAGACCGACTTCGACCGGGAGATCAGTGGTCTGCCGCAGGGGATGACGCTGGAGAAGGTCCAGGCGGAGGAGGACGGCCTCGTCGTCACCGTCTCCGGCAGGAACGTTTTGCTGGCCGGCTGAGCCGCCCGCCCGCCGCCCCACCCTGTCTGACGCGTTCGCCCCGCCCGGCGGCCCTCGTCATGCGCTGCGTCCGTCGTCCTCGTCCGGCGGTACGCCGATCGCCGCGCCCGTCGCCCCGCCCGGCGGTACGTCCGTCGCCCCGCTGCCCGTGCGCCCGCGTCCCGGCCCCGCGGGCGGCGGCCGTCGGTACCGGTCTCCCGACCCGATTCCCTGGCGCCATTCCCCGGCTCCCTGGCGCCATTCCCCGGCCCGATTTCCTGGCCCGATTCCCCTGATGGCCGGATGGTGAGACGCTGATGTCCGCTCCTCAGATGGCGCGGTCGGGGCGTGCCGCGGGGTGGCGCCGGGGAAGTGGGGAAGCGGTCAACCATCCCGCCCTTCGGACGATCGTGTCTCAGAATGCGACACGGCGGTGACACGGCCGCCGACTCGTCCCTACGATCGGACCCATGAAGCGACAGGCGGATCTCACGAAGCGGCGGGCAGTCGACCTGTGCCGTGTCGCCGCCATGCTCTGTCGCGGCATCTGAGCGGAAGCGTCGACTTCCGTATTCCCCGGGCCTTCTGACCTGCCATGGATCAGGGCCAACCCGCGTGCCCGACGCCCTTGCGGCGTACCCGCACATCCCGCGCGACACCCCAGCGCACCACTCGCCGCACACTGCCCCGGAGGAGAGACAGCATGAGCCGCAGCGACGTCCTGGTAGACGCCGACTGGGTCGAGGCCCGCCTCGACGACCCGAAGGTCGTCGTCGTCGAGGTCGACGAGGACACCTCGGCCTACGACAAGAACCACATCAAGAACGCCGTCCGGATCGACTGGCAGAAGGACCTCCAGGACCCGGTCCGCCGTGACTTCGTGGACCAGGCCGGCTTCGAGAAGCTGCTGTCGGAGAAGGGGATCGCCAACGACGACACCGTCGTCCTCTACGGCGGCAACAACAACTGGTTCGCCTCGTACGCGTACTGGTACTTCAAGCTCTACGGCCACCAGGACGTGAAGCTCCTCGACGGCGGGCGCAAGAAGTGGGAGCTCGACTCCCGCGACCTGGTCGACGGCTCCGAGGTCCCGCAGCGCCCGGCCACCCAGTACAAGGCCAAGGCCCAGGACGTGTCCATCCGCGCGTTCCGCGACGACGTGGTGGCCGCCATCGGCAGCCAGAACCTGGTCGACGTCCGTTCGCCCGACGAGTTCAGCGGCAAGCTGCTTGCTCCGGCCCACCTGCCGCAGGAGCAGTCGCAGCGCCCCGGCCACGTGCCGACCGCCCGCAACATCCCGTGGTCGAAGAACGCCAACGACGACGGCACCTTCAAGTCGGACGACGAGCTCAAGGCCCTCTACGCCGAGGAGCAGGTCGACCTGGCGACGGACACCATCGCCTACTGCCGCATCGGCGAGCGCTCCGCCCTGACCTGGTTCGTGCTGCACGAGCTGCTCGGTGTGGAGAACGTCAAGAACTACGACGGTTCCTGGACCGAGTACGGCTCGCTCGTCGGCGTGCCGATCGAGCTCGGCGCGAACAAGTAAGCCCCGGATCTCCCGGTCCTCCCGGATCCTCCGGATCTCTTGGACCTCCGGACCCCTCGACCGTAAGGACGGAAAAGCATGTGTGGAGCGAAGGCCGGCGGCCCCGACGCCTCGACGATCAAGCCCGGTGAGACCACCATCCAGGGTCAGGTGACCCGCGACGGCGAGCCGGTCACCGGCTATGTGCGTCTGCTGGACTCGACCGGCGAGTTCACCGCCGAGGTCCCGACCTCGGCGACCGGACAGTTCCGCTTCTACGCGGCCGAGGGGACGTGGACCGTGCGGGCCCTCGTCCCGGGTGCCACGGCGGACCGTACGGTCGTCGCGCAGACGGGTGGCCTCTCCGAGGTGGCCATCGCCGTCTGACGGCAGCGAACCGGACCGGCCGAAGGGCCGCACCCCAGGGGGTTGGACGCTTTCCTGGACATGGGTGCGGTCCTTCGTGCCGTCCCGGGCGCCGCGACCTACGCTGGAAGCATGTACGCGCGGCGCCGTCACGCCTACTTCCTGCTGATGGGCGGATGCCTCGTCCTCTTCGTCTCCGCCTGGGCCTTCGTGCGTCTGTGGTCGATGCCGGTCGCCGTCGGCATGTGCTTCGTCGCCATGGTGATCCCGCCGCTCGCGGCGGTGGTGGCGAACCGGCGGGGCCCGGAGGACCGCTGGTGGGACGATCCGTCGGGTGACCCGCAGTCCGACGAGTGGTGGGACGAGCTGGACGGCAAGCGGAAACCGGGCCAGGGCCCGCGTCCGTGACGCCGGGGGCATGCGACAGCCGGGCCATGCGCCGGCCGAACCCATGCTGCCGGGTGTGGTGCCGGGCCAGTGGTGCCGGGCCCGCAGCCTCGCTCGTGCGGGGGTACCGACCCGGACCCCCGCACGGACCCGCACGGACCCGCACGGACCCGCTCGAACCCGCACGGACCCGCTCGAACCCGCGCGGACCTGCTAGTAGACGAGCGCCTGGGTGCCGTCGGCCATGGCCTCGCTCACGAAGACCTGCGCGCCCGCGATCCGTACGCCCTCGATCACGTCCTTCTCCGTGATCTCGCGCCGTGCCGCGCACTGCGTGCAGAGGGTGATCCGCCCCGCCGCCAGCACCGACTCGAAGAGATCCGGCAGCGGTGCCGCGTGCGGGAGCTCGAACTCCGCGGCCCGGCCCGGCAGGGCGAACCACGACGACTCGCCCGTCAGCCAGAGCGAGACCTCCACCCCGCTCGCCACGGCGACTGCGGCGACCGTGAAGGCCTGCGAGCAGCGTTCGGGGGCGTCGGCCCCGGCGGTCACCTTGATCACGAGCTTCTTCGCCATAGGCCGCACTGTAATCGGACGGGCCGCGAGCCGGGTGGGGGCAGGTCGGGTGGCGGGCCGCGCCGGAGCCGGTGGGGCCGCCCTCGCGGAGAGTGCCGCGCCCCCGCCCACTAAGCTGGGGTGCGGCCCGATCTGCCTTCGCGCTCACCCGAGGAGCACCCGTGATTGTTTTCTTCGAACTGCTGCTGGTCCTGGTGTGTGTGGGCGTCCTCGCCTTCACCGGCCTGGCCGTGAAGAAGCTGTACCAGGGCCAGCGCTAGTCCCTATCCCACTGACCGACAGAGCCAGCCATGATCGAGATTCCGTCAGACCTCAACCCCGACCTCGTGCCGCTCGCGTTTCTCCTCGGCACCTGGGAGGGCGCGGGTGTGTCCGACTTCCCCGGCTCGGAGAAGTGCAACTTCGGCCAGTCCGTGACCTTCAGCCACGACGGCCGGGACTTCATCGAGTACGTCTCGCACAGCTGGGTGCTGGACTCCGAGGGCAGGAAGGTCCGCCCCCTGGAGAGCGAGTCCGGCTACTGGAGGATCGACAAGGACCGGAAGGTCGAGGTCGTGATGGTCCGCGACCAGGGCGTCGTGGAGGTCTGGTACGGCGATCTCGCGGACAAGAAGCCGCAGATCGACCTGGCCACGGACGCGGTCGCGCGCACCGTCTCCTCCCCGCCGTACGCCGGCGGCAAGCGGCTCTACGGCTATGTCAAGGGCGACCTGATGTGGGTCGGCGAGAAGTCCACCCCCGAGGTGCCGCTGCGGCCCTACATGTCGGCGCACCTGAAGAAGACCGTCACCCCCGAGCAGGTCGAGGCATGGGCGAAGGATCTCGGTGATCTGCCGGACGACGGCATCGCCTTCTTCAAGTGACCCCTCCGGCTCCTCCGGCCCCCTCCGACCCCCTCCGCTCCTCCCGCGTGACCGCCCGGCGCGGGCAGTCCGCGGCAAACCGGGCCGTGTGACCCGGGGCCCCGCGCGGTCCTTCTCGTACCGCCCGCGGCTCCTGCGGCACCCGGGGGTGCTGACGGACCGCCGTCCCTCCGCACCCCGGCTCCGCGCTGCCTACACTGGACGCGTGGTGAGCACCGACTGGAAGAGCGATCTGCGGCAGCGCGGTTACCGTCTGACCCCGCAGCGCCAGCTCGTCCTCGAAGCCGTCGACACTCTGGAGCACGCGACGCCCGACGACATCCTCGTCGAGGTGCGCAAGACCGCGTCCGGGGTGAACATCTCGACGGTCTACCGGACCCTGGAGCTGCTGGAGGAGCTGGGCCTGGTCTCGCACGCCCATCTCGGGCACGGCGCCCCCACCTACCACCTGGCGGACCGGCACCACCACCTCCATCTGGTGTGCCGCGACTGCGGGGACGTGATCGAGGCGGACGTCGACGTGGCCGCCGGGTTCACCGCGGAACTCCGCGAGAAGTTCGGCTTCGTCACCGACATGAAGCACTTCGCGATCTTCGGCCGCTGCCGGACGTGCGAGGGAAGGGCCGCCGACGGCCGGTCGTAGGCTTGGGTTCATGAAGAGCCCTCTGCTGTCGCTGCCCGGCGCCGTCCCCGCCGAGGGGCGCGACGAAGGTGTCGCCGCCCACTACGGCGATCTGTTCCGCGAGCAGCGTGCCCTCGCCGACGGCACCGGTCTCGTCGACCTCTCGCACCGGGGCGTGATCACCGTCTCCGGGAAGGACCGGCTGGGCTGGCTCCATCTGCTGCTGACCCAGCACGTCAGCGAGCTGCCCCCCGGGGAGGCCACCGAAGCCCTGATCCTCTCCGCCCACGGCCACATCGAGCACGCGCTGTACCTCGTGGACGACGGCGAGACGGTGTGGGCGCACGTCGAACCGGGCACCCGGGAGGCGCTCCTCGCGTACCTGGAGTCGATGAAGTTCTTCTACCAGGTGGACATCGCGGACCGTACGGACGAGTTCGCCGTGGTGTTCCTGCCCGCCGGTTCGATCGCGGAGGTCCCCGAGGGCGTGGTCGTACGGGAGACCCCGCAGGGCCGCGACCTGTTCCTGCCGCGGGCCGCACTGGAGTCCTACGCCGCGGCCAACGGCCCGGCGATCGGCGTCCTGGCGTACGAGGCCCTGCGCGTGGAGGCGCACCGCCCGCGGCTGGGCTTCGAGACCGACCACCGCACCATCCCGCACGAGCTCGGCCTGATCGGCGCCGCGGTCCACCTGCAGAAGGGCTGCTACCGGGGGCAGGAGACCGTGGCACGCGTCCACAACCTGGGGAAGCCGCCGCGTCGGCTGGTGTTCCTGCACCTCGACGGCAGCGAGGTGCATCTGCCGGGACACGGCACTCCGGTACGGCTGGCCGCGGACGGCGCGGACGGGCGGCAGCTCGGCTTCGTCACGACATCGGCCCGCCACCACGAGCTGGGGCCGATCGCCCTCGCCCTGGTGAAGCGGAACGTGCCGGTGGACGCGGAACTGATGGCCGGGAGCACGGCGGCGGCCCAGGAGGTCGTGGTCGAGCCATAGGGCCCGACGGGCCGGCAGGCCCCCTCGGGGCCCTCGGAGACCCGTCGGGGCGGTAGAACCCCTCGGGGTCTGGCGCGGGGCGCCGCGGGCGGCACGGCGGCGCCGCCGCGGTCTCCCCGGACGCCGGGCCCGCGGTCGTCCCGGGCCCGCGGTCGTCCCGGGCCACTGTCGCCCCGGGCCACTGTCGCCCCGGGGCGCGGTCATCCCGGGCGCGGTTCGGACCGCCCGCCCCCGGAGCGGGGCCGCCCCGGACCGTGGCGTCGGCGCCTACACCTCCAGCAGCACCGTGAACGGGCCGTTGTTGGTGAGCGACACCCTCATCTGCGCCCCGAACCGGCCCGTCTCCACATGCGCCCCCAGCTCCCGCAGCCGCGCCACCACCTCGTCGACGAGCGGCTCGGCGATCTCGCCGGGCGCCGCGGCGTTCCAGGTGGGCCGGCGGCCCTTGCGGGCGTCCCCGTAGAGAGTGAACTGCGAGATCACCAGCAACGGAGCGTTCACGTCCGAGCAGGACTTCTCACCTTCGAGGATCCGCACCGACCACAGCTTGCGGGCCAGCTGTGCCGCCTGCTCGGTCGTGTCCCCGTGGGTCACCCCCACCAGGACGCACAGCCCCTCGCCGACGATCTCTCCCACGGTCTCACCGGCCACCACGACGCTCGCGCCGTCGACCCTCTGCACCACTGCACGCATACAGACCAACCTATCGGGGGCTGAACGGGTGCAGACCGCCTGCATGGGCACCGTTCGTAATGGCACGATGCACGGAGTCGGTGCATCCCCTCGGCCCTCCGGGCCCGGGGAGACCTCAGGCACCGGTCGAGGGGACTGATTCACGCATGAGCACACCTGGCACCGGGCAGTCGCCCGGTCCCGTACAGACGACCCGCGGTGCCTGCTCGGGGGCCGGCACCGTCCGCCCGCCCGCGCAGCGCACCGGCGAAGGCCGTCCCGACCCCGGTGCGCGCGATCTCGCCGCGCTGCGGCTGCCGGAGCTGCGGGCCCTGCGCAAGGAGTCCCAGCGGGACGAGGCCGACCTGAGCTATGTGCGGCGGCTGCTGCAGGGCCGAATCGACATCCTGCGCGCGGAGCTGACCCGGCGCTCGGCACCGCCGTCGCCGCTGCCGCCCGGTCCGGCGTCCGCGCCGGAGCGGCCGGGACCGGACGCCGCCGTGGTCGACCGGCTCTCGCGGATCCTCGCCGACCCGCCGTCCCGGCGCGGCAGTTCGGCCCGGCACGTCACGCTGTCCGAGCCGCGCGGCGAGGAGTACCGGCTGCTGGCCGCGGAGATGCTCTCCGAGGTCGAGCTGTCCGACCTGGACGCGCGCACGGACGACGAACTGCGCGCGGCCATGGGGCGGCTCGCGGGCTACGAACAGGAAGTCTCGGGGCAGCGGCAGCAGTTGCAGCGCACCGCGGACGACTGCAGCGCGGAGATCGCCCGCAGGTACCGCGAGGGCGAAGCGCAGGTGGACGACCTGCTCACCTGAGAGCGGTCTCCGCCACGCTGCGCCGCCTCGGCTCCACCCCCGCGGACCTGCTCGCCGCACGTGCGGTGGGCGCCGGCTTCCTCGGCTACGCCCCCGACACCGGCCGCGCCGAGCGACTCGGCGAGGCCGGTGGTGCGGTGGTCGTGGAATCGCTGGAGCCGGTGCTCGCGATCGTTCGGCGGGGGCGGTGAACTGCCGGCGGCCCGCGGCACGCCGCCGGTCGTGCCCCGCCGGCTGGTCCGCCGCAGGTTCCGGCACACGAGCTCCTGATCTCGTCCACCGGGAGCAACTCAGCGCGCGGCAACGTCAGCGAGGACCGCCTGCCTGGAGGTGCACCCGGCATTCGGCGGCGAAGGCGGTGAAGTTGCGCCAGTAGAAGGAGATCCCGCTGACGCCTACCGCGATGGCCCGACCGCGGGCACGGGTCCAGGTCACATCGTCGAGGCTCAAGGCGTCCCGGTACGCCTGTCGTGCTGTGACGGCAGGTCCCAGAGCGTGGAGTGCTCGGCGTCGGGAAAGCCGAGGAGGGTGGGGCGTCCGAATGAAGGTATGCAGTCCGCCCGGGGCGAAGCCGCGACCTCGTCTGTCGGCGTTCAGCGAACCACGACAGGAGGCCTGGCGGCGGAACGCGCCGGTGACAGACGTGGACCTCGCGGATATATACTTGATATTACCTTTGAATAAAGGAGTCCAGTATGAGCGTGACGACGATCGACCTTGATGATGATGCGTTGGAGAAGGCCATGCGTGTCGCCGGTGGTGGCACCAAGAAGGACGTGGTCAATGCCGCCCTTCGCGAGTACGCCGAACGCCATGAGCGGGCCGCGCTCGTAGCCAAGCACTTCCACGCCGCCCAGCAGTGGGACTACGAGGGCTGGCAGCAGCGACGCGTCGAGGACAAGCAGGGCGGCGTGTGATCCACTACCTGCTCGACTCCTCGGGTCTGTGGCGCCTTCTGCGCGAGGAGCAACTGAAGGACGCGTGGCTGGAGACCACCACCCTCCGGGCCATCGGGTCGTGCGCTCCCCAGCGGGCCGAGTTCCGGCGCTCAGCGCGCAATGCCGTGGAGTACGAGGCCATGGGGGACATGTTCATGGACCTGTACCCCGACGTACCTCTCCCGAAGAGGTTGTGGGACTGGGTCGAAACGGCCCAGTATGCGCTCGCGGAGAAGGGGGCGCTCAGCGCGGCCGGGCCGCTCGACCTGATGATCTGCGCGACCGCAGTGCATCATGGATTGGTTGTACTGCACGACGACGCTGATTTCGTCACTGTGGCCCGCTTCCTGCCCGACGTCAGCGAG
This sequence comes from Streptomyces tirandamycinicus, assembly GCF_003097515.1. Taxonomy (NCBI): domain Bacteria; kingdom Bacillati; phylum Actinomycetota; class Actinomycetes; order Kitasatosporales; family Streptomycetaceae; genus Streptomyces; species Streptomyces tirandamycinicus. The sequence goes on along the minus strand of NZ_CP029188.1, from coordinate 1,458,711 downwards.
CGGAATGTGCGCAACGTTCCAGGCCTGTAGCGCCCTCGGCCGTCGTGGATAGGCGAGTACACCGGAGCCCCGCCTTCATCACGCACCCGGCCGAGCCGGCAGCGGCGTACGTCGTGGAAGACCTGGGCGACGCTCCTGACAGGCCGGGCACGGAGCTCGTCTTCGTCGCGCGGCGCCGGTAGGACAACCCGCGAGAAACCTCGTTGCGCAGGTCGACCGGGACCCGATCACATCACCGAGCAGATCCCGTGGGAGTCCGCACAAACACTGGGAAGCGTCATCAGCCATGCTCGCTGTCCCGTCTCAGTTGAGGTGAACCATGACGAGGTGTTGACCGGCAGTGGTTCATCTTGAGTGAGACGCTGCTCGGTGCGGCGTCTCACTCAACCTGAGGTCTGTGAGTCCTGCGCTGCTTCGCGCTCGGCAGCGAACTCGTCGAGGAGCTCGAACAGGACCTTGATCGCCTGCTGTTCGTCCTCAGGTGGAAGATTCCACAAGTCGTCCCAGCCGTTCGGGAGGGCGATGTGGAGGATTTGGCCGGGCCAGGCGTGATTGCAGTCGCGTCCGCGACGGGCGACGAGCCAGTCGTGCCAGCCGGTGAGCCCGGGCCCACCGTGCCGGAGAGCATGCTGGTCATAACCGGTCAGGAACGCGGTCAGCATGTGGAAGGAGGTCTTGCCGACGAACATGCCGGGACGTTGGCCGACGCTGACGAAGTACTCGCGTTCAGTCACCTCCGAGAGGGGCTTCATGTGTCCGTACCCTCCTCGTCAATGGCACTGTCGTCCAGGTCTGGACGAAGCCTGCTGCGGGCCGCCTCCAGACGTTCGGCGTAGTCCGCCGCAAAGACCCCCGACAGTGACTTGTCGAGCGTTCCGGCCAGCCTATGAATGGGCGCCCAGACCGCCTCGTCGTCGACGAGACGGCTGAGGTCCGTCATCTGCACTCGCTCCAGCCAGTCCGACAGGACCAGCGCTTCATCAGAGGTGAGCTTGATGATGATCTCCGTATTCTCCACTGCTCGAACATAGTTCGCCGACCCTGCGGTGTCAGAGGTGCCTGGCACAGTGCCGCCGTGGACATCGACTCCTTCTGGAAGCTCATCGAAGAGTGCCGACGGCAGACGCGGGGCCGGGACGAACGGCTGACGTGGTTGTGTGACGAGTTGTCGCGGAGGCCGCTGACAGAGATCGTGCAGTTCCAGGTTCGCCTGGACGAAGTGACGCACGAAGCCTTCACCTGGGATCTCTGGGCTGCTGCGGAGCGGATCTTCGGCGGCTGGTGTTCGGACGACGGATTCTGCTACTTCGGCCTGTGGATGGTGGGGATCGGTCGGGAAGCCTTCGTGCGGGCAGTGATCGATCCCGACTCTCTGGCAGACACCCCAGAGGTTCAGTGCCTGGTGGGTCGCCCTCGGGAGCTCTGGAACGACGACTGGCCGGAGTGGGAGTCTCTCGACTATGTCGCCATGGAGGCGTATGGACTACTCACCCGCGCGGACGACGACTGCGGCGACGCATTCTATGAAGCCGTCGAAGCCGAGGAGGGCGCTGTAGGCGGCAATCGAGGGCCGCGCGGCGAGCAGTGGGACGTGCGATGCGAAGACGAGGCGATGCGCAAACTGCCGAGACTGAGCGCGATGTTTCCCCTCCGGCCACTGGTCCGGTAGGCACGAAAGCGCGAGGGATCAGGCCGAGGCTTCGGGGGTGTCGACAGACAGGCGATGCCACGCGTGGCCGCAACCGTCGGAGCAGAAGCGTTCTCGTCGGCGACGGCCAGCACCGCGATCAGTAGCCGGAATGACTTGAGGCGCTCGTCGTGCGGGGTGAGACTGGCGATCTTTCCGAGTTGCTGGTCGATCCGCCCTCGTGCGATCAGAACTGCCGGTGTGTGCGTGGCGCGAAGTCCGGCGCGTCGGATACTTCCGGGCCGTCCTCGGCGGTGGCGCGGGCCTGAATGCAGAATGTGACAGGAGGCGCAGGGTGTTGGACTGCTCCTCAGTCGAGAGGCCCTCGAACCACTCGATGCCCTGTGACATCGACCGAAGCTCTCGGGCGAGCTCGTTCAGAATGATGTACGGATCAGCCATTCGCACGCCCCCGTTGCGCTCAGATCGCCGTTGTCCATGGTGCTGCGATGTGGAAAGCCCCGCACCCGCCCTCACAGCTTCGGATCTGCACGTGGTGATGTGCTGTGCGATGTGCACCTTTACCTGTACGCCATGCTGAGTTGCACTGTTGATGGGGAGTCGAACCCCGCGTTGCTCTTCACGCGCCAGGAGTGGGCTGGAAAACCGCCAGCCCTCGGTGTGTGCACGCCTCCGAAGCTGCTACCTGCTCCACATCGTCCCCGCCTGCTGGACTACTCAGTCCAGCAGATCCACCTCCCAGTTCGTACGCTGGATCCGCACATCGACCTCGCGGATCTCCCGCGCGAGAACATCCGCCTGACCGCGCAGTTCCGCCACCGGAAGCGCGGAAAGCATCATCAGCTCGGACCGAAGCTGTCGGCCGAATCCCCGCTCGCCGCTACCCGCCGCCGCGTCCGCCGCCGCGGTGACCACGGAGTGACGCAACCGCAGGACATCCCGGCGTGCGAGGGCATCGGTGAGCGTGCCGTCCGAACCCATCTCCACGGTGGCATTGGTCCGGTTGATCCGCCGGATCAACGTCTCCAGAGCGCTCAGCACCTCACCGGCCTCAGCCAACAACCGGGCGGCATCCTCGGCGGGCGTCTCCCCCTCCTGGTACCGCGCACTGCTGACGACGCGCGCTCGCAACTGTTCTACACGGCGCGTCGCTTCCGCACGTTCTGCCAGTGCCTCAGCAAGCTTCACTGTCTCCACCTCCCCCTCCATGAGCTCGCACGAGTATACGAGTGCGAACCAGCTCATACGCACTTGGATTTTGATCCACAGGGGCTCTGACCAGCCACTGGAAGGAGAGCGGACAGCCGCTCAGAGCTACGCAAAGAGAACCCGACAGTGCGAACGAGAATGACTGGGAATCCGCCGGTTTCAGCGAGGCGGGACAACAGGCTGGCCAGCTTCGCAAGGACTTCGCCAAGTCGTTCGCCAGAAGCGCTGGGACTCGCCACATCTACTGAGAACGGACATCAGTCATGCGCCCCGCTCGGCCGCCCGGGTGACGAAGCGCACTTTTGCAAGCAGGTGCTTGCAATTGTTAGCGGCGATGGCGCACCATCGAGACCATGGCATCCCTCAACGTCGGCAGTCTCGGTGACTACCTCCGCGAGCAGCGGCGCAGCGCGCAGCTGTCGCTGCGGCAGCTCGCCGACGCCGCCGGGGTGTCCAATCCGTACCTGAGCCAGATCGAGCGCGGGCTGCGCAAGCCGAGTGCCGAGGTGCTGCAGCAGGTCGCCAAGGCACTGCGGATCTCCGCCGAGACGCTGTACGTGCGGGCCGGGATCCTCGACGAGCGCGAGCGGGACGAACTGGAGACGCGGGCCGTCATCCTGGCGGACCCCTCGATCAACGAGAAGCAGAAGCAGGTGCTGCTGCAGATCTACGAATCGTTCCGCAAGGAGAACGGCTTCGACGCCGATACGGATAGGGACACCGCTGAGGACGGCCCCCGCACGGCCGCAGGAAGTGGTGCCGACCAACCCTCATCACCCGAAGTCTGAACCGACGAATCTGCGATCCGGGAGGACCACAGTCATGGCCATCACCGATGACCTGCGCAAGACCCTCACCGACCCCACCCCCCTCTACTTCGCGGCCGGCACGGCCGACCTCGCAGTGCAGCAGGCGAAGAAGGTGCCCACGCTGATCGAGCAGCTGCGTACCGAGGCCCCCGCCCGCATCGAGGCCGTGCGCGAGACCGACCCGAAGGCCGTGCAGGCCAAGGTGGTGGCTCAGGCCCGGGAGGCCCAGGCCACCGTGCAGGCCAAGGTGACCGAGGTGCTCGGGAGCCTGGACACCGACCTGAAGAAGCTCGGCGAGAACGCGCAGGACCTGGCGCTGCGCAGCGTGGGCGTGGCCGCGGAGTACGCGGTCCGGGCCCGGGAGACCTACGAGAAGGTCGCCGAGCACGGTGAGCAGGCCGTGAAGGCGTGGCGTGGCGAGGCCGCGGAGGAGATCGCCGAGATCGCCGTGGCCGTCGAGCCCAAGGCGGAGCCGAAGTCCGAGCCGAAGTCCGAGGCCAGGGCGGAGGCGCCGAAGGCCGCGAACGGCACGGCGAAGACCCAGGCCGCCCCGAAGGCGGCGGCCAGGGTCGAGGACAAGAAGCCGACGCCGCCGGCCGCCCGTAAGCCCGCGCCCCGCAAGCCCGTGGCGAAGAAGTCCACCAGCCCACAGACCGGCAAGTAGCGGTACCGCCCGGTGAGCGGCCTCGCCGCCGCGGCCGGGGCACATCCCACGGGCCGGGCACCTTTCGGGTTCCCGGCCCGTTGTGCGGGTACGTTGGCCTTGTCCCGGGCGTACCGTGGCCGGGACGCGTTTCAACCCACTAGGCGGTGCACAGCATGTTGCTCGAGGGATTCGGCACGATTCTCTGGCTGCTCAACCTGGCCATGCTCGTTCTCGCGGTGGTCGCGCTGGGTTTCGCCGCCTTCGCCCGTGAGGACGCGTACCGTGCGGCCGGCAAGCAGTCGAAGATGTTCTGGCTGATCCTGCTCGGTGTCACGGTCGCCGTGAACCTGATCATTCCGATGCTGTTCCTGCAGATCGCCGGGCTGATCGCGACGATCGTCTTCCTGGTCGACGTCCGCCCGGCCCTTCAGCAGGTGTCCGGCGGCGGCCGGCGCGGCGGCTCGAGCAGCGACGGGCCGTACGGGCCCTACAACGGCGGACGGTAGGGCGGTCCCGGGGCGTCCGGGGAGGGCGCCGCCGGACGCCCACCACGGGACGCCCACTGCCGAACGCCCACCGCGGGACACCCGCCGCCTGCAGTCCCCGGTGCGGACCCTTCGCGGCTGAGGCCCGGCTCCGGCCGGGCCTCAGCCGTGTGCCCGGTGGCGGTCCAGCAGCAGCACCGCCACGTCGTCGGTCAGATCGCCGCCGTTCATCTCGCGCACCTCCGCCACCGCGGCCTCCAGCAGCGCCTCGCCGCTGAGCCCGGCCGCCAGCTGGCGGTTGACCATGTCGACCATGCCGTCCTGGCCCAGCCGGTCGCCGCCCGGCGTGATCCGGCCTTCGATCAGGCCGTCCGTGTACATCATCAGGCTCCACGCGGCCCCCAGATCCACCTGCCGGCGCGGCCAGCGGGCGCGCGGCAGCAGGCCCAGGGCCGGGCCGCCGCTCTCGTACGGGAGCAGCTGCGCGGGCCGCCCCTTGCGGACGACCAGCGGGGACGGGTGGCCGGCCAGGCACAGGCCCGCGCGCCGGCCGTCCGGGGCGATGTCGACCGTGCAGAGGGTCGCGAAGATCTCGTCACTCTCGCGTTCGTGCTCCAGCACCTGCTGGAGCGTGGAGAGCAGCTCGTCCCCGCACATCCCGGCGAACGTCAGCGCACGCCAGGCGATGCGAAGCTCCACGCCGAGGGCGGCCTCGTCGGGGCCGTGCCCGCAGACGTCGCCGATCATCGCGTGGACCGTGCCGTCCGGGGTGCGGACCGTGTCGTAGAAGTCGCCGCCGAGCAGGGCGCGCGAGCGTCCCGGGCGGTAGCGGGCCGCGAACCGCAGGTCACTGCCCTGCAGCAGGGGTGTGGGCAGGAGCCCCCGCTCGAGCCGGGCGTTCTCCTGCGCCCGCAGCCGCGACTCGGCCAGCTTCACCTGCGCGCTGTCGGCGCGCTTGCGCTCCACGGCGTAGCGGATGGCCCGGCTGAGGACCCTGCCGTCCAGCTCGTCGCGGTGCAGGAAGTCCTGTGCCCCGACCCGTACGGCCTCGGCGGCGCGCTCGGAGTCGGCGTCCGCCGCGAGTGCCAGCACGGCGTGCTTCGGGGCGATGCGCAGAACGTGCCGCAGCACGGCCAGGTCGTCGCCCTCCGCGCGGTCGCGGGCGGAGCCGGGCAGCGCGAGATCCACGAGGATGCAGTGGATGTCGTCGGTGAGGAGCCGCTCGGCCTCGGTGAGGTTGCGGGCCGTGCGGATACGGACCCGCGTGCCGGCGGCGCCGAGCAGTTCGGGGACGGTGAAGGTGCCCGTAGGGTCGTCCTCGATGACCAGGAGCGTGAGGTCGCCTCCGCCGGCGGACTCCGAGACGGGGTCGACGGCGGACGCCGGCACGGGGCCGAGGGCGGACTCCGGCACGGGGTCGACGGCGACGGGACCCGCGGGGGCCGGCGCTGCGGCGACGGGGCCTGCGGTGACTGGTGAGCCGGTCCGCTGGCGCGGAACGGGTACGGGCATCGGTGTGCTTCCTTCCCTCCCCCCGAGGGCACGGCGGGTCGACGAACGACGTCCCACCCGACGGGGACCATAGCGGTAGCGGGGGGTGCGGGGGAATGGCGTTCCGGGGAGAGCGAATGGCATATGCCGCGCATCAGGGCGTAGTTGCTCCCCGAGTGATGACGAACGTCACCCGGTGCAGGTGAGCCGGGTCACGCAACTCCCGCGTGACCCGGCTCACTCCGTGGCTTTTGTTGTGGTTTCGCTCACTTGTCCGGACGGACGACCCCGAGGATCGCCATCGAGCCCGCACCCGCCAGCGTCACGTTCCGCCCGGGCCGGGGCGCGTGGACGATGGCGCCGTCGCCCACGTACATCCCCACATGGCTGGCGTCCGCGTGGTAGATGATCAAGTCGCCCGGCCGCATGTCCTTGATGTCGACGCGCGGCAGCAGCCGCCACTGCTCCTGCGAGGTGCGCGGAATGCCGCGCCCGGCGGCCGCCCAGGCCTGGGAGGTCAGTCCGGAGCAGTCGTAGGAGCCGGGCCCTTCGGCGCCCCACACGTAGGGCTTGCCGATCTGCTCGGTCGCGAAGGCGACCGCGGCCTTGCCCTGCTCGCTCGCCCGGCCGTTGATCTCCTCGAGGATGCCGGAGCCCAGCCAGGCCGTCTGGGCCCGGTCGGCGGCTTCCTGCTCCAGCTTCCGCAGTCGCGCCAGCTCCTCCTTCTGGAGCTGTGCCTCTATCCTCCTGGCCGCGGCGATCCGCTCGTCGATCTCCTTCTTGTGCTTCTCCTTCTTGACCCGGTTCGCCTCCAGCAGCGCCCACTGGACGCTTGCCTCCTTGTTGTAGGTCCGCAAGTCGGCCTGGGTCCGGTTCAGTTCGCCGAGGAGGTCCTTCGTCGCCTTGCCGCCCGCCTTGATGCGTCCGGCGGCGTCGAGGAAGAGCTGCGGGTCGTCGGTGAGGACCAACTGCGCCTCGGGCGGCAGGCCGCCGCCCCGGTACTGGGCGCGGGCCGTGGCACCGGCCCGGTCCTTGAGGTCGTCGATCCTGGCCCGCCCCTCGGCGATCTCCTTGGCCAGCGCCACGAGCTGCGCCGACTGCCGTTCGGCCTGCTCCTCGGCCAGGTTGTAGGCGTCCGTGGCCGAAGCGGCCTTCCGGTAGAGCTCGTCGAGCTCCTCGCGCACCTCTTCGAGGCTCTTTCGGGGCGATTCGGGCGGCTGGGGTACGGCGAAGGCATGTCCCGGCGCGGACAGCAGCGTCACGGCGCCCACCACCGTGACGGTGGCGGCCCAACGGCGTCGGTTCACAAGTCCCCCTCCGGACAACGCCAGACGACTCTCGGCTCTCTAAATATGATTAACCGTCAGTAACTTACGGCTTTCGACGCGATGGTGCCATGACGCGAGCCAAAGTGACAGAGGAAGTCCGCCCCGGTTCCGTCTCTCACCCGTCCGCGCTCCGGTCCGTCACCCTTCACACCCATCCGTTCCTGCGGATGGACCAGCCGGGACACCAGCCGGATGTCAGCCGGGACACCAGCCGGGACACCAGCAGGGATGTCAGCCGTGGATCACTGACACTCCGACGAACGAGCGCCGGACCGCGTTCCCGGAACCGGCTCCCGATCCGGGCACGGCGTTCCGGGCGTCCGCTCCCGCTCCCGTTTCCGCGCGCGGGGCGGGCGCCTCGCGCCCCGCACCGTCGCGGCGGCAGCCGCATACGCCGTACCTCTCACCCCGCATGCCGTCCGGCGGCCCGCCAGTCGCGGCCCGTCAGCCGGGGTCGGTACGGGACGAACCGGGGGCCAGCGCCGCCCACTCGACGGTCACTTCGCCCTGCCGCCACCGCCGCCGCCCGTCCGTGCCGGCGTCCGTCAGCGGCCAGTCCGCGGCCAGCAGGCGCACCGCCCTGATCCAGCGCTGCCGTGCGCCGAGCGAGGCATAGGGCGCCGCGGCCGCCCACGCCCGGTCGAAGTCCCGCAGGAACGCGTGGACGGGCTCGCCCGGCACATTGCGGTGGATGAGTGCCTTGGGCAGACGTTCGGCGAGGTCGGAGGGGCGGTCCAGGGAGCCGAGGCGTGTGGCGAAGGTCACCGTCCTCGGGCCCTCCGGGCCGAGCGCCACCCATACGTGCCGGCGGCCGATCTCGTCGCAGGTCCCCTCGACCAGCAGACCGCCGGGCGCGAGACGGGCGCACAGCCGCCGCCACACCTCGGCGACCTGCTCCTCGTCGTACTGGCGGAGTACGTTGGCCGCCCTGATGACCAGCGGGCGGACGGGGCCGGGCAGCGGGACCTCGAAGCCGCCGTGGACGAAGCTCAGCCCGTCCCGGGCGTACGGACGGGCGGCCGCCACCCGGGCCGGCTCGATCTCGACACCCACGACCCTGGTGCGCGGTTCGGCCGCGCGCAGCCTCGCCAGCAGTTCCACGGCGGTCCAGGGAGCGGCCCCGTAGCCGAGGTCGACCGCTACGGGCGCGGCCGCCGACCGGCGCAGCGCCGGGCCGTGCACGGCGGCGATCCAGCGGTCCATGCGGCGCAGCCGGTTCGGATTGGTGGTGCCGCGCGTCACCGTGCCCACGGGGCGGGGCGAGGGCGTGACGGGGCGCGGGGGCATGGACACGAGGGTAAACCGGAGGAAATCGGCGCCGGTACCGGACCGCAGGGTCCCACCTCCGGCACCCGCCGCGTCCCGCCGGCGCGTACTTGGCAACGATTGGGCAAAGGGGAGGGGGAGCGGAAATGAAAGAGGCGGTTCCGCTGTTGAGCGGCTTCGGAGGGTCGTGGTCGCCCCCTGTTCGCCATACCCGCGCTGTTCGCCATGCCCGCGCCCCAGAGCCGAGAGGACCGTCCCCGTGAGCCAGTACGTGTCCCGGCTCGCCGGCACCCTGGCGGCGCCGCCCCGGCTGCGGCTGCCCGGCCACCATCGCAGACCGCGCCGGGTGGCCATGCTCAGCGTGCACACCTCACCCCTGCACCAGCCGGGCACCGGCGACGCGGGCGGGATGAACGTCTACATCGTGGAGCTGGCCAGGCGGCTCGCGGCCATCGGCGTGGAGGTCGAGATCTTCACCCGCGCCACGGCGGGCGGACTGCCGACGGCGGTCGAGCTCGCGCCGGGCGTGCTGGTGCGGCACGTGGACGCCGGTCCGTACGAGGGGCTGGCCAAGGAGGACCTGCCGGCTCAGCTGTGCGCCTTCACCCACGGCGTGATGCGGGCGTGGGCGGGGCACCGGCCGGGCCACTACGACCTCGTCCACTCCCACTACTGGCTGTCCGGCCACGTCGGCTGGCTGGCGGCCGAGCGCTGGGGCGTACCCCTGGTCCACGCCATGCACACCATGGCCAAGGTCAAGAACGCCGCGCTCGCCGACGGGGACACCCCCGAGCCCGCGGCCCGGGTGATCGGCGAGACCCAGATCGTCGAGGCGGCCGACCGGCTGATCGCCAACACCGCCGAGGAGGCCGGCGAGCTGGTCCGCCACTACGGCGCCCACCCCGCGAAGGTCGCCGTCGTCCACCCCGGTGTGAACCTCGACCGCTTCCGGGTCGCCGACGGCCGTTCGGCCGCGCGCGCCCGGCTGGGCCTTCCCAGGGACGCCGTGATCCCGCTGTTCGCCGGTCGCATCCAGCCGCTGAAGGCTCCCGATGTGCTGCTGAGGGCCGTCGCGCTGTTGCTGGAGCAGGATCCTTCGCTGCGGTCCCGGATGGTGGTGCCGATAGTGGGCGGCCCGAGCGGCAGCGGACTGTCCAAGCCGGAGGGCCTGCAGAAACTGGCGGCAGGTCTGGGCATCGCCGATGTCGTGCGGTTCCAGCCGCCGGTCGCGCAGGGCCGGCTCGCGGACTGGTTCCGTGCGGCGTCGGTGCTGGTCATGCCGTCGCACAGCGAGTCGTTCGGGCTGGTCGCCATAGAGGCGCAGGCGGCCGGCACGCCCGTCGTCGCGGCCTCGGTCGGCGGGCTGCCGGTGGCCGTGCGGGACGGCCGGACGGGCTTCCTGGTGTCCGGCCACGACCCCGCGGACTACGCCCGCGTACTGCGCCGCTTCGTCGACGACCCGCGCCTGACGGGCCGGATGGGCGCGGCGGCGGCCGAGCACGCCCGCGGCTTCGGCTGGGACACGGCGGCTTCGGCCACCGCCGAGGTCTACACGGCCGCCATGCACGAGCACCGCCGTCGCGTACGCTCCCACCATGGCTGACCCGCGGCAGATCATCGAGGCGTATCTCAAGGACGCGGAGCTGGAGTGGGAGTGCCCGGAACCGGGCGCCTACGTCGTCACCCTCCCCGGTACGCGCAAGCTCGCCACGACCTGCTCCCTGCGTGTCGGCCGGCACACGCTGTCCGTCAACGCCTTCGTCATCCGCCACCCCGACGAGAACGAGGCCCGTGTCCACCGCTGGCTGCTGGAGCGCAATCTCAAGCTGTACGGGGTGAGCTACGCGGTCGACCGGCTCGGCGACGTCTACCTCGTGGGCAGGCTCCCGCTGTCGGCGGTCGGCCCCGAGGAACTCGACCGGCTGCTCGGGACGGTGCTGGAGGCCGCGGACGGCGCGTTCAACTCCCTGCTGGAGCTCGGGTTCGCCGCCGCCATTCGCAAGGAGTACGCGTGGCGGGTCGCGCGCGGCGAATCCACCCGCAATCTGGAGGCGTTCACGCATCTGACCCGGCAGGCCACGGACTGACCGCGCAGGCCCCGGACTGACCCAGCGGACCGTGGACCGGCCGATGCGGTCGTCAGACGCGGGTCTTCCCGACGGCGGTCCCGGCCTCGGCCCCAGTCCCGGTCGCGGCCTCGACCCTGGCCTCGGCCTCGGACCCCGTCACCACGGCGGTGCAGCTCCCCGCTCCCGTCTCGGTACCGGCCCCGGCCCCGGCCATGGCCTCCGCCCCGATTCCCCCGGAGGGCTCCCCCGCCGGGAAGGCCGCCGGTACAGGATCGGCCGGTGCCGGTGCCGGTGCCGGTGCCGGTGCCGGTGCCGGTGCGCGCTCGGCCCGCTGAACCGGCACCGCCGTCGCTCCGTCCCTTCGGGACTCCGCGGGGCCGGCCGGCAGGCCCCGCATGAGCAGCCAGTACCCGAGCGCCGCCACGGTCCCGATGACCGCGCACGACGCCCACAGCCAGGCGGCGCCGAAGCGGTCGATGACGTAACCGGCCATCAGCGGGGCGATCAGCGCGGCCGCCGACCAGGAGAGGGTGTGGACACCCTGGTAGCGGCCGCGGCCGTGCACCGGCGAGAGCCGGACCACCAGGCCCATCTGGGTGGGGGAGTTGACGATCTCGGCCAGCGTCCAGACGACGACCGTCAGAGCGTAGACCCCGAGCGAACCGGCGAACGCGGTGAGACCGAAGCCGTATCCGGCGAGCAGGGCGGAGACGACTAGCAGGCGCTGCGGGTCGCGGTGCTCGATCAGGCGGGTGACCGGGATCTGGAGGGCGATGATGAGCACGCCGTTCAGGGCGATGACGAGGCCGTAGTCCGAGGGCGACCAGCCGTCCATGCCCATGGCGACCGGCAGGGCGACCGAACTCTGCATGAAGATCAGGGCGAGCAGGAAGGACAGCCCGACCACGCCCATGTACCGCCCGTCGCGCAGTACGGTGCCGAGGCCGATCTCCGGCTCGGCGCTGCCGGCCGAGGTGTCGCGCTCCGGCCGGGACTCCGGCAACTTGACGAAGACGACCACCGCGCAGACGAGGGTGAGCGCGGCCTCGCCGAGGAAGCCGGCGAGGTAGCTGTACTCGGCGATGAGACCGGCGCACGCGGAGGAGATCGCGAACCCGAGGTTGACGGCCCAGTAGTTGAGCGCGAAGGCGCGCACCCGGTCCTCGGGCCGGACGATGTCGGCCATCATCGCCTGTACGGCCGGGCGTGAGGCGTTGCTCGTCATGCCGACGAGACCGGCGACGGCGGCGATCGCCACCGGGTGCTCCATGAAGCCGAGCAGGGCCACGGAGGCGGCGGTCGAGGTCTGGGAGATCAGCAGCGTGGGCCGCCGTCCCAATCGGTCGGCCATGACCCCGGCACCCAGTGACGACACGACACCGCCGAGCCCGTGCAGGGCTGCGACGAGTCCGGCGTACGAGGCGGAGTAGCCGCGCTCCAGCGTGAGGTACAGGGCCGTGAAGGTGGCGACGAAGGCGCCGAGCCGGTTGACCAGCGTGCTGGTCCACAGCCACCAGAACGCCCTGGGCAGACCCGAAACGCTCTCCTTCGCGGCCCGTTTGAGCGCGGCTACGGTCATACGGGCATCCCCCGGGATTTTGTAAGTGGCGCAATGACGGTCGGCAACTTACCGGCGGGCCTCTGTGGAAGGCCAGCGAATTGTCGGCGGACGTCCGTCGTCGGCCGTGCCGGGCGTCGATTAGGCTCGGCCACATGGCCGACGCGACGTACAAGCTGATCCTCCTCCGCCACGGCGAGAGCGAGTGGAACGCGAAGAACCTGTTCACCGGCTGGGTGGACGTCAACCTCACCGAGAAGGGCGAGAAGGAGGCCGTCCGCGGCGGCGAGCTGCTCGAGGACGCCGGTCTGCTGCCCGACGTGGTGCACACCTCCCTCCAGAAGCGAGCCATCCGCACCGCCCAGCTCGCGCTGGAGGCCGCGGACCGCCACTGGATCCCGGTGCACCGCTCCTGGCGGCTGAACGAGCGCCACTACGGCGCCCTTCAGGGCAAGGACAAGGCCCAGACGCTGGCGGAGTTCGGCGAGGAGCAGTTCATGCTGTGGCGGCGCTCCTACGACGTGCCGCCGCCGCCGCTCGACGACGACAACGAGTTCTCCCAGGCGCACGACGCCCGCTACGCGGCGATCCCGCCGGAGCTGCGCCCGCGCACCGAGTGCCTCAAGGACGTCGTCGTCCGGATGCTGCCGTACTGGTACGACGCCATCGTCCCCGACCTGCTGGCCGGTCGCACGGTCCTCGTCGCCGCCCACGGCAACAGCCTGCGCGCCCTGGTCAAGCACCTGGACGGCGTCTCCGACGCCGACATCGCGGCCCTGAACATCCCGACGGGCATCCCGCTCGCCTACGACCTGGACGCCGACTTCAAGCCGGTCAACCCGGGTGGCACCTACCTCGACCCGGAGGCCGCGGCGGCGGCTATCGAGGCGGTCAAGACTCAGGGCAAGAAGAAGTAGTCTTCACTTCCCCGGCCCCCTACCTGCGACTCTCGCCGGTAGGGGGCCTGCTGCTGTGCCCGGGCCGTCCCTGGGCCGTCAGACTTGGGTGATGTGGCGCGTCAGTCGGACACGCACCCGGAAGGCGACCGGGAAGCCCACGGCCCAGGCGGCGGTCTGCGGGACGGGCGACCAGAGGGGCGGCGCGGCCACGGAGCCACCGAGCGACGGCAGCGACGCCGGGTTCGGGGCGATGGTGATGCCACGCGGCCCGGTGAACACGAGCCGTTTGGTCACGGGAGGACCGTCGGCGACCTTCCACGGCAAGGTGATCCCGACGGCGGGAACCGCTGCATGTGGGCCCGGAGCGCACCGGCGACAGGGCCGGGGCCGCGGGGCGGCGACGTCACGGGCCGTCAGCCGCCCGCTGCCGCGCAGGTTCGCCGGGGCGGCGGGCGCTGCGCCGGGTGCGGGCGGGACGTTCTCTTTGACAGGTCCCGGTAGCGGGCGCACCCTGGAAATGCCCTGAAAGTCTGATTAATTCTCTTTGGTCGGAGGTGCATGGGAATGCGCCGTAGGATCGTAGCCGCTTTGTCGGCAGGGGTCGCGGGGCTCGCACTCGGTGTGATGCCGGCGACCGGGGCGTACGCCGCGAACCAGGTCACGGCTGATCGTGGTTGTTCCGACTGGAGGGGCGGGGGCTGCGGTCACTACAACGACTACCGCGACTACCGGCACCACGATCGGTACTACGACCACTACTACTACGACCGGTACTACTACGACGACTTCAACAGGAACTTCAACGACGTCGTGGTGATCCTCGTCGCCGCGAGGTGAGCGCGGCAGGCGGCGTGAGCGGCACCCGAACCGCCCCTCTTGCCGGGGCGGTTCGCTGCTAGCGTGCGCGGATGACCGTGCGCCTGGAGAAGATCACACCGGACAACGTGAAGGCCGCGCTGCGGATCCGGGTGCGCCCGGAGCAGGAGAGGAACGTCGCGCCGGTCGCGGTCTCGCTTGCCGAGGCATATGCCTGGGGCGACACGGCATGGCCGCGGCTGATTCTCGACGGGGACCGGCCGGTGGGCTTCCTCATGGCGTTCGTCGCCATACCGTGGAACCCGGCCGAGACCCCGAGGACCTGCGCAGCGGTCTGTGGCGGCTGAACATCGCCGCGGACGAGCAGAGTCGCGGCTACGGGCGCTTCGCCGTGCGCGCGGTCGGCGACGAGATCAGGCGGCGCGGCGGTGATCGCCTCTTCACGACCTGGGAGCCCGGGGAGGCCGGGCCCGGGGCGTTCTACTCGAAGCTCGGCTTCCGGACCACCGGCGAGACCAGCGGAGGCCAGACCGTCGGCGTACTGGATCCGGCTGACGCCCCCTGAGGGCGCGTGCCGCTCCCGGGGGTCCACGGCCCCGGCTGGTCCCAGGGTCCCAGGCGCCGGCTGGCGGTGCGGCCCGGCCGTCGGCCCGGCGGCGCGGTCGGCGGCGGCGCGGCCATGCGGCCCGACGCCCCGGCCCCGCGGGCCCGGTTGTCCCCTGGCCTCCAGAGCCGCCAGCACGTCGGCGGTCACCTGGAGCGCCTTGTCGGCCGGCATCGCGCCGAACTGGCGTATGTCCTCCTGGAGAACGGAGCCGAGCGGCCTACCCTCCACGTACTCCATGACGATGTACGGCATCAGGGTGCCGTCCTCCGCGGAGCCGCCGAACGTCACGGCGTCCTCACCCGTGTCGAAGACGGACACGATGTTCAAGTGGGACAGCTTGGCGACGGCCTGGGCCTCGCGGCGGAAACGCTCGCGGAAGGACTGCTCCCCGCTCCCGCCCCCGTGGCCGAGCCCCCCGGGGCCCGGGGCCGAACCTCACCCCCGGGGCCCCGGCCGCTCGCCGCCCGGCGCCGGCTCAGTCGACCTCGGCGACCGCCTGCGCGAACTGCGCCGCGTACAGCCGCGCGTACGCACCCCCCGCCGGCAGCAGTTCCTCGTGCGTGCCCTGCTCGACGATCGAGCCGTTCTCCATCACCAGGATCACGTCCGCGTCCCTGACGGTGGAGAGCCGGTGCGCGATCACGAACGACGTGCGGCCCTGCGCGAGCCGGGCCATCGCCTTCTGGATCAGCACCTCGGTGCGGGTGTCGACCGAGCTGGTGGCCTCGTCCAGCACCAGGATCGCCGGGTCGGACAGGAACGCCCGGGCAATGGTGACCAGCTGCTTCTCACCGGCGCTGACACCGGACCCCTCGTCGTCGACGACCGTGTCGTAGCCGTCGGGAAGGGTCCGCACGAAGCGGTCGGCGTGGGCCGCCCGCGCCGCCTCCTCGATCTCCTCCCGGGTGACCTCGCGGGAGGCGCCGTAGGCGATGTTCTCCGCTATCGTGCCGCCGAACAGCCAGGTGTCCTGCAGCACCATCCCGATCCCGGCGCGCAGGTCGTCCCGGGACATCGCGGCCGCGTCGACCCCGTCCAGGGTGATCCGGCCGCCGGTCACCTCGTAGAAGCGCATCAGCAGATTGACCAGTGTCGTCTTGCCCGCCCCGGTCGGGCCGACGATCGCGACCTTCTGGCCCGGCTCGACCGTCAGCGACAGATCCTCGATCAGCGGCTTCAGCGGGTCGTACCGGAAGGACACCTTCTCCAGCGCGACCGCGCCCCGCGGTTCCCCGGGGCGGGCCCCGCGGACCGGGTCGGCGGCCTGCTCCTCGGCGTCCAGCAGGTCGAAGATCCGCTCGGCGGACGCCACCCCGGACTGCACCAGGTTCGCCATCGACGCCACCTGCGTCAGCGGCATCGAGAACTGCCGTGAGTACTGGATGAACGCCTGCACGTCGCCGATCGACAGCGTGCCGGACGCGACCCGCAGTCCGCCGACGACGGCCACCAGCACATAGTTGAGGTTGGACACGAAGTACATCAGCGGCTGCATGACGCCGCTGCCGAACTGCGCCCGGAATCCCGCCTCGTACAGCGCCTCGTTCTGCTCGGCGAACTCCTGCGCCGACTGCCCCTGCCGCCCGAAGACCTTCACCAGCGTGTGGCCGGTGTACATCTCCTCGACATGCGCGTTGAGCCGGCCCGTGGACTGCCACTGCCGGACGAACTGCGGCTGGGAACGCTTGCCGACCCTCGCGGCCACCGCCACCGAGAGCGGCACGGTCACCAGCGCGACCAGGGCCAGCAGCGGCGAGATCCAGAACATCATCGCCAGCACACCGACGATCGTCAGCAGGGAGTTGATGAGCTGGCCCATCGACTGCTGCATGGTCTGCGAGATGTTGTCGATGTCGTTCGTCGCCCGGCTCAGCACCTCACCGCGCCTGGCCTTGTCGAAGTACGACAGCGGCAGCCGCGCCAGCTTCGCCTGCACGTCCTCGCGCATCCGGTACACGGTCCGGTTGATGACCCGGGTCGACGCCCGCGTCGACACCAGCATCAGCAGGCCCGCGGCCGCGAACACCGCGAGCGCCACGAGCAGCACCCCGCCGACGGCCGTGAAGTCGATGCCCCGGCCGGGGGTGAAGTCCACCGCGGACAGCATGTCCGCCAGGCCTCCGTCACCGCGCTCACGCAGCGCCTCGACGGCCTGGTCCCGGGACAGCCCGGCCGGCATCTCCCGCCCCACGACGCCCGCGAACACCAGATCGGTGGCCTTGCCCAGGATCCACGGGCCGGCCACCGACAGCCCCACGCCCAGCACCCCCGCCGTGACCATCAGCCACAGGGCCCCCTTCTCCGGCAGCAGCTGCCGCAGCAGCCGCCGCCCCGAGCCCCTGAAGTCCATGCTCCGCTCGCCGGACTGGCCCATCATCATGCGTCCACCAGGACCGGCCATCAGGCAGCCTCCGCCTCTGTCAGCTGGGAGAGGACGATCTCCCGGTACGTCTCGCTGCCGTCCATCAGCTCGTGATGGCGGCCCGTGGCGACGACCCGCCCCTCGTCGAGGACCACGATCCGGTCGGCGTCGCGGATGGTCGCCACCCGCTGCGCGACGATCACGACCGTCGACTCGGCCGTCTCCAGCGCCAGAGCGCCGCGCAGCGCCGCGTCGGTCGCGTAGTCCAGCGCGGAGAAGGAGTCGTCGAACAGATAGATCTCCGGCCGCTGCACCAGCGTGCGCGCGATCGCGAGCCGCTGCCGCTGGCCGCCCGACACGTTCGTGCCGCCCTGGGCGACGGGCGCGTCGAGCCCGCCGTCCAGCTCCCGCACGAAGTCCGCGGCCTGCGCGACCTCCAGCGCCCGCCACAGCTCCTCGTCGGTCGCCTCCGGATTCCCGTAGCGCAGGTTCGTCGCGACCGTTCCCGAGAAGAGGTACGGCTTCTGCGGCACCAGCCCCACGATCCGTGCCATCAGCGCCGGATCCAGCTCCCGTACGTCGACACCGCCCACGAGGACCTCGCCGCCGGTGACGTCGAACAGCCGCGGAACCAGCCCCAGCAGGGTCGACTTGCCGCTGCCCGTCGAGCCGATGATCGCGGTCGTCTCCCCGGGCCGGGCCACCAGATCCACCCCGTGCAGCACGGGCTGCTCCGCGCCCGGGTAGCGGAAGTCGGCGCCGCGGACCTCCAGACGGCCGTGCCGCGCCGTCTCGCGGACGGGGGCGAGCGGCGGCACCACACTCGACTCGGTCGCCAGGACCTCCGCGATGCGCTCGGCGCAGACCTCGGCGCGCGGCACCATCATGAACATGAAGGTGGCCATCATCACGGCCATCACGATCTGCATCAGATAGGCGAGGAAGGCGGTGAGGGCGCCGATCTGCATTCCGCCGCTGTCGATGCGATGGGCGCCGAACCAGACGACGGCGACGCTCGACACGTTCACGACGGTCATCACGATGGGGAACATCAGCGCCATCAGCCGGCCCGTCGCCATCGACACCTCCGTCAGTTCGGCGTTCGACCGGCGGAACCGCCCCGCCTCGTAGGCGTCCTTCACGAAGGCCCTGATCACGCGGTTGCCGGTGATCTGCTCCCGCAGGACCCGGTTGACCGTGTCGAGCCGCTCCTGCACGGTCCGGAACAGCGGCCGCATCCTCCTGACGATCAGCGACACCGAGACGCCCAGGACCGGCACGACCGCGAGCAGCACCGCCGACAGCGGAACGTCCAGGGACAGGGCCAGCACGATGCCGCCGACGCACATGATCGGCGCGGAGACCATCAGCGTGAACGCCATCAGCACCAGCATCTGCACCTGCTGGACGTCGTTGGTCGTCCGGGTGATCAGGGACGCTGCGCCGAAGTGCCCCACCTCGCGCGCCGAGAACGACTGGACCCGGTCGAACACCGCGGCCCGCACGTCCCGTCCGAGCGCGGCGGCGGTCCGCGCGCCGTAGTACACGGCCCCGATGCTGCACACGACCTGCACGAGGCTGATGCCGGTCATCAGCAGGCCGAACGTCAGGATGTAGCCGGTGTCCCCCCGTACGACACCGTTGTCGATGATGTCCGCGTTCAGCGTGGGCAGGTAGAGGGTGGCACTGGTCTGCAGCAGCTGCAGCGTCACCAGCAGGGTGATCGCTTGCCGGTGGGGACGCAGGAACGTCCGGAGGAGTCGTATGAGCACGGCTGTCTCTCGGTTCGGGGGCCTTCGCGGATTCGCCCCCATACTCCGGTACCGGGCCGCCGGGCGCCCAAGGGTTTTGGCCAAGCCCCGGTCAAGAACGCCCGCGTGGACGGCGTCCGGGCACCCGGCGTCCGCACCCCGCGTCCGGGCACCCGGACCGGGCGGGAGCGCAGGTCGCGCACGCCCCGGTCGGGGCGGACGGGCCGCTGGGAGCGGGTGGCGGTACGCGGAGGGGACCGGATCCCCCGGCGCGGACGCGAGGACCGGCCGCGGTCGGGCCGTCAACCGGCCGCAGCGGCAGCACCGGTCAGGGGTTGAACGCCCCCGGGTGGATCTGCTCGCGCGTCGCCGCGTACTGCTGGCGCACGGCCTGGCCGACGGCGAGCTCCTCACCCGCCTCGAAGACCTGCGCCGCCGCGCCCCGCCAGGACGGCGGGGCGTGCGGGGCCAGCGTCCCCTGCGCCGCGCCGAGCGCCCACGCCGCCTGCCGGGCCGCGCCCAGCGCCGCGTAGTCGGCCGGCTGCGGCACCACGACCTGCGCGGCGAAGATCGCGGGGGCGCCCGCCTGGACCGCCGGCAGCTCCGCGGCCTGCCCCAGCAGGAACACCCGGCGCACCGCCACACCCCGGCCGCGGAGGACGTCCAGCGCGTCCGCGAGCGAGCACAGCATGCCCTCGAACGCGGCACGCGCCAGATGCTCGGGCTTCATCGACTCGCGCCGCAGCCCGGTCAGGGTGCCCGCGGTGTGCGGCAGATGCGGGGTGCGCTCGCCCTCCAGATAGGGGAGCAGGACCAGGCCGGAGGCTCCCGGGGTGGACTTCATGGCCAGCGCGGACAGCTCGGAGAGATCCTCCACGCCGAGCATCTCGGCGGTGCCGCGCAGCGCCCGTACCGCATTCAGCGTGTGTACGACCGGCAGATGCATCCCGGTGGCGTCGGCGAACGACGTGATCATTCCGGAGGGGTCCGCGAGCGCCTCGTGGTGGATCGCCATGACGGAACCGGTGGCTCCGAGGGACACCACCGCGTCGCCCGTGCCGAGGCCCAGCCCGAACGCGGCCGCCATGGTCTCGCCGGTGCCGGCCGAGATCAGCAGGCCTTCCGGCGTCGTCCCGGCGGCGTCGGCCGGCCCCAGCACCTCGGGCAGCGCCGCCTGGTGGCCGAGCGCGAGCTCGACGAGATCGGGGCGGTACGAGCCGGTGCCCGCGGACCAGTACCCGGTCGCGGACGCGGCACCCCGGTCGGTCGTCCGCCGCGCCGGCCGGCCCAGGAGCTGCCACACCAGCCAGTCGTGCGGCTGGAGCACCAGCGAGGTGCGCCGGGCCGCCTCCGGTTCGGTCCGCGCCAGCCAGCGCAGCTTCGACACGGGCAGCCCGGCCTGGGGCACGGAGCCGACGGCCTCGGCCCACGCCTGCCGCCCGCCGAACGCCTCGACCAGATCGGCGGCCGCGGCCTGCGCCCGCTTGTCGTTGCCGACCATCGCGGGCCGCACCGGCGCGCCGGACGAGTCCAGCGGAACCAGTCCGTGCTGCTGCGCGGACACTCCGATGGCCTGCACACCTTCGAGCAGCCCCCCGGCGGCGGCCTCGCCCAGCGACAGCAGCCACGCCTGCGGATCGACGTCCGTGGCCTTGGCCTCGACGGGATGCGGCGCGTACCCCTGGCGCAGTACGGCGCCCGTGTCCGCGTCGCAGACGACGATGCGAGTGAATGCGGACGAACTGTCCAGCCCGGCAACTATCCCCATGCCCTGAGATTCTGCCGCACGCACGGCACTCCCACCGCCGAGGGCCGTCGAACGGAGCGGGGGCCGGACGGGCCGCGCCCGCGGGCGCCGCGCGCGGCCGGGGACCGGGGAGCCGGCGCGTCGTGCCCGGCGCCGTCCGGCCCGCCGGCACCGGCGGCCGGGTCAGCCGCCGGATCGGGAGACGGCCCGCGCGCAGGACCGGGGGAGCCTGGTACCTCCCGGTACGCCCGCCTCACGAGGTGAGCCCCGCGCCGGTGGGCGCGGGGCTCGGGCCTGCACGGAACCGGAGCTCGGCGCGGACGACTAGGTATTGCTCGTGCCCCAGTCGTCCTCGCCGCCCTGACGCCGTTCCCGGAGCGACCGCACCCGCTCGGCCACCGCGTCGGGCATCCGGTCGCCGACCTTGTCACTCACCACGTGCAGCGCCTTGCCCGCCATCTCGCGGCCGGACAGCGCGGCGGACTCCGCCGCGTTCCGCACGGCGGGGTTCTGCGCGAACTCCCGTGCCGCCTTCTTCATCTGCTCGTAGCGCTCATGCCCGGCCCGGGCGCCGAGCACGTATCCCACACCGAGTCCGGCCATGAACGTGAGCCGGTAGCGCATGGCTGCCACCCTTCGCAGGCGCCGACACCGACGCCGATTCGATACGGACCGTGAGGCTGTGGTGCTCGCCTACCCGCACGGCCCCGAGATCACCCTGCGATCACCCCGGGCGCCGCCCGGAGCTCACCGCGTGGTCACCGGGGGGAACCGATTGGCGGAGCACCCCCCTGCTTGCGCTAATGTATGTGTCGCAGCGAGCGAGCGCCGCCCGGGAACGCCCGGGGTGGGTACGTTCGGTGCACACGCGGCAATCCCCTGTAGCTCAATTGGCAGAGCAGCCGGCTGTTAACCGGCAGGTTACTGGTTCGAGTCCAGTCGGGGGAGCGCGATCCCCTGTAGCTCAATTGGCAGAGCATTCGGCTGTTAACCGGAGGGTTGCTGGTTCGAGTCCAGCCGGGGGAGCGGAAGCGGAAGAGGGACCCCTCGGGGGTCCTTTTTCATGTCGCCGCCCGGGGAACCGCGCGGGCAGGCATCACCGTCTCCATGATCGTGGCGTTGCCGACCATCCGAAGCAGGAGATCGTATGAGCGGCTATGCTGCGGCAGACGGCGCGCACATGTGTGCGCGACGCGCCGTTGGGGGCGGTAGCTCAGCCGGTTAGAGCAGCGGACTCATAATCCGTCGGCCGTGGGTTCGAGTCCCACCCGCCCCACCACAACAGTGGTGTGCAGGATCGTTTCTACCTGCGAAAACGCGAGAACGGGGGGCACCACTCGTGGGTGGCGACCCCCGTTCACTCCCTCAGGCCAAGATCCAGGGTCCCGTTCAAGGGACCCGCGCCGCATCCGAAATGCCGGTTTGGCTGGCCAAACTCTCAGGGGTCGCTGCCGGGCCGGCGCCACCGTGATGCGATCGTCGGGCGTGCAGCCGGCGGAGTCGGCCGGGGAGCGGCTTGCCGCCGGAGCGGACAGCTTCTCGCTCTCGTGGGCACTCGCCCGGGGTCGACGCGCACTTCGCCATCCATCTGCGGCCGACGCTCGGCCGGCGATCATGTCGGGCCGCCGCGGCGTCGCGTGGCCGTCGCCGGCACCCCGCTTGCGGACTGCGTAGCGCTTAACAGTCGTGCGAATATGACGCTGCCGGTGTATGCCGCTGATGTAATCATGGCTGCTGTCACTTCCGGCGCACCCCGGCGGCGAGCTGGTCGCGCCAGCCCTCCAGGCGGTGGAGTGGGTGCTGACCGAGGTTCTCGTCGATGCCGTAGATGGTCGACCGTTCGGCGGCGATCTCCCTCTCCACGGGGGCCAGGGCGCCCGTGAGGTCGCCGTTGCGCTCCAACTCTCTGGCCAGGGAGGTCCGCACGATCAGCAGGTCGCTCTGCCGCGTCGGACCCAGGGCCTCCACGTCAGCGAACAGGGCGGTCAGCCGCCGGACCGCCTCGGCCGTCTCGCCGTTCGCGCTCAGGAAGCAGGTGAGAAACCGCCGCTGCTCGTGGGTGTCGCGATGGTCGGGTCCGAGCGCCCGGGTCATGTCCTCGACGAGGACTTGCGCGTCGGCGATCGCCCCGGGCAGGTCCCCGGCGGCCCGGCGATGCCGGACCACAGAACCGCGTGCGGACAGGGTGTCGGGGTGGTCCGGCCCGAACTCCGTCGTACGGTCGGCCACTCCCACCTCGGTGAGCCGCAGCGCCGCCGGCCGGGTCGCCTTCCCTGGACAGCCAGAACGCCGGCTGCTCCCGAGCCCGCAAGGTGTCCGGGTGCCGGCACCCAGCGTTCGGACCAGGAAGTCGAGGTACTGCTCCGCCTTCGGCCCCGCCAGCGCCTTCGGCCGCTGCCAGTGCCGGAACCGCCGCTTTGCTCGGTGTTCCAGTACAACTGGTACAGGCCCACCGGAGACCCCTTGCGGCGCAAGCTGGTCAGCAGGTTGGCCGGGACCGGATGCTCCGGTGCCCTGGCAGGATCGGCACCCTCGTCGGTGACCGACAGGTGTCCCTCCTCGTCCACCTGTATCAGGCCCGCCAGCAGCAGCTCGGCCGCTGCGGCCCGGTCGGTGCGGCTCGGGGACCAGGCCGTGGCGAGCGCGTGGTACGGGTCGATCTCCATCGCGTCCAGATGCGCGGCGGCGGCCCGGTCCGCACGGGCACGGACCCGCCACCGTACGGCCAGGACGACGTACACTCCCGCCGCGACCGCCAACGCCAAGTCGAACAGGGTACGTTGGCTCATGGGCGGCGTTCGTCTCCCCGGGCGGCCGTCAACAGGACGGCAGATTGGTGTACTTGTCGGGGTTCCCCGCTCTGTGGCGTATTTGTGTCCGCCTCCCGCTTGTTCCGGGAGGGTTCACGCGAGCGGGGGCCCGCCGAAGCCGGCCCAAGGGCCGAGGCGCTCACGTACCGGTCTCCTTGGCCACGTCCCACACCCGCGCCCCGTCGTCGTACCCCACGGTGACGAGCAGCGGCGGGCCCTCGGGTGGCCGGACCTGGCACACGGCGCGCACCCAGCCGTGGCCGCTGATCAGGCCGGCGAGGTCCATGCCCAGGTCGCCGACGCGCTCGCCCGTGAAGGGGTCCCAGACCGCGGTGCCCGGGCCGTCCCCGCCGGCGACGAGGACCGTGCGGTCCCCGGCGTCCGCCTGGCACAGGGCGTACACGGGCCCGGCGCCGGCCGTGAGCGCCCGTGCCTCCTGGGGCGCCTCCAGATCCCACAGCCGCACCACCCCGTCCCGGCCGGCGGTGGCGAGCAGTGTGTGGTCGCTGTCGGAGACCTCGCACAGGGTCCACACGACCCCCTTGTGCGCGGTCAACTCCAGGTCCGCCTGCGTGGACTCGGGGTTCCACACGAGCACCGTGCCGTTGCCGTGTCCGGCCGCGATGAGCGTCCGGCCGCCCGTCCGTACCTGGCACAGGGCGAAGATCCACCCCCTGCCGCGACCGGTGTCGATCGCGCGCACCAGCCGGCCGTCACTCGGGTCCCACAGGCGTACGGTGTGGTCACGGCCTGCCGAGGCCAGCAGTTCACGTCCGGAGACCCGCACGGTGCACAGCGCGAACACCCAGCCGCGGTGACCGGTGAAGGAGGCCACCAGCTCGCCGCGGTCCTCCAGGTTCCAGAGTCGCACGACCCCGTCCCGGCCACCGGACGCCAGCAGGGGCGTACCGTCCACGCGGACCTCGCACAGGGCACGGACCCAGGTGCGCGAGTTCACAAGGACGGCCACGTCCTCGCGGGCGGCCGGATCGCCGAGCCGGATCTCCTTGCGGTGCCCGGAGTACGCCACGAGTCTCCGGCCGCCGACCGTGACCTCGCAGGCCGCCTCGAACATCGGCCGGTACCGGAACCTGCCCCCCGTCCGTCGCCGGACCACCCACACGACGATCGGCAGGACGATCCCCGCCATCACACCGACGATCAGCATCTGCCCTCCAATTGGAGTGCCCGGCGCCTTCCGGGCACCGCAACGGCCGTATTCGCCTGGGACTTGATCCTCTCGGGCGCAACGGACCATGAGGACCGTGGTGTTACGTAGATCGGCTACGTAATCTCCGCACTCGTCACTCCCGCCGGACGAGCGTTGTCCTGCCCGCGGCAACCGGGGCCATCCCCGCGGGTACGGCGGCTCGTCAGCGGCGGGGCGTGAGATCGTGGACCCGAACTTCGCAGGTTGTCGGTGGCGTACTACAGGATGTGCGGGGGCACCACCTGTTGCGGGGGGCATGAGGGCATGAAGACGGAACAGATACCGCTGATCGGCAGAGAGGCGGAACTCGGGCGGCTCGACCGGCTGTTGGCGGACCTGGTGGGGGACACGGGCGGCCGCACGGCGGTGCTGGACGTCAGCGGCGAGGCGGGCATCGGCAAGAGCCGGCTGGTCCACGAGCTGTGCCTGCGTGCGGCGCGGAGCGGGGCGGCGGTGCTGCGCGGCCGGGCGACGGAGTACGAACGCCACATCCCGTTCCAGCCGTTCACCGACGCCTTCGCCGACCTCGACCCCGAGGTGGTGGAGTCCTTTCCGGCCGCCGCCGAGGTCGCACCGGTGATCAGCGGCACCCCGCGCCGCGCGGACCGCTTCGGCCTGCACCGGGCCACCGCCGCCCTGCTGACCCACGCCGCCGCGTCCCCGCTGGTCGTGGTGGTTGACGACATGCACTGGGCGGACGCCGCGTCCCTGGAACTCCTCGACCATCTCGTACGGCATCCGGTGCGCGCCCGCGTCCTGCTGGTCGTCGCTCGCCGCGACCGGCAGAGCCCCGCCCCGCTCGCCGCGACCCTCACCCGCGGCGCCGGCACCGGTGCGGTACGGCGGATGGTCCTCGGGCCGCTCGGCGAGCGGGAGTGCGTCGAGTTGGTCACCCCCGGCCTGGCCCGCGACGCGGTCGTACGGCTCTTCGCGGCCAGCCAGGGCAACCCGCTGTATCTCCTGGCCCTGCTCCAGGCGCACCGCGAGGGTGCGTCGGTCAGCCGGCTGTCCACGACCGGGCTCGGCGCGGTGCTGCTCGACGAGCTGACGCCGCTGACGCCCGCGCAGCGTCGGCTCGTCGACGTGGCGGCCGTGCTGGGCGACCACGCCACGCCCGCCCTGCTCGGTCCGGTGACCGGCCGCGAGCAGGCCGACCTGGCCGCCGACCTGGCGGAGCTGACCCGCCGCGACCTGCTGCGCACCGGCCAGCACGGGCGGATCGCGCTGCGGCACCCCGTGCTGCGCAGCCTCGTCCACGACGGCACCGACCCCTGGCTGCGCACGGAGACCCACCGGCTTGCCGCCGCCGAACTCGCCCGGGTCGGCGCCCCGCTGGCCGAGCGGGCGCACCACGCCGAGCGGTCGCTGTCCGGCTGGGACCCGCAGACGGCGGCCGTGCTGACCGAGGCGGCCGAGCAGGCCGCCCACACGGCGCCCGCGAGCTGCGCGCACTGGCTGGAGGTAGTGCTCCGGCGTCTTCCGCACACACCGGAACACGCCGCCCGGCGCCGCAAGTTGATGTTGCGGCTAGCCCGGGCGCTGGGCGCCTGCGGGAAGCTCGATCGAAGTCGCGACCTGTTGCACCAGGTGATCGCCATGCCCGACCCGGGCGACGGGACGGGGTCGCGGGCGTCCGCCGTCGTGCTGTGCGCGGTCATGGAGCGTCACCTGGGGCGCTATTCGGAGGCGGTGGCCCTGCTCCGCCGCGAACTGCACAGCGATCCGCCCCCCTCGCCGGCCGACCATGTCGCCCTGGGCATCGAACTGGGGTCCTCCGCCCCGCACGACACGTCGTACTCGACCGTGCGCTCCGAGGTTGCGCGCACCCTGGAGGTGGCCCGCTCCCTCGGGGACGAGACGGGCGTGGCGGGCGCGCTGGCCGTCGCCGCGCTGGGGGAGGCGTACGAGGGGGAGACGGCCGCGGCCGACAGCCTCGCCCGGCAGGCGGCGGCATTGGTGGACTCGCTGCCGGACGGCGACCTCAACAGCCTGTGCGAACCGCTGGCCCGGCTTGGCTGGGCCGAGGCGTTCCTGGACCGCTTCGCCGACGCCGAGCGGCACGCCGACCGCGGTCTGGCCATCGCACGCCGTACCGGCCAGCTCTATCTCCTGCCCCACTTGCTGCTGTGCAAGGCGCACGTACGGATCCAGACCTGCCGGCTCGCCTCCGCGGTGGAACTGGCGGACGAGGCCGAGGACGTCGCCCGGGGCATAGGCAGCGACGAACTGCTCGCCTTCGTCCTCGCCACCAAGGCCAATGCCCTCATAGACGCTTGCCCGCCCGGTGATCCGCTGCCCCTCGCCACGGCCGAGGAAGCGGTGGCCGCGGCGGGCGTGGGCGTCAACTGGTGGGCCTCCATAGCCTGGTGCATGCTCGGCCATGCGGCGCTCATCGCCGGCGACCCGGCCCGGGCACGGGACGCGGTCCTGCGGGCCGGCGGTCCCGGCCTGCGGAGGCTGCAGCCCTCCATGCGCCCGCTGTTCCTGGAGATCCTGGTGACCGCTGCCGTCGCCGACGGCGACACGGAGGCGGTCGGGGAGTGGGCCCGGCGGGCCCGGGACGAGGCCGAGCGGCTCGACCTGCCCGTGCAACGCGCCTCCGCCATGCGCAGTATGGCGCACGTGCACCTCAGCCTCGGTGACAGCCGAGCGGCGGCGGACCTGTTCGCCCAGGCGGCCGAGGAGAGCGCCCGCTGCGGGGCCGCGTTCTGGGAGGCGTACTCCCTGCTCCTCGGCGCCCCCCTGCCGGCGGCGGACCCGGACGGTCCGCGGCGCGGGCAGGACGCCTGGCGCCGGGCCCAGCGGATCGCCGCAGCCGGGGACTGCCGGATGCTGACCGGCCTGGCCGAGCTGGTCCGCCCCGCGGTGGCCGAAGCCACCGACGCCCCCGAGCGGCGGCTCGCCGAACTCACCGCCCGCGAACGGGAGATCGCCGACCTCGTCGCCGAGGGCCTCACCAGCCCGGCGATAGCCGACCGGCTCTGCCTGAGCCGCCGCACGGTCGAGACCCACATCTCCCGGATCTACCGCAAGACGGGGGTCTCGTCGCGGGCCGCGCTGGTCGGTCTGATGGCGGGACGGGCGCCCGGGCGCCCGTTCAGCGGGTGAGCCGACCTTCACGACCCCGGTGCCGACCACCACGGGCTTGCCGCCGTTGACGGCGACGCTGTCGACCGTGAGGTCACCGGCGGTGGCCGCGGCGTGGGCGGGCGGAGCCGCGAACGTGGCTGCGGTCAGGGCGCAGGAAACGGAGACGGCGACTGTACGCGTGCGCATGTGAACCCCCGGCGGTGTGCGGCGGACGGGGCACGGACGTATCCGTGTCAGGGCGGAGTTGCGAGACTGCCGGGCGGTCAGTCTTCGAGGGGCAGGCCCTCCATCAGGGCTCGCGCACGCGCTCCGTTGCCGTGCAGCACGGTGCCGTCGCAGGCGGGCAGGTCGGCCGAGACCTTGGCCAGATCCTTCTCGGCGATGTAGCCGATGGGCTTGTCACCCTTGTCGGTGAAGTCACCGGCGAGGCCGGTGCCATGGCTCGTTCCCTCGGCCACCACCCTCTTGCTGTCGAGTAGCACGCCGTACCAGCGGATCGGATTTCCCGCCCTGTCCTTGCCGGAGCACACCACGGACACCTTGTCGCCGCGCAGCGGGTGGCAGTTCGGCTTGAGTGGCGTGCCTCCGCAGGTGTCGTTCGCGCCGACCTTGATCTCCTTGCAACTGGCGTCGTCATCGCCGTCGCAGACGACCGGCATGATGTTCATGATCGGGGTGGCCTCGGTCGGTCCTTCGTGGACGGGTGTCCAGTCGGCCTCCACAGCCGTCTTGTGGATCTCGGGAAGCGCACAGAGTTCGATCTCCGCCGTACCGCCGAACTCGGTGTCCTCGACCGTTGCCGAGTGCTTGTCGGGACAGTTCTCTGAGTCCTGTGACGCGGAGTCGCCCGTGGCTCCCGCCGCGGCCGACGAGCCCTTGGCGCTGTCCTCCGTGTCCGCCCCCGAACCGCATGCGCCGAGGGCCAGCGCGAGGGCGGCTGCCCCGAAACCAGCAAGAAGGCGATCGCGCGTTGACATGAAGTGATCCTCTTTCCAGACCGGTGGCCACGTCTGATACGTCCGAGGCCGCTGACGCCAACGCTGTCAGGAACCGGCTCGTGGGACATCCGTAAGATCACGTACCTTCGATACGCAAGATCCGCAGAGGGGACCGTCCCGGCTCCGTCACCGAGCCGGTAGCGGCGCAGGACATCCTGGGCGGCCTGATGGGCCGACCCCTGTCGCACCGCGGCCACCCGCCGGCATCCGCCACAGGCCCCCTCCCGCACACCGCACCCGTGTCCAGGAAGTCGCCGGGAGCGGCCAGTTGGACCTTGATGCGCCGAGCGACGTCGGGGTGGCGTACTAGGAGATCGTCCAGAGCGTCAGCTCGGCGACGTAGTCGGGCCTGACCTCGTGGGGCACCACATCGGTGATCTTCAGCATGGCCAGCTTGCCGTCCGAGGTGACGGTGCACAGGACGGTGCCCTTGGTGAGCTCCGTCGTGAGCGCCTCGCCCTGGATCTCGGTCGCAAGGGCGTTGGTCTCGGTCGCGGACTTGCAGTCCTCCGGGGTGGCGCCGGTGCTCTTGCCCGTCGTGGTCACGAACTTCAGCTCGGAGACGCCGCTCCAGTGCGAGTACTTCAGCTCGCTTCCCGGTGCGATCTCGGAGGAACCCTGCCAGTCGGTCTTCGGGTCGGCCTTCGGGGCGTCCAGGTCGACGTGGGTGTAGGCGAAGTCTTGCGGTGCCCGGAGCGTGAACGGCTTCTTCTCGAAGACCGCCGTGTACGTGGCCTTGCCGCCCGTTTTTCCGCCGGCGGACTTCGACGTGCCCGGTGCCGGGCTGCTCGCCGTGGCTCCTCCCTTGGCCCCGTCGGTGCCCTTCCCGTCGGGGCGGGTGAGTGACCAGGTGACCCCCGCCGTCACGGCCACGGCCATGAGGACGGCGACAGCGGTCAGTCCGGTCCGCCGCCGCACCGGGGCGGGAGCCGGGGCCGGGGGAGGGGCGGTCGTGTGTCGCGGTGGCCGGGTCGGTGGTGCCGTCGGGGCTCCGAGCCCCGTGGCCGTAGACGCGTATGCGGGTGCCGGTGGGTGCTCGGCGGCCTGCTCACGGCGGGCGATCTCGGCCGCGATCGGCTCCGGCAGCCAGCCGGTGAAGTCCTGCGACCTCCGGCCCCCGACCCGCTCGCACATCTCGGTCAGCTCGCCCGGGGTGGGACGGGCGGCGGGGTCGGCGGAGAGGCACTGCTCCAGAATGCCCTGCAGCGGTTCCGGGTAGCCGGACAGGCTCGGCGGGCGAAGCTCGGTGTTGGCGATCTTCGTTGCCAGTGTGATGGCCCCTCCGTCGCCGTACGGGTGGCGGCCGGTCGCCGCGACCGCCGCGACCAAGCCCAGCGAGAAGATGTCGGTGGACGGGCCGAGGGGCTGCCCGTTGGCGTGCTCGGGCGACATGAACTGCGGGGTTCCGATCAGCCCGCCACTGCGGGTGAGCTGAGTGGCGTCCGCCGCCCGCGCGATCCCGAAGTCGATCACCGACGGCCCCTGCGGCCCGAGCAGGATGTTGCTCGGCTTCAGGTCGCGATGGATCACTCCGGCCGCGTGCACCGCGCGCAGCGCCTCCGCGGCGCACCCCATGAGCTGAAGGGCCGTCGGCAACGGCAGTGGCCCGTACGTCGCGAGCGCGACATCGAGCGGTACGGCCGGCATGAAGGTGGTGGCGAGCCACGGCTCGACACCGGTCGTGTCGTGGTCCACCACCGGCACCAGGTGGTACCCCTGCACCTGCCGTGCGGCCCGGGCCTCCTGGGCGAAGCGGCGGCGGAACTCGTCGTCCTGTGCGTACTCCCGGCGGATCACCTTCAGGGCGACGGGCTGATTGCCCCGCGTGCGCGAGAGGTAGACCGTCCCCATGCCGCCCTCGCCGATCCTGGCGAGCAACCGGTATCCGGCGACCTCGCGCGGATCGTCGGAGCGCATCGGCTGCAAGTAGGCCATGTCGTCGGTGGTGTTGATGAGATCACTCTCCCCCAGTCGCGCCATCGGGTGAATGTTAGTAGTGATCACGTGAAGGTCGGATGGATTCCCTGGGAAACCGCTACAGGCGTATTGTCACGCTGACTTGACGGCGACTCAGTCACATGGGCACCCTGACTACGGAGGGTTAGTGGAGCGCAATCTGGCGGCTTCGGCGGACCGGGCCGATTACCTCGTCGACCTCTCCAACATCGCGCGCCAGACATCGATCGGCGGCCCCGGTGACCGCTCGCTGCACCGTCTCCGCCTGGTGCTCCAGGGCCTGGTCCGCCTCACCGGAGACCCCAGCGTCTCCGTCTACCTGATCGCCGACAGCAGCCTGCTGGGCGGGCAGAAGCACTTCACCGACCCGGCAGAGGCCCGCCTGCTGCGCCGCTGGGTCACGGCCGGGCTGGTCGAGGAGGTCGCCGACGCCGACGACCGGGTGCTCGAGATCGCCGGCATGACCGGCATCCAGGTCATCACCGGCGACTACTACGTCGACCATCGCCCCGATCACCCCTGGATCCAGGGCAACACCTGGCAGTTCCTCAAGCCTGAGCCCGGCCGCAAGGGGTCGGTCCGGCTGGTTCCGCTCGACATGGGAGTCCGTACCCAGGCGGAGATCTCCCGCAAGATGGAGCTCTCGGCCCTCAAGAAGCAGGGCCTGTTGACCTCTGCCCGGAAGCCGCTGACCGACGTGGTCACCCGGGCCTGGCGTTGCCCGGAAGCCCGCTGCTCGCTCTACAGCGTCCGCAGTGGCGGGCGGGTCCTCCTGCCCCGGATGCGACGTGGCGTGCCCACCTGCGAGCTGCACGGCACGCCCCTGCTGGACGACGGCCCGAGGCCCGGCGCGGCACAGCTGAAGGCCGTCATCGACGGTACCTGCGCGGCCCGTTACACACTGGACGAGGGTTCACAGACCGGCATCGGGCGCAATCCCGGCGAGGGCGGCATCGCGCTGCACGGCCTGCTGACCGCGGAGACCGCGGCGCGGGTCAGCCGTCGGCATGTGGTGGTCCAGGTCAAGGGTGGATCGGTTGTGGTCCGGGACACCAGCACCTACGGCACGCGGATGCGCAGCGCGGGCAAGCGGGGTGAGCTGGGGGCGTGGGAGCAGCTGCCCCCGGAGACCAACCGGCCCTTCCGTCCGGGCGACGAGCTCGAACTCGCCTCGGGCGTCGTGCTCACCCGCAGCGGCCGGCGCTTCCCCGCCGAACTCGCGGACGCATGGCGCGCGGAGGCCGTCCGGACGCCACTCCCGACGGCTGCCGTGGCGGTGACCCGGCTCCACTGATCCGGACCGACCGACTGATCAACCAACCGGCCGAGCCGTCAGAACGTGAAGCCCGAGTTCCTGGCCATGCCGGCGCTCATCTCGCACGCGTTGCCGTGAGTGGCCGACCAGCTGACCGGCTTGCCATCCCACACGCCGTCGCCGGTGACCGTGACCGGGCAGGAGATGGTTGGCCCGGGTCTACGCGTGGCCGTCGCCAAGCTCCAGGACCGGCAGGAGCGCGGCTGCCGCGTCGCACGTCGCAGGAGGGCAGCTGGAAGGCGGTGAGCCAGTCGGCGTTCGCGGCGATGAACTCCTTCAGTGGGGCCGTCAGGTGGATGCGTACGTCGTACCAGACGAGCACGATCGGTACGCCGAGCTGCTACGGGCCCGGATGAGCAGGTCGCGAGGTGGGGCCACAGAGGCCGGATCGCGGTGGTGCGGGTGCGGGGCCGGGGATCCGCCCTTACCCGGTGGTGCGCGTTGAGGCCGGCAGCCTCACCAATGCCATGCACCTCCACCCCGTGAGACAGAGGCCGGACCAGCGCTTCCCGTTGCTACCCTGAAGGCGAGGTGTGCGGCTCGCCCCGGGCGAGAAGGGTAGCGCTGTGTCCCGACCGACCACCGGCAGTGATCAGGTCAAGCCGCGGGATCCGCCTGCCGCGATCGAGCAGGCGAGAGACGCGGTGGCCCGTCGTGCCTGGGCCGATGCGTACGCCACTCTGGACGGACTCGACCGTCACCGGCTGACGCCCGACGACCTGGCCGCGCTCGCCGATGCCTCCTGGTGGACCAGCCGGATCCCGGAGTCGATCAAGGCGCGGACCGCGGCGTACTCGGGCTATGCCGCTCGGGGAGACGAACGACGGGCCGGGTACTGCGCCTGGATGCTCTTCTACGAGCATCAGCTCGCGGGACACGTCGCGGCGGGAGCGGGCTGGCTGCGCCGGGCACGTCGGCATCTGAGCGATGGGCCCGAGTGTGTTGAGCAGTGCTATCTGGTCTGGGTCGAGGCGGAGGAGGCACAGCGGCGCGGTGCGTTCGACGAGGCCATGTGGCATGCGGTTCGGATGGGCGAGATCGCGGAGCGCTGCGGCAGCAGTGATCTGGTGGCCATGAGCATCCAGGTCAGGGCGGGCGTGCTGCTGGCTCAGGGGCGGGTCGCCGACGGGCTGACCCTGCTAGACGACGCGATGTGCTCCGCCGCCGCGGGTGAGCTCGGCCCGTTCTTCACCGGATGGATCTACTGCCTGGGCCTTCAGCAGTGCATGAGCTGTGCCGATCTGCGGCGGGCCGGCGAGTGGACGGATGCCGCGATGGCCTGGTGCGCGTCCATGCCGAACGAGAACAACTTTCGCGGCCTGTGCCGCGTCCACCGCGTGCAGGTGCTGGAACTGCGCGGTGAATGGCCGACGGCGGTCGGCGAGGCGGCCGTCGCCTGCGAGGAGCTGCTGCCATGGGAGACGCGGGTGGCCGGCGAGGTGGTCTGCCTGGTGGGCGACATCCAGCGGCGGAGCGGCGATCTGGCCGCGGCTGAGGCGTCGTACGAGCACGCCCACGAGCTGGGCCACGATCCACAGCCCGGACTGGCCCTGCTACGGCTCGCCCAGGGCAGGGCGGCCTCCGCGGCAGCGGCCCTGCGGCCCGCACTCGCCGTGGAGGACACCAGCGGTCCCGGCCACCTCGGCCGCACCCGGCTGCTCGCGGCCCAGGTGGAGATCTCGCTCGCGACGGGGCGGCAGGCCGAGGCGCGAACGGCGGCGAGGACGTTGGAGTCGGCCGCCCGTGAGTGGGAGCGCCGGTGCGGGTCCGGGACGACCGTGCTGCACGCGACCGCCGCCCAGGCCGGCGGCGCGGTGGCCCTGGCCGAGCAGGACGCTGGTCGTGCGCGGCACCTGCTGCGGCGGGCGCTGTCGCTGTGGCAGGGTCTCGCCGTGCCGTACGAGGCAGCGCAGGTCCGGATGATCCTGGCCGCCGCCGACCGTGCGGCAGGCGACAGCGAGGGCGCGCGACTGGAGCTGCGGGCCGCGCACGCGGCCTTCGAGCGCCTGGGCGCCGAGCCTGACGCACGGCGGGGGGAGGCCCTGCTCAGCGCCGCGCGCGGCCGGCTCCCGGGACGGCTGACCGCGCGTGAGGCCGAGGTGCTGCGTCTCGTCGCCGCCGGCCGGACCAACCGTGCCGTGGCCGCCGAGTTGGTGATCAGCGAACACACCGTCGCCCGGCACCTGAACAACATCTACGCCAAGCTCGACGTCTCCTCCCGGGCCGCTGCCACGGCGTACGCGTACACCCACGGGCTCGCGTAGCTCCTCCGGGGCCGGTCCGCATGGGCCGTTCTTGCCATACCCGCTGCCGCGGGATGGGCGGTTCGCGCGATGACCGGGGGATCGGCCCGGGCGTACAACGGTGATGTAGCCATCCCCGACCGCTCGAGAGCAGGTGGCAGCCATGACCACCGACAGCACCGTCCTCGACGACCGGCTCACGCGACGGCTGCGCGATGCCGTCCGAGGCGAGATCGTCCAACCCGGGGACCGGGGGTATGACGAGGCGCGCAGGGTCTACAACGCGGTGCACGAGAAGCGGCCCGCGATCATCGTCCGGGCGGCTGACGCGGGCGACATCAAGGCCACCCTGCACTTCGCCCGGGACCTGGGGCTGGCACTCGCGGTCCGCGGCGGCAGCCACAGCGTCCCCGGGTACGGTACCTGTGACGACGGCGTCGTCCTCGACCTCGGCGTCATGCGGGGCGTCCGGGTCGATCCCGAGCGGCGTACCGCCCGGGCCGAGGGCGGCTGCACCTGGGCCGACGTCAACCACGCCACGCACCCGTTCGGCCTGGCCACCACCGGCGGCATCGTCTCCAGCACGGGCATCGGCGGGCTGACCACCGGAGGCGGCATGGGCCATCTGGCCCGGCGGTGCGGCCTGGCCTGCGACAACCTGGTCTCGGCCGATCTAGTCACAGCCGACGGCTCCCTGGTGATGTGCGGCGAGGATCACCACGCCGACCTGCTGTGGGCGCTGCGCGGCGGGGGCGGCAACTTCGGCGTCGTCTCTTCCTTCGAGTACCGGCTGCACCCGGTGGCCCACATCCTCGGCGGACCGACGTTCTATCCGCTCGACGGAGACGTGCTGCGCGCCTACCGCCAGCTGATCGCCGACACCCCGGAGGAGTTCAACGCCGTCCTGGTCATCGGCCTCGGCCCGCCGCTCCCCTTCCTGCCGGAACGCTGGCACGGCCGACCGCTGTGCGGGGTGCTCACGTGCTTCAGCGGCCCCGAGGACGAGGACGACCGGGTCGTGGCCAGGCTCGGCCGGCTGGGCCCGATTCTCGGACAGCACGTCGCGCGCATGCCGTACCCGGTGATCAACACGCTGTTCGACGACCTGCTGCCCGCAGGACTGTTCCACTACTGGAAGGGCTGCTTCAGTACCGGGCTGCCTGATGGGGCCATCGACGCCTACGTCGAGTACGGCGCCGACACGCCCAGTATCGAGAGCGCGACGGTCGTGTTTCCCATCGACGGGGCCTGCCACCGGGTGGGCCCCGAGGAAACCGCGTTCGCCTACCGCGACGCCGACTTCTCCACCGCCCTGAGCCCCACGCTGCCGACGCGCGCGAGGCTCGAGGAGCGGATCGGCTGGGTGCGCGCCTTCGCCGCGGCGCTCGAGCCCTACTCGGCGGGCGGCGGGTACGTGAACTTCATGGACGCCGACGACCAGCACCGGGTGCGGGCCAACTACCGGCAGAACTACGACCGTCTGGTAGCCCTCAAGCGCCACTACGATCCCGGCAACCTGTTCCGGCTGAACCACAACATCGCGCCCTGAGGTGCCGATCGGAGAGGACGGCCTCCGAAGCGGTGCCGAACGGATCCGCAGGGGGTCGACTACGCCCGCCGCGTCGACGGGTCCACCGCGCGGACCGCCGACGCGACGCTCAAAGCCCGGATGGAGAAGGTCAAGAGCTAACCCACCGCCGTGTGGCTGGACCGGATCGCGGCCATCCACGGCGGCGACCGCGACGCCGGCTCCCGTGTCCGCGGGGGCCGGCGCCGCCGGGCGTCCGGGCGTCCGGGCGTCCGGGCGTACGAGCATGGCGAAGATGCCCGGCGGCGAGCAGGCCGGCGGGGCCTGTGCCGTCGCCCGAGGTCCGGCGCCTGGCGGGGCGTCTCCTTTGGTGCGGTGAAAGACCGATCGGGTGGGTTTGGGAGGCATTTTCCCCCCTTACGTGCCGGGCGCGCTTGGCTCTAGTCTCGACCACCTGCTTGCGAGTTACCTGCCGGTTAACAAGACATTGAGCGTGCCCCCGGGCCCGGAGGTCGATGTGAGTTCCGTCCATTCCCTTCTCGAAAGCCGCCCGGTCTCCGTGGCGCACCTGTTCCTCTCCAGAGTCGAGGCGACACCCGGCCAGGAGGCCTACCGCTATCCCGCCCCGATCGACGACCGCGCAGGCGGCGGCGATTCCGGCGCCGAGCAATGGCGCTCGCTGACCTGGGCGCAGACCGGAGAGCGCGTCAGGGCGATCGCGGCCGGCCTGATCGCCCTCGGGCTGCAGCCCGAGGAGCGGGTGGCGATCTCCTCCTCGACCCGGGTGGAGTGGATCCTGGCCGACCTGGGCGTCATGTGCGCGGGCGCGGCGGCCACCGCCGTCTACCCGAGCACCAACGCGGACGAGACGGTGTACATCCTCTCCGACTCCGGCAGCCGGGCCGTCTTCGTGGAGAACGCCGCCCAGTTGGCCAAGGTGGCCGGGCACCTCGATCGACTCCCCGGGCTGGGCCACGCCGTCCTCTTCGACGCGGAGGAGGCCGTCCCCCAACTGGAGAAGATGGAGGGGCTGGAAGGTCTGGAGGTGCTGTCCCTCGCCGAGTTGGAGAAGCGGGGCACGGCGTACCTGGAGGAGCACCCGGACGCTGTCGAGAAGACCGTCCGGGCGATCGAGCCGGAGCAACTCGCCACCCTGATCTACACCTCCGGCACGACCGGCCGGCCGAAGGGCGTGCGCCTGGTGCACGACTGCTGGTCGTACCAGGCCGTGGCACAGGAGGCCCGCGGGCTGCTGCGCTCCGACGACGTGCAGTACCTGTGGCTGCCGCTGTCGCACGTCTTCGGCAAGGCTCTGATCTCCGGTCAGATACAGACCGGCCATGTGCTGGCGGTGGACGGCCGGATCGACCGCATCGTCACCAACCTGCCCGCCGTGCGACCGACCCTGATGGCGTCCGCCCCGCGGATCTTCGAGAAGGTCTACAACGGCATCGCGGGGAGGGCGAGAGCCGAGGGCGGCGCCAAGTACCGGATCTTCCTGTGGGCCGCGAAGGTCGCCCGCGATTACGCCAGGGCGGGGCAGGAGAGCATGGCGGCGACCGGAAGGCGCCGGGTGCCCGCGTCGCTCGCCGTGCGGCACGCCATCGCCGACCGGCTGGTGTACGGCAAGATCCGCGCGGCCTTCGGAGGCAATCTGCGCGCCTGTGTTTCGGGAAGTGCCGCACTCGCCCCAGACATCGGCTACTTCTTCGCCGGAGCCGGCGTGCGGATCCTCGAGGGCTACGGTCTCACCGAGACCAGCGCGGGCTGCGTCGTCAACCCCGCCGACGACAACCGGATCGGCACGGTCGGCACACCGCTGCCCGGTACCGAGGTCCGCGTCGCCCAGGACGGCGAGATCCTGCTGCGGGGCCCCGGCATCATGCGCGGCTACCACAACCTCCCCGAGAAGACCGCGGAGGTGCTGGAGAGCGACGGCTGGCTGCACACCGGCGACATCGGCGAGGTGGACGAGGCCGGCTTCGTCCGCATCACCGACCGCAAGAAGGACGTGTTCAAGACCTCGGGCGGCAAGTACGTGGCACCCACCGAGATCGAGGGCCGCTTCAAGGCGATCTGCCCGTTCGTCGGCAACATCCTGGTCATCGGCGACGGCCGCAACTTCTGCTCCGCCCTGATCACCCTGGACGAGACCCAGATCATGCCCTGGGCGGCGTCGCACGGTCTCGGCGGACTCGGCTACGCCGAGGTCGTCTCCTCGCCGCAGGTCCACGAGCTGATCGACGGCTTCGTCCAGCGGGTCAACGGCGACCTGCAGCGGTGGCAGACGATCAAGAAGTTCTCGGTGCTGCCGCGCGACCTCGACGTCGAACACGGCGAACTCACCCCGAGCCTCAAGGTCAAGCGGCCGGTAGTGGAGCGCGAGTACGCCGAGGTCATCGAGGCGATGTACGAGGGGTCCCGAGAAGCCTGACCCCCGTCTCCGCGGCGCCCCGTCTCCGCGGCGCCCCGTCTCCGCGGCGCCGCCCGGCCGCCTGGCACCCGGCAGCCGGGGCGCCCGGCGGGGCGGCGGAGCGGGCCGTCCGGCCGGGGTGCCGCGTCCCGGGTGCCGGGGTGCCGTGCTTCGTGTCCCGGTGATCGGGTGCCGGGTGCCGGGTGCCGGGTGCGGCTGCGGACGCGGCCGGTGGGTGGCCGGTGGCTGGCCGGTGGCTGTGAGGCGGTTCCGCCCGCTGCCCCGGCCCCCGGACACCGAACACCTCCACGTCCGGCGCCCGGCAGCATTGGCCGGAAGACCAAAGCGCGCCCCGCCGTCTTGGCCGCAGCGCACACCCCTCCCCGCACCTCCGTTCCGCATCATCAAGGGCCGGAACGGGAGCTGTGAGAGGAGTGGACGCGATGGACGCTGTGCGGACGAGCCCGCCGAGACCCACGGGTGAGGTCGGGACCGCGAACAGGCTGACGCGGCGGCGGGACGTCGCCGATCTGGTCGCCGAGGCCCGCGGTGGTGAGCTGCGCCGGACGATGGGGCTCACCCAGCTCACGCTGCTGAGCGTGGGCGCCACCCTCGGCACCGGGATCTTCGTGGTCCTCGGCCAGGCGGTACCCGAAGCGGGTCCCGCCGTCGTGGTCTCCTTCGTACTCGCCGGGATCACCGCCCTGTTCTCCGCGTTGTCCTACGCCGAGCTCGCGGGGATGATCCCGGGCGCCGGGTCCTCGTACAGCTACACCTACGCCACGCTCGGCGAGTTGGTCGCCTGGGTCTGCGGCTGGTGTCTGGTGCTGGAGTACGGCGTCTCGGTCGCCGCCGTCGCGGTCGGCTGGGGCCAGTACGTGAACGAGCTGCTGGAGCTCACCGTCGGCTGGACGCTGCCCGAGTCGCTGTCCGGCCCGCCCGGCGCGGGCGGTGTGCTCAACGTTCCCGCCGCCGCGATCGTCGTCCTCGCCATGGTGGTGCTGCTGCGCGGGGCCCGCGAGAGCGCCGTGGTGAACACGGTCATGGTGGCGGTGAAGGTGGCCGCCCTGGTGATGTTCTGCGCCGTCGCCTTCACCGCGTTCCGCGCCGGGAACTTCCGGCCGCTGTTCCCGCTCGGCATGGCGGGAGTGAGCGCGGGCGCCGCGACGTTGTTCTTCTCGTACATCGGCTTCGACGCCGCGTCGACGGCAGGTGAGGAGGCGAAGAACCCGCAGCGCGACCTGCCGCGCGCCATCCTCCTCTCCCTCGGGCTGATCACCGCGCTGTACTGCGCGGTGGCGGTCGCGGCGGTCGGCGCGATGCCGTGGCGGGAGTTCGCGGGAACCGAGGCGACGCTCAGCGAGGTGCTGGTGGGCTCGGTCGGCGGCGGCACCCTGTGGCCGATCCTGCTGTCCGTCGGCGCGGTCGTCGCCACCACGAGCGTCGTCCTCGCCGTGCAGTACGGGCAGACCCGCATCCTGTTCTCGATGGCCCGCGACGGGCTGGTGCCGTCGCTGTTCGCCAGGGTCCACCCGAGGACCGGGGTGCCCCGCGCCAACACCGTGATCGTGTCCGCGTTCGTCATGGTGCTCGCCGCGCTGGTACCGCTCGGCGCGCTCGCCGACGCCACCAGCATCGGCACCCTGTTCGCGTTCGCGCTGGTCAACTGTGCCGTACTGATCCTGCGCCGGCGCAGCCCGGAGGCACCGCGCGGATTCCGGGTGCCGCTCGCGCCGGTGACCTGCGTGCTGGGTGTGCTGTGCTGCGGCTATGTGATGTGGGGGCTGGGCTCCGACACCTGGATCGCCTTCGGTCTGTGGATGGCGGCCGGGTTCGCGATCTACGCCCTCTACGGCATCCGGCACTCCCGGCTGAACCGGCCCGTCCCGCAGGAGGAGACCGCCGAATGATCCCGCTGAATTTGTCCGGCGACCTGGTGGAACTCACCCGGGCCCTGGTGGACGTCCCGTCCGAGAGCGGCGACGAGGCCGCCCTCGCCGACGCCGTGGAGTCCGCCCTGCGCGCCTGCGCGCATCTGACGGTGGAACGCATCGGCAACTCCGTCGTGGCCCGCGCCGACTCGGCCCGCGCCGACTCGGCCCGCACCGACCCGGGCCGTTTCGGCTCGGACCGTACCGTCTCCGGCCGTGTCGGCTCGGGCCGTACGGAGCGGGTCGTCGTCGCCGGCCACCTGGACACCGTCCCGGCCGCCGGGAACCTGCCCTCCCGGCTGGACGGAGACCTGCTTCACGGGCTCGGGGCGTGCGACATGAAGGGCGGCGTCGCCGTCGCCCTGCGCCTCGCGGCCACCCTCACCGCCCCCGTACGCGACGTCACGTACGTCTTCTACGAGTGCGAGGAGCTCTCCGGCGACCGCAACGGCCTGAGCCGGATCGCCGCCGAGCGCCCCGATCTGCTCGAGGCGGACCTCGCGATCCTGATGGAGCCGTCCGACGCGGGCGTCGAGGCGGGCTGCCAGGGCGTCCTGAACGCGGACATCACGGTACGCGGGGAGCGCGCGCACACCGCCCGCTCCTGGCGGGGCGTCAATGCCGCGCATCGGGCGGCGGCCATGCTCCGGCGCCTCGACGAACACACCGCCGAGCGCATCGTCATCGACGGCCTGGAGTACCGCGAGGGGCTGAACGCGGTGGCCGTCCGCGCGGGCGTCGCCGAGAACGTCGTCCCCGACACCTGTGTGATCACGGTCAATCTGCGCTTCGCGCCCAGCCGTTCGGCCGGGCAGGCCGAGGCGTATCTGCGCGGGCTGTTCCCCGAGTACGAGGTCGAGGTCACCGAGGTCGTGCCGGGAGCCCTGCCCGGACTGCGGCAGGGCCCGGTCGCCGCGCTCGTGGAGGTCCTGGGCGCGACCCCCCGCCCCAAGCTGGGCTGGACCGACGTCGCCCGTTTCGCCGCGCTCGGCACGCCCGCGCTCAACTACGGTCCGGGCGACCCGGCCCTGGCGCACACCGCCGGGGAGTACGTGCCCGTGGGGCAGTTGCGGGAGTGCGAGGCACGGCTCGCGGCCTGGCTGACGGGCCGTGCGGCTGAACCGCCGACCGGCCGTGCCGCTGAGCCGCTGGACCGCTGACCGGCTGTGATGCCGATGTGGCCGAGCAGCCGAGCAGCCGAGCTGTCGGCCCGTCGAGCTGCCGAGCCGGCGAGTCGGCGAGCGGTGCCGGCGGCTGAACGACGGCTGAACGACGGCGACGCGGTGTGGGCGCGGCCGGTGGCTCGCAGGTGCCCCGGCTGCCCCCGGACCGGGACCGGCGTACCGCACTGCCCGGTCGCTTACCCAGGCCGCCCCCGACCGGGACCGGCGTACCGCCCCGCCCGTCATGGTCCGGCGTATCGCACTGCCCCGCCGCCTGCCCCCGCCACCCTGGTCCGGCGTACCGCCCCGGACCGGCCCGCCCGCCGGTGAACCCCGTCCGCGGCCTGCCACCGGCGGGGTTCACCCGCGGCCGGTGCCCCGCAGGCCCCCGAGCGTGCGCAGCTGCAGCCACAGCACCAGCCGCTCGTCCGGGTCGGCCAGATCGAGGCCGACGTGCTGCTGTGCCTGTCTGAGGCGGTACCGGCAGGTGTTGGGGTGCACATCGAGCAGCTTCGCCGCCCGCGCCGTGTCGCATCCGGCGTCCAGCCAGCACACCAGGGTCCTGGCGTAGTCGGTGCCGTGCGCGGTGTCGTACGCCAGGACCTCGCGCCAGGAGCCCGCCGTCAACTGCCGCTGTCCGACCATGAGTTCCCGCAGCCGCAGCAGGGTGACACGCGCGCGCACCTCGGCCACCGCCGCGACGTCCTCGTTCGGACCGAGCACCCGCAGCACGAGGTCGGCGTCGTCGCGTGAGCCGCGTACCGCGGCCGGATCCGCGACCACGTCGCCCAGCCC
This sequence comes from Streptomyces tirandamycinicus, assembly GCF_003097515.1. Lineage (NCBI taxonomy): Bacteria > Bacillati > Actinomycetota > Actinomycetes > Kitasatosporales > Streptomycetaceae > Streptomyces > Streptomyces tirandamycinicus. Next base: position 1,416,568 of record NZ_CP029188.1, on the reverse strand, counting down.
CGCCCGCACCGGCACCCGCAGTGCCCGGCCCGCGCGCCGCACGATGTCCTCGGCGAGCCGCCGGTGCCGCTGCGCGCCGCTCCCTCCGGCTCTCGGCTCCGCTCGGGCCGCGGGTGCCCCCGCACCGGCCACCGGCAGCAGCGCGTACACCGTCCCGTCCACCAGCACGCACGCGTGCCACCCGTACCGCGCCTCGCACTGGAGCCGTACGCTGTCCAGCAGCCGCAGCGCGGTCTGCTCCCCGTCGGGCGCGGACACCGCGCCGTCGAGGGCGAAGGCCGCGACGCGGACCGCGGCGTCGGCGGCGAGGCCGAGGCGGTGAGCGGCGCCCGCGGGGTCGGCGGTGCCGTCCAGGAGCCGGCGCAGCAGGTCGCTCGTCAGATGCCGGGACAGCTCCGCACTCGCCCGCGCCCGCAGCAGGAGCAGGGCGGCCGTGGACGCTCCCCGGGTCAGTGCCTCCTCCGCGCCGGGGCCGAGCTGCCCGTCGTCGACGACCCACAACGACCCCAGCGTCTCGCCGCCCGCGCGGATCGCCACGGCGAGCCGCGGCAGCTCGCCGTCCTCGAGCGCGGCGAGGCGCAGGGGTCCGGGGGCGGCGAACAGGGCGCGGTACTGCCCGGTGTTCTCGGGGCTGCTCGGCACCTGGCGGCCCAGGATGCCCTGCCGCCGGGCCTCGTCGACGGCCTGCCCGGGGACCGTGGAGTAGGCCAGGATCCGCTGGTGGGCGTCCTCGACGACGGTGGCGCCGCCCACGGCCACGGCCACCGCGTTGGCGAGCGCGAACAGGTCCCCGAAGGCCGCCCCGCCGCCCGCGGGGCCGGGCCGGGAACCGACCGCGGACGCCAGCAGCAGATGGACGTGGTGCCAGGCGGCGTCGTCGTCGACGGCCAGCAGCGCGAGGCCGTGGGCCTCCGCCTCCGCCACCGTGTCGGGGCGGCCGTCCCCGGCGCGCACCACGAGTCCGGCCATCCCGGCCGCCGCGGCATCCCGTGCCAGCGTTCCGACGTCACCCGCCCGCGCCCCGACCGCCAGCAGCAGGGCGCCGGGCGCGCTGCGCGGAAACGGCCCCCCGGCGTCGTGCAGCAGGACCTCCGAGACGGGGGCGGTGAGGTCGGCCGGGGCGGCGAGCACGCGGAACACGGGTTCGCCGAGGGTGCCGAGCAGGTCCTCGAGGGTGCAGGCGTCCATGGGCGGGGTCGGCTCTCCGGTGGAAGACGGTCACATGGGGACGATCGGCTCTTTCGGCCGTTCTACCGGCCCACGGCCGCCGAGGGCCTTGGCTGATCGCAACAGGGATTCAGGATTCATTGTGCCTTGCGACAACGGCCGGCGGGATACGGCCTTGGAGACTCGGGGGCATGACATCTGTGACGAGCTCCGCCGCCGGGTCCGGCGCGGCGGACGGTACACCGGACGCGACCGCCGCCGGGGACGTGGCCCGCGGCGCAGCGGGCGCGTCCCGCGCTGGCGGCGAAGCGGCCCGCGGCACCGCGGGAGGAACCCCCATGGGCGAGGCCGCCCGCCGGACCGGGGGAGGAGCGTCGATCGCGGGCGCAGCCGCCTGCGGGCCCGGGGAAGCATCCCTGATTTCGGGCGCGGCGGCCCGTGTCGCCCGGGAGGCCGGCGCCGCGGCCCGTACCGCCGGCGTCACGGTCCGTAGCGTGCACGACGTGTCCGGTATCCGTGCCGTGGCCGACTTCCTCGCCGATGTGTGGCAGATGCCGCACGCCACCCCGCCCTATCCCCCGGAGGTGCTGCACAGCCTGGTGCACGCCGGTGGCGTGGTGCACGCGGCGTACTCCGAGAAGCCGTCGGGCGTACGGCCGGCCGGGGCGGCGGTGGCGGTGTTCGGGCCGCCCGGCGAGCGGGACGTGTACTCGTTCGTGGCCGCCGCGAGCGCGTCCGGCCGCGGTGTCGGCTTCGCGATCAAGCAGGCCCAGCGGCAGTGGGCGCTGGAGCACGGCGCCACCACCATGCGCTGGACCTTCGACCCGCTGGTCGGCCGCAATGCCCGCTTCAACCTGGTCAGACTGGGCGCCGTCGGGGGCGAGTACCTGGTCGACTTCTACGGGCCGATGAGCGACGGCGTGAACAACGGCGACGAGAGCGACCGGCTGACCGTCGAATGGGACCTGGTGGCCGGCAGCCCGCGGCAGGACGGCCCCGACGACGGGCGCGCCGACGCCGACACCGTGCGCAGGGCACCGGACGGAGGCCCGCTCGCCCTGCGCGGCGCGGACCGGATGTGGTGCCGCGTACCCGAGGACATCGTCGCGCTGCGCGCCGCCGACCCGGCCCTCGCGCTCCGGTGGCGGCACGCCGTGCGCGAGGTCTTCGCCGAGGCGTACGCCGAGGGCCTGCGCCCGACGTCCATGTCCCGCGACGGCTGGTACCTGCTGACCCGCCGCCCGACCGCCGGGCTCACGGCGGGGGAGACCGGCGCCGGGGTCGCCGCGGGGAGCCCGTACGGGGGGACCTCGCACGCGACCGCCCCCGAGACCACTTCCGCCCCCTCGGCATCCTTCACTCCCTCGGCATCCTCCACCCCCTCCGTATCCTCCTCGCCCTCGGCATCCTCCGCCCCCTGCACATCCCCTGCCCCCTTCGCACCCCTCTCCGCAGGCACCCCCGCATCCCCCTCCCAGGAGCAGGAATGAAGCTCGAACGCGTCGAACTGCTCCATGTCGCCATCCCGCTCGTCACCCCGTTCCGTACCTCCTTCGGGACGATGACCAGCAAGGACACCTTCCTGCTGCATGTGGTGACCGACGAGGCGGAAGGCTGGTCCGAGTTCGCCGCCGACCCCCAGCCGCTGTACTGCGCGGAGTTCGTCGCCGGAGCCGAAATCGTCATCCGGGACTTCCTGCTGCCCCGCGTCGCCGCCCTGCCCGCACCGACGACCGCGGCCGTCGCCCCGGCCCTGGCCTCCGTCAAGGGCCACGAACTCGCCAAGGCGGCCCTGGAAACCGCCCTGCTGGACGCCGAGTTGCGCACGTACGGGATGTCGCTCGCGACGTTTCTCGGCTCGGTCCGCGAACGGGTGCCCGCCGGGGTGTCCGTCGGCATCAAGGACTCCGTGCCCGAACTGATCGACGACGTCGAGCGGTACCTCGCCGAGGGCTACCTCCGTATCAAGCTGAAGATCGAACCGGGCTGGGACGTCGAGCCGGTGCGCGCCGTACGCGACCGCTTCGGCGACGAACTCCCGCTCCAGGTGGACGCCAACACCGCCTACACCCTCGCCGACGCCGAACACCTGCGACGGCTCGACGAGTTCGGGCTGCTGCTGATCGAAGAGCCGCTGGAGGAGAACAACCTGTACGCCCACGCCCGGCTCCAGCAGCGCCTGGCCACCCCGGTCTGCCTCGACGAGTCGATCCACTCCGCACGCGACGCGGCGTCCGCGCTCGCGATGGACGCCTGCCGGGTCGTCAACGTCAAGCCGGCCCGCGTCGGCGGCTACCCGGAGGCCCGTCGCATCCACGACGTGGCCGCCGCCCACGGCGTGCCGGTGTGGTGCGGCGGAATGCTGGAGACGGGCATCGGCCGCGCTCCCAACCTGGCGCTCGCCGCCCTCCCGGGCTTCACCCTGCCCGGCGACACCTCCGCCTCCGGCCGGTACTTCGCCGAGGACATCACCGAGCCGTTCGTCCTCCAGGACGGCCATCTGCCCGTACCGACCGCCCCGGGTATCGGCGTCGCCCCGCTGCCGGACGCCCTCGCCCGGTTCACGACGGGGACCCGGGAGCTGTACGCGGTACGCACGTGACCGCCCCGGCCGCGGTGACGACCGGGGCGCCGACCGCCCCGCGACCCGACCGCCGGTGCGCCGCCGTCGCCTCCCGTGACCGGCCGCCCCCAGCCCGTCAGGCCGCCGAGCCCGCCGCGGTCCGGGGCACCGGCCTGACGTGGGCGAAGGCGCTGCGGGCGTTCCACGTCGGGAAGGCTCGTACGAGCCAGGAGGGGCCGTGCAGCTGGATGCGGCGGTCACGGACGGCTTCGGCCCAGGTCTGCCGGCCCGCGTGCCACCGGATGAAAGCCTCGGCTTCCGCCGTGATGTAGAGGTCTTCGTCGAGACCCGGGTACGTCTTGCAGATCTCCGTGTCGCCGCGTTCGATCAGCAGCCAGTACCGTTCGCGGCGTTCGCGGCCGGTGAAGTCGAAGCGGATGACGACGCGTCGGTCCGGAAGCCGGTCCCGGCGGAGCATGTTGCACATCGACCACAGCGCCACGAAGGGATCGAGGTGCTCGGGCGCGATCTCGAGCCAGGCCGCACCCCACTCGCCGAGCGACACGCAGACCTTGAAGAGGTCGTGACCCGCGGGCGTGAGTGCGTAGTGTCGTCCGCGTCCGCCGGGCTTGGGCCCGGAGCTGACGACGCCGAGCCGCTCGAGTTGCCTGAGCCGCTGGGAGAGCAGGGTCCGGGAGAGCCCGGGGGCGCCTTCCAGGATCTCGCTGAAGCTGCCGCAGCCCAGATGCAGATTGCGGATGATCAGCGGCGTCCACCGTTCGGCGAAGATCTCGGCGCCGCGGGCTATGGGGCAGTACTGGCCGTAGCTCCGCACGACACCAGTGTCCCACCCGTTCCGGCCCTGAAGTCCAGATTCCTGACTTCACGACCGCGACGCCCCGGTGGTGCGATGGATACCGGGACACCAGAAGGTGGCGGTACGACCGCCGGGCAGGTGGGCCGTACCGCGTGAGGAGGCGACCGTCATGGAGATCGACGGGTTCCGGGGGCGACTGATCACCGCCGGTCACGCCGACTACGACGCCGCCCGATCCGTGTGGAACGGGTCCGTCGACCGGCGCCCCCGGCTGATCGCCCGGTGCGCCGGGACCGCCGACGTGGCCGCGGCCGTGCGCTTCGCCCGCGACCACGACCTGGAGATCGCGGTGCGGGGCGGGGGACACAACGTGGCCGGTACCGCGGTGTGCGACGAGGGGATCGTCATCGACCTCTCGGCGATGCGGTCGGTGCGGGTCGACCCGGCCGGCCGCACGGTCCGGGTGCAGGGTGGGGCGCTGTGGGGCGACGTCGACGAAGCGTCGCAGGCCCACGGTCTCGCCACCACCGGCGGGATCGTCAGCCATACGGGCGTGGCCGGGCTGACCCTCGGCGGCGGAATCGGCTTCCTCATGCGCCGGTACGGGCTCACGGTCGACAGCCTGCTGGCCGCCGAGGTGGTCACCGCCGACGGCGGCGTCGTGCGGGCGTCCGCCGACGACCACCCCGATCTGCTCTGGGCGTTGCGAGGCGGCGGCGGCAACTTCGGTGTCGTCACCTCGTTCCGGTTCGCGCTGCACCCCGTCGGCCCGACCGTGCTGGCCGGTCCGGTCCTCTGGGCGGCCGACGACACCGCCGACGTGCTGCGCTTCTACCGGGACTTCGCCGCCGAAGCACCCGATGAACTCGGCACCGTCGTCAGGCTCGGCACCGTCCCCCCGCTGCCGGCCGTGCCCGAGGAGCTGCACTGGCGGCCGGCCGTCGCCGTCGTCTGCTGCCACGCCGGCGCGGTCCGGGACGGCGAGCGGGCGGTGCGGGCTCTTCGCCGGTTCGGGAGGCCGCTCGCGGACCTGGTCGCACCGAAGCCGTACGTGGCCCACCAGCGCAGCACCGACGACACCGTCCCGCACGGCTGGCACTACTACTGGAAGGCCACGGACCTCGCCGGCCTCTCCGACCACGCCATCGCGGTCATCGCCGACCACGCCTACGAGGCCGGCTCGCCCCGGTCGTACGCGGTGATGTTCCACATGGGCGGCGCCGTGGCCCGGCTCGCGGGCGACACCACCGCCTACGCCGCCCGAGACGTGGCGCACAACATCAACATCGACGCCGTATGGCTGCCCGAAGAGTCCGGTGAGCGGGCCGCGGCCGAGACCGCGTGGGCGCGGCGGTTCCTGCACGCCCTCCAGCCGCATCGCGTCGGCAGCGTCTATGTCAACTTCCTCGACGCCGACGACGGCACCAGCCGGGTGCGGGAGGCGTACGGCGAGCGCGTCTACCGTCGACTGGCCGACGTCAAGGTCGCGTACGACCCAGGCAACGTCTTCCACCTCAACAAGAACATCCGACCCGGCGCGACCTCGCCGGCGGTCGTGGGACCCTCCGCCGGATCACCCGGCCGGCACAGAGCCTGAGCGCGCCCGCGCCCGCGCCCGTGGTCGTGGCCGTGCCGCGCCCGTGGTCGTGCCGTGACCGTGCCCGCGGCCCGGTACGTGGTGGCCGCACTAGCTCCTCAGGAGCCGGGAGGCCTGGGCCCACAGCCCGTCGAGGACGGAGGGGTCGTTCGCCAGCTTCGCGAACATGACCATGCCCTCCAGCTGGGCGAGCACCGCGCGGGCGGTCTCGCGATCCGCGGCGGGGGCGGGGACGGCGCCCTGCTCCGCCGCCTCCGTGAGCGTGGCGTGCACCAGGTCGATCTGCTCGTCGAAGACCTCCGCCAGCCGGCCCTGGACGACCGCGTCCTGGGTGCTCATCTCCAGGGCCAGATTGCCGAACAGGCACCCGTTGACCGCGCCGTTCTGCGTCCTCGCCGTGTGCTGGGCCGCCGCCTGGTCGAGGAAGAACCGCTCCAGCCGGTCCTCCGCCGGCCCGTCGCCGCGCAGGGTGGCCACCCAGCCGGCCCGCTGGGAAGCCCAGTGCGCGTTGATCGCCTCGATCGTCAGGGCCTGTTTCGACTCGAAGAAGTGGTAGAAGCTGCCCTTCCTGACATCCGCGCGGGCACAGATCTCGGCGACGCCGATCGTGCCGTAACCGCGGCTCAGCATCAGGCCGCAGGCCGCGTCCAGCAGTCGTTCCCGTGCCGTGCTCGTCCGTCCCATGACGATGAGTATACGGCCGGTCAACTATCAGCGGGGTGGCGTTTAGTTGACCGGTCGTCTAGTGTCGAACCAGGCGCTGAGAAGTCAGCCCACCTCCCACCTGACCTGCGAGGACTTCACCATGCCCGAGAGCATCACCGTCGCGGTGGCCTTCCACAGCGGCTACGGCCACACCGCCCGCCAGGCCCGTGCCGTCGCCGCCGGAGCGGCGTCGCTGCCCGCAGTGCGGGCCGAACTGTGCGACGTGGCCGTCGTGGACGGCCGGCTCTGGCGGACACTGGCCGCCGCCCATGCGATCGTCTTCGGCACACCGACCTACATGGGCGGCCAGTCCGCCGTCTTCCAGGCCTTCGCCGAGGCCAGCGCCCCGGTCTGGGCGGAGCAGGGCTGGGCCGGGAAGCTAGCCGCCGGTTTCACCAACTCCGCGGGTGTCAACGGCGACAAGCTGAACGTCCTGATCTCCCTTTCGGTCTTCGCCGCCCAGCACGGCATGAACTGGGTCTCGCTGGGCCTGCCGCCCGGCGGCGACTACTCCACGACCGGAACCCCGGAGGACCTCAACCGCCTCGGCGGCTTCCTCGGCGCGATGGCCCAGTCGCCGTCCGACCTGGGCCCGGACGCGGCCCCCTCGGGGGCGGATCTGAGGACCGCCGAGCACCTCGGACGCCGGGTCGCCGAAACCGCCCTGGAGCAGGTGGCGGGGCGCACGGCCCTCGCCCTCGGACGGTGAACGCCCCCAGCGCCGGGAGTGGCCCAGCTCCCTCGGCTTCCGAGGGTCCCTCGGTGCTCTCGGCTCCCCGGGCTCACTCGGCTCCCCGGCGCCCTCGCCTCACGATTTCCCCGACTCTCACGACTCCCACGACTCCCGCGACTCCCGCGACTCCCGCGACTCCCGCGACTCTCACGACTCCCGCGACTCCCGCGACTCCCCCGACTCCCCCGACTCCCGCGACTCCTCGACTTGAAGGAGGACTGTCATGACCGACGGAAAGCGCTCCTGGGCCGGCGGCCGGCTCACCGGACTGCTGGACCTGGAAGTCCCCATCGTGCAGGGCCCGTTCGGCGGCGGACTGTCGTCCGTGGCGCTGGCCTCCGCCGTCTCCGAGGGCGGCGGGCTCGGCTCGTACGGAGCCCACCTCCTCACCCCGGACGGGATCGGCGGGCTCGTGGGCGAGCTGCGGAAGGCCACCGCCCGCCCCTTCGCGGTCAATCTCTGGGTCCCGCACCCCGACGAGGCCGCGGTACCGCCCGACCGTGACCGGATGGCCCGGTACACCGCGCTGCTGCGCCCGTGGTTCGAGGAACTCGGGTTGCCCATGGACCAGTTGGAGGAACCGCCTCCCGCCCCGCACTTCGCGGAGCAGATCGACGCGCTGCTCGCGGCGGGGCCGCCGGTGATCAGCTTTGTGATGGGCGTGCCCGAGGCCCGGGTGCTGGACGAGGCCCGCCGCCGGGGCATCCGGACCGTCGGCACCGCGACCACCGTCGATGAGGCTCTGGCGATCGAGGCGGCGGGCATGGATGCCGTCGTCGCCTCGGGCAGTGATGCGGGCGGCCACCGCGGCTCGTTCCTGCGCCCCGTGAACGAGTCCCTCGTCGGGACGTTCTCCCTCGTCCCGCAGGTCGCGCGGGCCGTGTCGATCCCCGTCATCGCCGCCGGCGGCATAGCCGACGGCCGGGGGGTCGCCGCCGCGCTGACGCTCGGGGCGGACGGAGTGCAGATCGGCACCGGATTCCTGGCGACCGACGAGTCCGGCGCGAGCGCCCTCCACCGGGCCGCACTGCACGGCCCCGACGCGCGTACGACCGTACTGACCCGGGCCTTCTCGGGACGGCTCGCGCGGGCCATCCCCAACCGCTTCACCCGCGAGGCGCTGGCGTACGAGGACCGACTGGCGCCCTATCCGCTCCAGTACGCACTCACCCGCCCGCTCCGCACAGCGGCCGCGGCACGCGGACTGGCCGACTACGTCAACCTCTGGTCCGGCCAGGCGGCGGCACTCACCCGGCCGCTCAGCGCCCGCGCCTACCTCGGCGAACTCATCGCCGACACCGGGTCGGCGCTGCGCCGTCCGGCGCCCGGAGACGTCTGAAGCGCGGTGCGAAGGCCACGGCGGGCGCACATGCGTCGCCGGTTCGGGGTCCGCGGGGCGGGCCGGTGCGGTCACCGGTGTCGAGGGGGCGGGGGACCGGGTGGCCGCTCCCGGGGGGCCTGGGCGTCGCCGTCCGCGAGAGGGCCCCGGCCGCTGCCCGCCGTCGGCTGTGCGGCGGAGGGAGCGAGAGTTGGAAACGGGATCCATTTCCATATACTCTGCGCCAGAGTTCGCACCGTCGTCCGGAGAGGGCCCGATCCCATGGCCGTTCCCAAGCGGAAGATGTCCCGCAGCAACACCCGTCACCGCCGCGCCCAGTGGAAGGCCACCACATCGCAGCTCGTGCCGGTCACGGTGGACGGAGTGACCTATCTGGTGCCGCAGCGGCTGGTCAAGGCCTACGAGCGCGGTCTGCTGCGCCCCAAGGGCTGACGGCACGGCCGAACGGCCACCCGCACGCGTACGGACCCGGACACGCGCCGATCGCCTGCCACGCGGGTGCATGCTCCGGGTCGGGCGGTGGTCGCAGCCACGGCACCGCCCGACCCGGCCGAGGTCCCCTGCCGGTTCGCCCGGCCGGCCCACTCCGGGCGGCGCCGGCCGATCTCGGGGAGGGCGCGTCCACCGCTATGGTGATGCCGCTCCGGGACGGGCCGGAGCCGGCGTGAACGAACCAGGGGGATCGGTGCAGGACCAGCCGAACACGTCGACGCGGCCGGGAACGCAGCCGGGTAGACCACCGGGAACGCGGCCGGGTGCCGGCCCGGGAACGCCGCCGAAGTCGGGTCCCGGGACGGCCGCGGAATCCGGCCGTCCCGCCCCGGCGCCCGTCCTCGCCGCCGGCGCCGCATCGGTACTGGCGGTGGTCGGGCTCGCCTGGGCGGCGGGGGCGGCTCAGTGGCTGACCCACCCCGGCTTCCGGGCCTGGCAGACGATCTGCGTGGCCGTCACGGTGCAGGCCCTGCCGTTCCTGATCCTGGGCACACTGGTCTCCGGTGCGGTCAACGCCTTCGTACCGGCGCGCGTGTTCAGCAGGGCGCTGCCGCGCAGACCCGCCCTGGCGGTGCCGGTGGCGAGCGCGGCCGGGGTGGTGCTGCCGGGCTGTGAGTGCGCCTCGGTGCCCGTGGCGGGGAGCCTGATCCGGCGGGGCGTGACACCGGCAGCCGCCTTCGCGTTCCTGCTGTCCGCGCCCGCCGTCAACCCGATCGTGCTGGCCTCGACCGCCGTCGCCTTCCCCGGCCGCCCGGAGATGGTGGCCGCCCGGCTCGTCGCCTCACTGGCCGTCTCGGCGGCGATGGGCTGGCTGTGGCTGAGGTTCGGCCGCGCGGAGTGGCTGCGCATGCCGTCCCGGCACACCGGCCACCGCCACGGCCACAGCCGGTGGGAGGAGTTCCGGCTCGGCTTCCAGCACGACTTCCTGCACGCCGGCGGGTTCCTCGTGCTCGGTGCCATGGCCGCCGCGACGTTCAACGTCGCCGTGCCGAGGTCCGTGCTGGACACCTTCGCCGGATCCCCCTGGCTGTCGGTGCTGTTCCTCGCCGGACTCGCGATCGTCCTCGCCGTCTGCTCGGAGGCCGACGCCTTCGTCGCCGCCTCGCTCACCGGCTTCTCGCCCACGGCACGGCTGGCCTTCATGGTGGTCGGCCCCATGGTCGACGTGAAACTGATCGCCCTGCAGGCGGGGACGTTCGGCCGGGCGTTCGCCCTGCGCTTCTCCGCGGCCACGGCGGTCGTCGCCGTCGCGGCCAGCGCCATCACCGGGTGGTGGCTGCTGTGAGACGCCCGCTCCAGGCCGTGCTGCTCGTCCTCCTCGGAGCCGGGGTCCTCCGGGTGTCCCTCTTCAGCGACATCGGCCTGCGCTATGTGAAGCAAGGACTGCAGCCCTACCTCGTCGCCTCCGGGATCGCGCTGTGCGCCCTGGGGGCGATCGGCGCCCTGCGCGACGGGCTGCCCTTCCCCGCACGCCGTCCGGGGCGGGACGCCGGTCACGAGGACCCGGAGCCGGTCCACGGGCACGACCACACCCGCGGACCGCGGGTCGCCTGGCTGCTCCTGCCACCCGCCCTCGCCCTGCTGCTGTACGCCCCTCCTGCGCTGGGCTCCTACACCGCCGCGCGGGACAGCCCGCAGCTCGTCGCGGAGTACGAGAGCTTCGACACGCTCCCGGCCCGCGGGCCCGTCCCGCTCTCCCTCACCGAGTTCATCGCCAGGGTGCAGCAGGAGGAGCAGCAGAGTCTCCTGGGCCGCACCGTCGTCCTGCAGGGGTTCGTCACACCGGGCGAGGACGGCACCTGGGACCTGACCCGCCTCCTGATCGCCTGCTGTGCGGCCGACGCGCAGTCGCTGGCCGTCACCGTGCACGGCGTGACGGCACCGCCCGCCGACACCTGGGTGAGGGTGACCGGCACCTGGCACCCGGGCGGCGCCCTGGGCAGCACGTCGGCGGCCCTCGCGCTCGACGCCATCGCGGTCGACAGGATCCCGGAGCCGCCCCTCCCCTACGTCGACCGACCTCCCGCCGCCGGCTGAGCGCCACCGTCCGCCGGCGGATCTCCGCGAGGCGGACAGCCGGGCGGCGGATCTCCGCGTGAGGTGGAGGCCGAGGCACGGCGGTGCGATGATTCAAGTGATAACCGTTTCGGTTTCGCCTTCGGCTCGGAGGACGCAGATGGGCGTCTCCTCAGGCCGTTTCCCGGCCCTGCTGACCGTCGCCGCGCTGGTGCTCGCGCCCGGATGCGGCAGCTCCTCGGGTGCCGGCCCGGGCGAGGCCGCACCGCACGGGGACGCGAACCCCGCCATCCCGGTCGTCGCCTCGACCAACGTCTACGGGGACATCGTCCGGCAGATCGGCGGGGACAGGGTCACCGTCGTCTCGATCATCAGCGACCCCGCGCAGGATCCGCATTCGTACGAGGCGAGCACCCGGAACCAGCTGGAACTGTCCCGGGCGAAGGTCGTCGTCGAGAACGGCGGCGGCTACGACGACTTCGTCGGAAAGATGCTGCGCGGCGCGCGGAACTCCGACGCGGAGGTCGTCAACGCCGTCGACGTCTCGGGCAAGGCCCCGGCACGGGGCGGGGAGTTCAACGAGCATGTCTGGTACGACCTCCCCGCCATGGGGAAGCTGGCGGACCGGATCGCGGACGCCCTGGCCGCGGCCGACCCCGCGGACGCCGACGTCTTCCGGAAGAACGCCGTGACGTTCAAGGAGCGGCTGACACCGCTGCTGGACGCCGAACGGCGCATCAGCACGGACCACGGCGGCACGGCGGTGGCGGTCACCGAACCCGTACCGCTCTACCTGGTCGAAGCGAGCGGGTTGCGGAACCTGACGCCCGCCGACTTCAGCGAGGCGATCGAGGAAGGCGACGACGTCTCCCCGAGGACCCTGCGGCAGACGCTCGACCTGTTCACGGACAAGCGGGTGCGGGCGCTCGTGCACAACGAGCAGACCTCCGGCCCCCAGACGGAGAAGACCGAGCAGGCCGCCCGGGCCCACGGCATCCCCGTGGTTCCCGTCACCGAGACCCTTCCCCCGGGGGAGGACTACATCAGCTGGATGACCGCCAACATCGACGCTCTCAGGAAAGCGCTGGACACATAGCTCTGGAGGAGAGACCGCTGGACCCGCAGCCCTGAGGAGAGCTCCGGAAAGGTCGGCTCTCAGGAGAGCACCGGACACGCGGTTCTCAGGGGACCACGTGCACGCAGCTCTCAGGAGAGCACCGGACACACAGGCAGACGAGCAGCCGGACACGTCATGGACCGTACCGAGGCCATCGCACCGCTTTCCCGGCCGGGCAGTGCCGCCGGCGGGGACGCCGAGCCGGGCAGGCCGGTGATCCGCCTGCGGGACGCCGCACTGGCGTACGGCGACCGCGTGCTCTGGCGCGGCCTGGATCTCGACGTGCGGCCCGGGGAGTTCCTCGCGGTGCTGGGCCCGAACGGATCGGGAAAGACCAGCCTGCTGCGGGTGATCCTCGGCCGGCAGCAGCTCACCGCGGGCTCACTCACGGTCCTCGGCCGGGCCCCCCGGCGAGGCGGCAGGCACATCGGCTACGTCCCCCAGCAGAATTCCCTGCCCGCGCAGGCCACGCTGCGCGCACGCGACCTGGTGCGGCTCGGTATGGACGGGCACCGCTGGGGGGTGCCGGCCTCTCCCCGGTCGATCCGCCACCGCGTCGACGAGGTGCTGGACTCGGTCGGCGCGACGCCCTTCGCGGACGTTCCCGTCGGCAGGCTGTCCGGCGGTGAGCAGCAGCGCGTCCGTATCGCGCAGGCGCTCGCCGCCGATCCGCGGATCATGCTCTGCGACGAGCCCCTGCTCTCCCTCGATCCGCAGTACCAGCGCACGGTCACCGACCTGGTGGACCGGCGGCGCCGATCCGCCGGCACCGCCGTCGTCTTCGTGACCCACGAGATCAATCCCGTCCTGGGACTGGTCGACCGGGTCCTGTACCTGGCCCGGGGCGGTTTCCGGGTCGGGACGGCGGACGAGGTGATGACCTCGTCCACCCTCTCCCGGCTGTACGGGACACGGATCGACGTCGTCCGCGCCCGTGACCGCATCGTCGTCGTCGGGGCGCCCGACGGGCCCTCCGAGCACGGTCACGCCGACGGGCCGAACGGGGGAGGCCGTCCGTGACGGGCGGCATGCTGCCCGCCGACGGAAACGGCCCCGGTGTCCGGCAGCGGATCTTCGACTTCGAGGACTACGGCGAGCTGCTCGGCCTGGCCCACAACTCGCTGCTGGCCGGGGTGCTGCTCGGCCTGGTCGGCGGCCTGGCCGGGGTCTTCGTGATCAGGCGGGACCTGCCGTTCGCGGTGCACGGCATCAGCGAGCTGTCGTTCGCCGGCGGCGCGGCGGCGCTGCTGCTGGGCCTGAACGTCGTGGCCGGGTCCATCGTGGGGTCCCTGCTGGCGGCGGCGGTCATCGGCGTACTGGGGGTCCGGGCACGGGACCGCAACTCCGTCATCGGCGTGGTCATGCCGTTCGGCCTCGGCCTCGGGGTGCTCTTCCTCTCGCTCTACCAGGGGCGGGCGGCGAACAAGTTCGGCCTGCTGACCGGCCAGATCATCGCCGTCGACACCCCCCGGATGTCCTGGCTCCTCACCACCTCGCTGGTGGTGCTGGTCGCTCTCGCGGTCGTCTGGAGACCACTGACCTTCGCCAGCGTCGACCCGGAGGTCGCCGCGGCACGCGGGGTGCCCGTGCGCGCCCTGTCCCTGGTGTTCATGCTGGTGCTCGGCCTGGCCGTCGCCCTGTGCGTGCAGATCGTCGGGGCGCTGCTGGTGCTGTCGCTCCTCGTCACGCCCGCGGCTGCCGCCGCGCGGGTCACGGCCTCGACCACCCTGCTCCCCGTTCTCAGCGTCGTCTTCGCGCTCGTCTCGATGGAGGGCGGGATTCTGCTCGCCCTCGGCAGCACGGTCCCCATCAGCCCCTACGTCACCACCATCTCCTTCACGATCTACCTGGTCTGCAGGCTGGCGACGGCGAGGCGGGACGCCCGGAGTCCCCGGGATATGCGCCCCTCCGCACCGCGACGGGCCGCGACACCGGTCTGAACGGCTCCTCCCCGGCACCTCCGGCCCTCGGCTCGCCCGGTCCGGCCGGGCGGGCGCAGACTTGAGGAGAGGTGTCGTTCGGTAGTTCGACAGTTCGGCAGTGCGGTAGTTCGGCAGTCTCGAAGGGACGGAATCGACTGAGTGCACTGAGTGGACTGAAGAAACGGCAGGGACGGCAAGGACGGAAGGAGCACCTCATGCACCCCCTCGCTCTCGCCGGCGCCGCGGCCGGCCGTCTGGCCCATTACGCGATCTCCGGAGTGGTGGGCGGCCTGATCATCCGCGGGGCCACGAAGCGTCTCCCCGACGGCACTTCAGCGGCCCGCAAGGCGCTCGTCGGAGGCATCGCGAGCGGCATCGTCGCGGGCCGGTGGCTGGCGTCGGCGACCGAGGAAGCCCGGCTCAAGGCCGGCGACATGGTCGCGGAGGCCCGGACCACGCTCGGCGAGGAGGCCCCGCCGCCGTCCGCCGTCAAGGTCGAGGCGGACGCTCACGGACACGAGCACTGACCATGCCCGCCGTGGTCGTCCGCTCCGTCGCCGCGGGCCGCGCCCGGCTGACCGTGCCCTGGGTACGGGACCGCCCGGGCAGCGCCGGAACGGTCGACGAGCGCCTCACCGGCATCGACGGGTTCCGTGCGCTGCGGATCTTCCCCCGCACCGGGAGCGTCGTCATCTGGATGGCGCCGGACCTCCTGGACGTCGACCGTCTGGTTGCCGCGCTGGACGACGCCCCGCCCTCCTCCGCGCCCGCCAGGCCCACCCGCTCCACGCCCGACTCCTCCACCGGCGAGGTCGCCAGGCTCGTCGTCGGGGGCGCGGTCCTCGCGCTCGTGGCACTGCGCCGCCTGCTGGGCCGGCCCCGCTTCGCCTTCGGCTCCCCGGGACTCCTCGGCGCGGTCACGGTCTTCACCGGCCTGCCCTTCTTCCGGGGGGCCCTGCGCTCCCTGCGCGGCCGCACCCATCCGGGAACGGACTCCCTGGTCACGGCGGCGACGGTGATCTCGCTGGTGCTGCGGGAGAACGTGGTCGCCCTCACCGTGCTGTGGCTGCTGAACATCGGCGAGTTCCTCCAGACCCTGACGCTCCGCCGCACCCGGCGGGCGATCGAGGAACTGCTCACCATCGGCGAGGAGCGCGTCTGGCTCGTCCGGGAGGGCGTCGAGGTCGAGGTGGCGCTCGACGACGTCGAGCCGGACGACGTCGTGGCCGTGTACGAACACCACCGGATCCCGGTCGACGGGCACGTCGTCTCCGGCGACGCACTCGTCGACCAGGCCGCGATCACCGGTGAGGCACTGCCCGTCTACGCCCGGGAAGGCACCCACGTCTACGCCGGCACGATCGTCACCTCCGGCTCGCTCACCGTCCGGGCGAGCCTGGTCGGGCGGGACACCACGGTCGGCCGGATCATCAGCCGGGTCGAGGAGGCCCAGTCCGACCGGGCACCCATCCAGACCGTGGCCGCCCGCTTCACCCGCCGATTCGTCCCCGTCTCGTTCGCTCTCGCGGCGCTGACCTACGCCGTCACCCGCGACGCCCGCCGCGCGATGACCATGCTCCTGATCGCCTGCCCCTGCGCCGCCGGCCTCGCCACCCCGACCGCGATCAGCGCCGCCATCGGCAACGGGGCACGCCGCGGCACCCTCATCAAGGGCGGCACCCACCTGGAGGGCGTCGGCCGGGTCACGGCGGTCGTCTTCGACAAGACGGGCACGCTGACCTTCGGGCGCCCCCTGGTCACCAGCGTGGTGACGCTCAGCGACAGGTTCACCGCCGACGAGGTGATGAGCCTGGCCGCCTCCGGTGAGCTGCACGCCCGTCACCCGCTCGCCCAGGCCATCGTCGCCCGTACCGAGGAGCAGCACCTCCACATCCCCATCCACCAGGCCTGCGAGGTCGTCCTCGGCATGGGTATGCGAGCCGAACTGGACGGCACCAGGCTGCTGGTCGGCAGCCCGGCCCTGCTCCGCCGGCACGGGGTCCGGCTGACCGACGAGGCCCAGGGATGGACGGAGCAGCTCCGGCGCGGCGGGGAGACGGTCATCTGCATCGCCCACGACGAGGACCTGATCGGCATGCTCGGTGTCTCCGACGCCGTACGCTCCGGTGCCGAGACGGTCATCCGGCAGCTGAGGGACCTCGGTGTCTCCCGTGTGGTGCTCCTCACCGGCGACGCACCGGAGACCGCACAGGTCGTCGCCGACGCCCTCGGCATCACGGAGGTCCACGCCCACGCGCTCCCCGAGGGCAAACTCCAGCTGATCCGCGACCTGCAGAGCGAAGGGCACACCGTCGCCATGGTCGGGGACGGCACCAACGACGCCCCCGCGCTCGCCCTGGCCGACGTCGGCATCAGCATGGGCGAGCACTCCTCCCATGTGGCCCTCGAGACCGCCGACATCGCCCTGGCCGGAAACGACCTGCGCCAGGTGGCCGCCGTCGTCGAACTCAGCCGCCACACCCTGCGCGTCGTACGGCAGAACTACGGCCTCGCCATCGGCGTCAACCTCGCCGGACTGCTGGCGAGCGCGGGAGGCTCCGTCAACCCGGTCCTCGCCGCGCTGCTCCACAACACCAGCAGCATCGCGGTCGTCGGCAACTCCGCCCGGCTGGTCAACCACACCCCTCATCTGCCGCGTATGGCCGACGACGAACTGAGGGCGGCGCCTCTGGAGGACCGTCGTGTGAGGTGATGCCTCGGCACGGGAGTACGGGAGTACGGGAGTACGCGGGCGGGCACGGGGGCACGCGGGCGCGGGAGTACGGGGGCAGGCGACGGCCGCCGGCACGCCACCGGTCCACGGGACGGCGCGTCTGCCGGGCGGTCATCTCCCGGTGAGCGCGGCACCGCCGAGGGAGTCCGGGGGCGCCGGGAACGGCAGCCGCGCCCCCAGCGCCTTGGTCACCGGCGGCTCCGTGGCGCTGGGCGTGGGACTGCCCGTGGGTGACGGGCTCGTACTGCCGCCGGGGCTCGGCGAAGCGGGCGCCGTCGGTGAGGGCGACGGAACCGGGCGGCCGCCCGTGGAGGGGCGGGCGCTCGGCGCGGCGGTCCCCGGCGGCGATCCGGTGTCGGGGCCGGGCTCCGAGGTCCGGGCTGCCGGGGGAGACGCCGGGGTCGCGGGAGCCGGGGCAGCGGGGGGAGCGGGGGGACGGGGCGTGGCACGAGGGCCCGTGGGAAGAGCTCCGTCGCGTTCGCGGGCGGCACCCCGTGCCGGATGCGTGGTCGCACGCTCCGGTGAGGGGGAGGCCCCCGGCGGCGTGGCGCCCTGCTCCGGAGGCTCGTCGGAGGACGCCGGCTCCGGGTCCGGTGCGGCCTGCTGGAGGCCGGCGGAGCCGTCGGCCAGCAGGGAGGACGTGCCCAGGCCGCCGAGTACGGCGATGGCGGCCGTGGCGACGGCCCGGACGCCATAGGTCTTCCACCGCCACGACCGGGGGCGTTGGGCCGGGGCCGCCGGAGCGGGCGCGGAGGACGCGGGGGCCGGGGCCGGGTCGACCGGGGTGGGGGCCGGCGCCCTGTCCCCGGGGGTGTGGGCCTGAGCGGGGGCGTCGCTCGTCCCGGTCGTCCCGGTCGACTCGGTGGTTCCGGCGGTCATCGTGATCCCGCTGATCCCGCTGATCCCGCTGATCCCGGTCGTTCCGGTCGTTCCGGTCGGCCGCTCCGGGTACGGGGCCGCCGGAGCGAGGATCTGGGGCACATGAGCCGTGGCCGGCGCGGCGGCCGGGAGGGAGTCCGGGGACCCGCCGGGTGCCGCCTTCCCGTCCGGGCCGGTCCCCGGCATGGCCGGGAAGGCCACCGGAAGTCCGGCCGTGGCCGCCATCGCCGAGTCGTACGCTCCGCATTCGGGGCAGGTCACCGCGCCGTTGAGGGGGCGGTGACAGGGTGCGCAGTAGTCCATGGGCGCGACCGCTCAGTAGGGGAGCCGCGGGCGGGCGGCCGGTTCCGCCGAGCACGCCGAGCTCGCTGAACCCGCCGAGCACGTCGAACGCGCTGAACCCGCCGAGCTCGCTGAACGCGCTGAAGGCTCCGGATGTGCCGAGCGCGCTGGACGCGCCGGGCGGCGTACCCCGGGTGCGGGGCGGAGCCGGGTGCGGTGCGGAAGGGACCTGGGCATGTGCGGACCTCGCTCACTCACCGGTCTGGACGGGGCACCGGTTACCGGGGTCAACGACGGCCCCGGAGCGGTCGTTCAAAAGGCCGCGGAAACGTGGCACAGCTAACGTGCCGCCCGATGTGGGCCGTTGACGGTCCCGTCCCGGCCGGGTGGCCTGTGCCGGTGCGGGGCCCGGACCGCGCGGACCCGCGCCCGGCGGGGCCGCGGGTCGCCCGTACGGCCCCAACCGCCCCACGGGTGGTTCACCCACCGAGCGCCGTGGCGCCGTCCGGGCGAGGCTGCACCGTGGAGGTGCGTCATGGAGCAGACGACGGCGGACGTGTGCGTGGTCGGTGCCGGATTCGCGGGTCTTGCGGCCGCGCGCAACCTGGCGCAGGCGGGCCGGGAGGTGATCGTGCTCGAGGCCCGGGACCGCGTGGGCGGGCGGGTGTGGAACCGGGAGCTGCCCGACGGCACCGTCGTCTCCGCGGGCGGCACCTGGCTCGGGGACGGCCAGGCGAGGATGTTCCGGCTCGCCCGGGAGTACGGGCTCCGGGCGTATCCGCAGTACGACGACGGCGACCACGTGCTGCGCCTCGACGGTGCCGACCGCCGCTACCGGGGGACCGTGCCCAAGCTCAACCCGGCGGCGCTCGCCTCGCTGGGGCTGGCCTTCACACGGCTGAACGCGATGGCCCGGCGGCTGCCCGCGGATGCCCCCTGGCTGGCCCGGAACGCGCGGGCGCTCGACACCCGCACGCTCGGGCAGTGGCTCGCCGATCCGCTCAACGTTCCCTCCGGTACGGCGTACACCGTGCTGAAGGCGACGATGAGCCTGCTGTTCTGCACCGATCCCGCCGAGGTCTCGCTGCTGGGCGCGCTCGTCCTGGCCCGGGGCGGCGGCGGGTTCGACTACTACACCGACAGCGGCAGGACCGAGACGCACCTCCTCGACGGCGGGACCCCGGAGCTCGCCCGGCGCATGGCCGAGGAACTGGGCGACGCCGTACGCCTGGCCAGTCCGGTCCGGCGGATCGTCCAGAACGGCAACGACGCCGAGGTGCGCACGGACGCGCTGAGGGTACGGGCGCGCCGGGTGATCGTGGCAGTGCCGCCGGTCCTGGCCGGGCGCATCCAGTTCGAACCGGCGCCGCCGCCCGCCGTCGTCCACCTGCGGCAGCGGATGACGCCCGGGCAGATCATCCGCGTCCACACCTCCTACCCCGAGCCGTTCTGGCGCGGCCTGCGGCTTTCCGGGCAGTCGCTCGCCCCCTGCTCGGCAGTCCCGGTCACCATCGACCAGACACCGCCCGGGGGCCGCCCGGGCGTGCTGAGCAGCTACGCCTTCGGGCCCGTGGCCGTGCGGCTCGGCCGGCTGGAGCCCAAGGAGCGCCGGGACGTGTGGCTGCGTGCGCTCGCGGAGCGGTTCGGCCCGGAGGCGCTGCACCCCCTCGGCTACCTGGAGACCGACTGGTCCGCGGAGACCTGGTCGGCGGGCGGGATGATCGGGCACTTCCCGCCCGGGGCCCTGACGAGCTACGGCAGCGCCCTGCGCGAGCCGGTCGGCCGGATCCACTGGGCCGGTTCGGAGACCGCGACACAGATGCACGGGCTGATGGAGGGCGCGGTGCGCTCGGGCGAGCGTGCGGCCCGGGAGGTCCTGGCCCTGAACTGACGTCACCGGTCTCGCACCCGGGAACGGGTCTCCTAGGACCTCCGACCCGGGAACGGATCTCCGACCCGGGAACGGATCCCGTGCCCGGGGAACCGAGGTCGTGCACGCGAACCGGCATCGGCGCAACACGGGCTCCGGTGCGCGCACCGCGGTGCGGCGGGCCCGCGCCGGTGCACGGCCCGCCTCCGCACCGGCGGCCGGACGCGTCAGTGGTGCCTGGTGTGCTTGCGTACCTGGTCGGCCGCCTTCTCCGCCATCTCCTGCGCCTTGCCGCGCAGCATGTCGTTCCGGCCCGAGCGCCGCATGGACTTGTCGCCCATGGTCTTGCCCAGGGTCTCCTTCAGCTTGCCCTTGATCTGCCGCGCCTTGGCGTTGTGCTTGCTCATCAGGATCGGTGTCCTCTCGGGTCCGTGGTGCGTACACACACCGGTTAACCCCGCGCCTGTTCACCCTGCGCCTACCCGGGTTGCCCCGCAACCTGCACGCCCGCACACCCGCAGTCCCGCACGTCTGCACGTCTGCACCTCCGCACGTCGCCCCCCGCGCACCGGGCGCACCCGCACACCGTCCCCGGCGCACGGGCCACCGCCGCGTACCCGCGTACCCGCACACCCGCGCCCCTGACCGGTCCCGCCTGTGATGAAGTGGCTCCCGAACACCCCGCGGATCGCGCGCGGGCAGGAGCGAGTACGGGAGGCGCCATGGCACGTCCGGTCACCGTCGTCACGGGCGGCAGTCGGGGCATCGGCGCGGCGACCTGCGTCCGGCTGGCCGCCGACGGGCACGACCTGGCCCTGGGGTACGTCAGCAACGCCGCGGCCGCCGAGGAGGTCGCGCGGGCCGTGCGCGCCGCCGGAGGACGCTGTGTCGCGGTGCGGGTGGACACCGCCGACGAGGCCGCGGTGGAGCGGCTGTTCGACATCGCGGCGGCGGAACTGGGCACCGTGACCGGCCTGGTCAACAACGCCGGCGTCACCGGCCCGCTCGGGCGGCTCGCCGACGCCCGCACCGAGGACCTGCGCCGGGTCGTCGACGTCAACCTGCTGGGCTGTCTGCTGTGCTGCAGGCGAGCCGCCCGCGACATGGCCGCCGGCGGTTCCGGCGCCATCGTCAACATCTCCTCGGCGGCCGCCACGCTCGGCGCCCCCGGGGAGTACGTCCACTACGCGGCGGCGAAGGCGGCGATCGACGCCCTGACCGTGGGGCTGGCCAAGGAACTCGGACCGCAGGGCGTCCGTGTGAACGCCGTCGCCCCCGGCACCGTGAACACCGACATACACGCCGCCATGGGAGATCCCGACCGGCCGGCCAAGGTGGCCGCGGTGACCCCGCTCGGCCGGCCCGGGGAACCGGCCGAGATCGCCGGTGCCGTCTCCTGGCTGCTCTCGGACGACGCCTCCTTCACGACGGGCACGGTCCTCAGGGTCTCCGGGGGGCGCTGAGTTCTCCCCGGGCGGAGCCGAGGGCCTTCGCACCCGCCCCCGGCGATCTCGACGGGCCCCCGCACGCGGCCCCCCCCGGCGATCCCGACGGGTCTCCGCACTCGTCCCGCCCGGGGACGGTAAGGGGCTCGCCGGGATGCGTCCATATACTTCCGCCATGCCGCCGATAGCCGCCCTCCGTACGACGCACCTCGTATGACCGCCACCGGCACTCCCGCCCGCGGACCCCGCGTCCTCGCCGACCTCACACCGCTGCGCGTCTCCGCCGACTACCGGCGGCTCTGGTTCGGCAACACGGTCTCCTGGATCGGCCAGGGCATGACCACCCTGGCGATCTCGCTCCAGGTGTACGACATCACGCACTCGACCTTCTCCGTCGGTCTCGTCGGCCTCTTCTCGCTCGTCCCGCTGATCGTCTTCGGCCTGTACGGAGGCGCCGTCGCCGACACCGTGGACCGGCGCGCGCTCGGGCTCTGGAGCGCGGCCGGTTCGGCCGGTCTCTCGGCCGTGCTCGCCGCCGCCGCGTTCGCGGGCCTCCACCACGTCTGGTTCCTGTACGGCGTGGTCGCCCTCCAGGCGGTGTGCGCCGCGCTCAACTCGCCCGCCCGCAGCGCGATGATCCCCAGGCTGCTGCCGCCCGAGCAGCTGCCCGCCGCCAACGCCCTCTCCTCCATGACGATGACGTCCGGCATGCTGCTCGGCCCGATGCTGGGCGGCCTGATCGTCGGCCAAGGCGGCTATCAGGCCGCGTACGTCGTCGACTGCGTCGCGTTCGGGGCCGCGCTGTACGCGATGTGGCGGCTGCCCTCGATGCTGCCCGACCGCGACGGGGCGAAGGGCGGGCGGGCGTCCGTGCTCGACGGGCTGCGCTTCCTCGCCACCCGGCCCAACATCCGCATGACCTTCTTCTCCGACTTCTGCGCGATGATCCTCGCCCATCCGCGGGCGCTGTTCCCCGCGGTGGCCGGGCTCTGGTACGGCGGGGACGCGCGGACGACGGGTCTGCTCGTGGCGGCGCCGGCCGTCGGCGCGCTGCTGGGCGGGGTGTTCTCCGGATGGCAGGGGCGCATACGGCGGCACGGGGTGGCGATCCTGCTGGCCGTCGCCGCGTGGGGCACCGCGATAGCCGTGTTCGGCCTGACCAGGAACCTCTGGCTCGGGTTGCTCTTCCTCGCGCTCGCCGGATGTGCCGACACGGTGTCCATGGTCTTCCGCAACACCATGCTGCAGACGGCCGCGCCGGACGAGATGCGCGGTCGCCTGCAGGGGGTGTTCATCGTCGTGGTGGCGGGAGGCCCCCGCCTCGGCGACTTCCTCGCCGGCTCGGTCGCGGATCTCACCTCGCCCACGGTCGCGGTCACCGGCGGCGGGATCGCCTGCGTCCTGGCGATCGGTCTGCTCGCCCTGGGCGGCCGCGGCTTCGTACGGTACGACGCCCGGCGGCCGGCGCCGTGAGTCCGCGTCAGTCCGGTGACCGTGACCGTGCCCGTGCCCGTGCCCGTGCCCTCGCGCCCCACCCCGCCCCGCCCCGCCGAGTCCGCCTCACCGCACGGCGATGACCCCGCACCGACGCACCGCGATGACCCCGCACCGCGATGACCCCGCACCGCGATGACGCCGCGGCGCCCGGGGGCCGTGCCGAGGCGGGCAACCTCGGCACGGCCCCCGGGCGCCGTACGACCTGTCCGCCAGGGCCTCCGGTCCGGGTACCGCCGGAGGCCGTACGCACCCCGCCCGGCGGGGTCAGAAGGAATCGAGCCGCAGCAACGGTTCCTTGATGCCGTCACCGTCCTCCGACGGCCACGTCCAGTCCATGCCGCCGGCCGCCACCAGCGCCTCCTTGACCTCGGCGGGGGAGGCGTCGGGGTGGGTGGCCCGGTACAGGGCCGCCCCGCCCGCCACGTGCGGCGCGGCCATGGAGGTGCCGGACAGGGTGGAGTAGCCGCCGTTCGCTGAGGTGGATCTGATGCACACGCCGGGGGCGATCAGGTCCACATCACGGCCGTAGTTGGAGAAGTCGGCGAAGGTGTCGTCCCGGTCCGCGCGGCACGTGGAGCCGCCGAGGCCGCCCGGTACGCCGTCGAAGTCGGCCAGTGCGCTGACCGTGATCACTTCGTCGTAGGCGGCCGGGACGAAACCGGCGGCGTCCGCGTGGTCGTTGCCCGCCGCGACCGCGTAGGTGACCCCCTTCGCCACCGAGTTGCAGATCGCCCGGTGCATGGCGTCGCTGCCGGTCCTGCCGCAGTCGCCGTCGTCCTTGCCCGCGCCGCCCAGGCTCATGTTGACGACGTCGATCTCGTCGGCGTGCTCGGTGACGTGGTCGATGCCGCAGATGACGTTCGAGGTGCTGCCGGAGCCGAACGGGCTGAGCACCTGTACCGGCCAGAGCCGTACTCCCGGGGCCACGCCGACCACTCCGGTGCCGTTGTCGAGGGCGCCGATCGTGCCGGCCACGTGCGTGCCGTGACCGTGCCGGTCCACGGGCGGCAGGATCGGGAGCCAGCAGTTCTTGCCCCCGGCCTCGTACACGTTCAGATCGGGGTGGCCCGCGTCGATACCGGTGTCGATCACCGCCACGTCGGCGTCCACCCGGGTGTCGTTCCCGTCGATCGCTGCGGTCGGGCTCAGGTCGGCCTCCGCCCGGTCCACCCCGGTCGGCACCGACTGGGCGGCGATCGCCACCGGACGGTCCGGCTCCACGGACCGGACTCCGGGCTCGTCCGCGAGGGTGGCCGCCGTGGACGCGGTCATCGAGGCCGCGTAGCCGTGCAGGGCGTGCCGGTAGACGTGCAGCACCGTGGCGCCCATGGACGCCGCCCGCACGACGGCCGAGTCCACGGCCGCCTCGGCGCTGCCGGCGGCGGGGGCGTCCTGGAGCGTCACGATGTACCGGCCGGTGGTCTCACCGGAGGCCTGGTCGAGGGTCTGGCCGGGAGTCTGACCGGGGGTCTGGCCGGGTCGGGCGGACGGGCCGGTGGCCGCGGCAGCCGCCGGAGCGGCCGCGAGTGCGAGGACGAGTAGCGCAGCGCCGAAGATCTTGGGCATCCCAGACCCTTCTTGAGGAACCGACGGAGGCCGACCGGACCTCGCCGGTCTTCTTCCGCAACGTCGATGTGTTCGGCGCCTACAGCTAGCAGTTCCGGGATGGCCGGGCGGTCCGACATCCGGGCGGTCACCGGATTGCTGACGATCCGTCATCCATATAGCTGCGTCATATGCCTGGGACGTTCGCGGACGAGGTCCGGGACGGCTGCGCTTTCAGCAGGACGGCGGGTCGCCCGCCGGGCGCGTCGCGCGGCGGCGGGTGTCGACCGACCACATATGGGTGCAGCCGGGGCACTGCAGATGGACCACCGCGCCCTGGTTGGAGATCAGATAGCGCCAGTGCTGCACGCAGTTGCGCCGGTCCGCGCAGGCGGCGCAGTCGCGCGCGTCGTCGCAGGCGGGGCAGGGCAGCCAGGCGCGGCGGGCGATGTCGGCCTGCGGGTCAATGGGAAGGCGCACGGCCCGGACCTCCCTCCGGAAGGACACCGGCGGCGACGAGCATGTCGTAGGTCCGCCGCTGCCCGGCGTCGAGGCCGGAGTAGAGGAGCGCGTACGCGGCCTGCTCGCCCTCCAGCGCGGCCACCGGGTCCCAGTCCGGTCCCAGGGCGGCCACCACCTCGGCCCGGCGCCGGGCCTCCTCGAAGGTCAGGTCGATCTCGAACGGCGTGAGGTCGGGCGAACGGTCCTGGTCCATGAGTGACACTTCCGGTGGTGCTGCGGTGCGGTTCCCGTACGGGCCGACTGCCACGTCTACCAGAGGGCCGCGCCGCGAGGGAAGGCTTGCCTAAGTTGCTGTGACGCACCTCATGGGCCCGGCCGGCCCCGCCCGCCCCACCTGCCAGGCGGACCACCCCACCTGCCGGGTGGACCACCCCACGTGCCGCGCGGACCATCCCATGTGCCGCGCGGACCGCCCCACCTGCCGGGCGGACCGTCCCGGCGTACGGAGCGCCGGGGCGGTACCCGCCGCGAGGATCACTCGGCCCGCGCCACGATCCCCCGTACCACCCCGAGCTCCACCAGGTCCCGCGGCCGCAGCCGGAGCTGGTCCGCCGTGGCCGGTGTCTCGGAGGGGTCGCGCTTGAGGATCGCCGCGGCGAGCTCGGGCGCGATGACCGAGAAGTAGCTGTCGGGGGTGACCCAGGTGTTGCCCGGGGCGGCCAGCGCCAGCGCCCCGCCGGAACCGCCCTCGCCGATCACCAGGGTCGTCACCGGGACGCGCACCGACGCCACCGCCGCGAAGACGTCGGCGATGGCCGCGCCAGCCCCGGCCCGTTCGGCCTCGGCGTCGTTCGCGGCACCGGGCGTGTCCACGAGGGTGAGCACCGGGATCCCCAGCCGGTCGGCGAGCCGGATGAGCCGGGCCGCTGTACGGTAGCCGGCGGGCCGGGTCGCGGTCCCGGCCTGCGCCGCGTACGCCACCACCCGCCCCTTCCGCAGCCCGAAACCGCAGATCATCCCCGGGTCCGAACCACCGCACCGGTCGCCGTGGAGATCCGCCCGCTCGTCGAACCAGGCGTCGAGATACGCACCCGCGCGGGGCCGGTGCGGCGCCCGCGCCCGGCGCACCGCCTCCCAGCCGGTGGCCGCCGTACCGTAGGCGCCGTCGAGAGCCGCCGGCGGCGGGACGGGCGCGCCGCCCGGCACCGGCTGCACGGTGCCGCCCGTCAGCAGCCGCAGCCACAGCGACAGCGCCGGGCGCAGCCGGTCCCGGGGAACGATCGCGTCGACGTGCCCCGCGGCCAGCTGGCCCTCGGCCGTGTACGCCGACGGGTCGGCGTCCGGCGGCCTGACCCGCGAACCGGCGAAGCCGACCTGCGCTCCCGGCAGCGCGAGCACCACGTCCGCGCCTGCCCCGAGGGTGGCCCAGCCGCCGCCGGTGGTGGGGTCGCGCAGCACCGCGAGCTGCGGCAGACCGGCCGCGCGGATCAGCGCCGAGGCCCGCGCCACCCGCTGGAGCTGGCCGAGGGCGACCATGCCCTCCTGCATCCGGCTGCCGCCCGTGGCGACCAGCGACACCAGGGGCAGCCGGGCGGCGCGGGCATGGGCGTACGCCTCCTCCAGCAGGTCCCCGGCCCGTTGCCCCAGCGATCCGCCGAGGAACCGGAACTCGAACGACACCAGCACCGCGCGCAGTCCGCCGATGTCCGCCGTCCCCCACACGACGGACTCCCTCTCGCCGGTCCGCGCCGCGGCCCGGGCCCGTGCCCGCGCGTACCCGGCCCACCGGAGCGGCCCGTCGCCGGAGGTGTCCTCGGCCGTCGCCGGCGGGCGCTCCTCGAAGACGTCCGCGACCAGGGCCACCGCCTCGCGTGCCGTCAGGGCGTCAGCCATGGGGGAGCGACCGCTTCATGATCTTGCCCATGTCGTTGCGGGGCAGCGCGTCCAGGAACCGGACCGTCCGCGGGCGCTTGTGCGGGGCGAGCTGGGACGCGACATGGCCGGCCAGTTCGTCCCCGGACGGCGGGCGGGCCGGGTCGGCGGGCACCACCCACGCCACCACCCGCTCGCCCAGGTCGTCGTCCGGTTCGCCGGTCACCGCGGCCTCCCGCACCTGCGGGTGCTCCAGCAGGGCGTTCTCGATCTCGCCCGCACCGATCTTGTAGCCGCCGCTCTTGATCAGGTCCGTGGCCTTGCGGCCCACGATCCGCACCTGCCCGTCCGGGGCCCGCACCGCCATGTCGCCGGTGCGGAACCAGTCGCCGTCGAACGCCGCCGCGGTCGCGTCCGGCCGGTTCAGATAGCCGGTGAACAGGTTCGGCCCCCGGACCTGGATCTCGCCGACCGTCTCCCCGTCCAGCGCCGTGATCTCCGTCCCGTCCTCCTCCACCAGCCGCAGCTCCACCCCCGGAAGCGGCAGGCCCACCGATCCGGGACACGGCTCGCCGTCCACCCGGACGCTCGTGTTCATCAGCGTCTCGGTCATCCCGTACCGCTCGACGACCCGCCGGCCCGTCGCGGCGAAGAGCCGTTCGTGGTCGTGCACGGGCAGCGCCGCCGAGCCGGACACCAGCAGCCGGGCGCCCGCGAGGGACTTCGCCAGCTCCGGGTCGCCGTCCACCGCCTCCGCCAGCCGGTGGTACATCGTCGGCACCCCGAACAGCATCGTCGCCCCGGTGCCGAGCTCCCGCCCCACGCCCTCGGCCGAGAACCGCCCGAGGTGCCGCACCGCGCCGCCCCGCCGCAGCGGGCCGAGAACGCCCAGGATCAGCCCGTGCACATGGAACAGCGGCAGCGCCTGGACGAGGACGTCGTCGCCGGTCCACTCCCACGCATCCGCCAGGGCGTCGAGAGTGGCCGCGATCGCCCGGCGCGGCAGCACCGCGCCCTTGGGCGGCCCGGTGGTCCCCGAGGTGTAGACGATCAACGCGGCGGTCTCCGGGCCCGGCTCGGCGGGCAGGGCCCGGACGCCGGGCCCCGGCGCTTCCCCGGGTCCCGACACGCCCCCGGGTCCCGCCGCCTCGATGTCGATCCGCTCCAGGGCGGCCAGTACGGGCGGCAGTTCGTCGTCCGGACCGGCCAGCACCAGGTGCGGGGCGCTGTCCCGGATGATGTGGGCCAGTTCCCGCTCTCCCGTGCGCGGGTTGAGCGGTACGGCGGGCACCCCCGCGAACAGCGCGGCCACCGCGCCGACGGCCGTCTCCAGCGTGGGTGTTGCCCACACCGCGACCCGGCCCGCCCCGGAGATCCGTTCCGCCACCGCCCCGGCGGCGCAGGCCAGCGCGCCGTACGTCAGCTCCCGGTCGCCGAAGCGCAGCGCGGGCCGGTGCCGTACGTCGCCGTCTGTGCCGTGCGGGTCGTGCGTGCCGTGGGCGGCCCGCGCGGCCGCCGCCAGGGCGGGGAAGAGAGCACTCACCGGTCGTCCTCCTCACATCGCTTCCGCACGCGCCGGTTCGCGGGCGCCCGCGGTCCCGCCATTCTCCCCACAGCGACCTACCCGTGCGTAACAAGGCCCGGGTCCCGGACCGCCGGGTGCGGGCCGGCAGGCCCGAGTCCTCCCGCACCACCCGAACGTGGTTCGTTGGCATATGGCGCGGCGGCACGTGGCTTTTGGGCACGGGGCCTGGCGGCACCACGCCTGCCGGTGGGGGCGAGCGGCAGGTGCCGTTCTGACACGTGTTGTTCCGGCATATGTCGATTCGACATGTGTTGTACCGGCGTGTGTTGTACCGGTTGTGCCGGCATGTGCTGTACCGGCACAACCACGTTCCGGAACGTGATCTTCCGGATCGGGTCGTCCGGCGTGGGGTGGTCCGGTTCCGGACGGGCCCGGGTCAGGCGGTGAGCGGGGAGAGGACCATCGAGGCGACGTTGCCCTCCATCATCTCCCCGAGTCCCTGCACCGCGCACACATCGGGCCGTTCGGCGATGTGCACCGGCATCCCGGTGGAGTCCCGCAGCATCTGGTCCAGGCCGGGGAGCAGCGCGCTGCCGCCGACCATCATGATCCCGCGGTCGGCGAGATCGGCGACGAGGTCGGGCGGGCAGTCGCGCAGGATCCTTCCGATGCCGTCCAGCACCGCGGTCAGCGGAGTGTGGATCGCGTCCCGCACCGCCGCGGTGTCGACCCGTACGGATCGCGCCAGCCCGGTCGCGACGTCCCGGCCGTGGATCTCGGTGGTGGACGGGCCCTGGAGGGTGAGCCCGTTCTCGCTGAGCGCGATTTGAAGGGGGCGTACGGACTGGCTGGGCAGCATCAGTTCGTGCTGGTGGCGCAGGTGCTGGATGACGGCGTGGTCCACGGCCTCCCCACCGACGGGGATGCGGGCCGCGGTGACGATGGAGCCGAGGGACAGGACGGCGACCTGCGTGGTGGCCGCACCGCACATCATGATCATCGTGGCGGTCGGCTGCTCCACCGGGAGTCCGCAGCCGACGGCCGCGGCGATCAGCGTGTCGACGAGTTCGACCCGCCGGGCACCGAGTCCCACCAGCGTCTCCACGGTGGCGCGCTGGGCGAGGGGATCGGCCTCGTGGGGAGTGCAGGCGGCGGCCCGCAGCCGCGGTTTGCGGCGCAGCTGGCGGCGGAGCTTCTCGCCGAGCAGATGGCGGAGCATGCGCTGGGCCATGTCGATGTCGACGACGGTGCCGCCGGAGACCGGGCGCATCACCCGGATGTAGTCGGGGGTACGGCCGGTCATCTGCTCGGCGAACTCGCCGACGGCGATGAGGGCGCCGTTGCGGGTGTTGACGGCGGCGACGCTGGGCTGGTCGACGACGAGCCCCATGCCCTTCACGTAGACCCGGGTCCGCGCCGCGCCCAGGTCGACGGCGACATGGCAGCGGCGCAACTGCTCAAGACTGACGGTCATGGCAGGTCCTCCCGAGACGGTTCCCTCCTCGCATCCTGCGATCGCCGGGCGCGTCACGCGCGCTGGGCTGAGCCGGTCGGGGGTGGATTCCGCGGGCGACGGCGCGGGGCCGGAGGCACGCCGGGCCGCGATCACCGGCCGCGACGCCGGGCCGCGATCACCGGCCGTGACAGCCCGGCCCCGATCACCGGGTCGCGGACGCCGCGTCAGGACCGGTACGCCACGCGTTGCAGCAGCCCCCAGGTGAACTCCGCCACGCACGACCGCCCGTCGGGCACGACGAACGCGAGCCGCCAGCGGGTGGGGGCGGTGCCCTCCATCGGCCGTACCGGGGCGAAGGCCGTGGCGACCTCGTCGACCGTGCAGCACCAGGGGCGCAGGTCGTCCGCCGTGCGCAGCAGGGGTCCGGCGGCCCCCGGCGCCCGTACCAGCCACTCGTTCCAGACCGCTCCGCCCGGCCCGGCCAGCACCTCGAACCGCAGGTCCGGCCACAGCGGCAGGCGCCACCGCAGCGCTTCGCACTCCAGGTCGCCGACCTTGCGGCGGGCGGTGCCCTCCGGCTCACCGAGCACGGAGCGGTACCGGGACAAGGCCCCACGGGCGCGCGGGGAGCGCACGGTCGCCTGCCAGCGGCGGTTGGCCTCGCGCATCTCGGCCGCCGACGCGCCCAGCTCCCGGCGTGCCTCCTCGACCAGCTCCGGCTGGTGGTCGGCCATCCGGCGGAGCAGGACGAGCTGGAACGCACGCGATCCGAAGGTGTCCATGCCCTCATCGTGCCCGTATGTGCCGGTCCGTGAGTACGTCCCGGCCAGCCGACGTGCCGAGGAAATGCTGACCCCACACAGGATCCTCACAGTCACGCCTACCTCAGGTGTCACATCGCTGCATACGCTCCGGGGGCCATGGATTACTGCGACCAGTGCCGCCGACACCTCAACGGGGCCTTGGCGTGCGCCGGGTGCGGTACTCCCGCCGAGGAACTGCGCCACTTCCGGCCCGCCTCCGCCGCGGCGGAGAGTGATGTCGTCGTCGAGCTGGGCGGCCCCTACACCGACGGGGGCGGGCCGCCGGCCGGACGCCGCCGCACCCGGAAGGCGGGCGGCGCCCGCAGGGCGCGGCGCAAGCGGGGGCGGAAGGTGCTTCTGGGGACGCTCGGGCTGGCCCTAGCCGCGGGCGCGCTGAGCCTGGCGGAACTGGCCAGGGAGTCCTCGGGCGTCGGTGACGACACCTCCGTCGAGGTGCGCGAGCAGGAGTCCCTGGAGGTCGACGACATACCCGAGCCGACCGGCAGCGCGGAGCCGCCGCCGCAGCCGAGTGAGGTGGGCGAGCCGCCCGCGACGTCCTCGGTGACGGCGCGGCCGAGCGGATCGGTCGGGCGCGGCAGCGTCAGACCGACGGTGGAGGCCACCGTGCCGGGGGAGGGCCCGGGGGACCCGGCTGAGTCGGCGCCGGTCGAGCCTGATCCGCGCGACGACGGCGCCCCGTCCCCGACGGGGGACCCGTCGCAGCAGCCCTCTCAGTCGCAGGAGCCCTCGCCGTCGTCCCCGCCTCCCCCGCCCGCCGCGGAGCCGACGCCCTCCCCGACGCCGACGAAGACCTGTTGGCTCATCTTCTGGTGCTCCTAGTCCCCTAGTCTCCTAGTGTCTTAGTTCCCTAGTCCCCTGGTTCCCACCGGCGCTGCCGGTCCCCCGCGCGCCCCGCCTCCCCCGACCCACCGCGCGCGCCCGCTGCCGCCGAGGGCGTAGACCACAAGGCCCACGGGCCGTCCCGCCGCCGTGTGCGCACGGGACGGGCCCAGGTCCCTTCCGCCCGCCGTGCCCATGAGCCCGGCCCACGGCCCCTTCCGCCGCGAGGCCGCGAAGGCCTTCAGCCGCCGGGCACGCATCCGCCGAGCGCGCAGCCGCCGGGCCCCGGCACCCTCCGCCGCGAGGCCGCGGCGGACCCTCCGTCGTCCGCCGGGTCTACGCGTCGGCCTGGACGTCCCCCGGCACCACCCGCACGTCCCCCAGCATCCGCCTCAGCAGGTCCCGGAGCGTCCTGCGCTCCTGAGGCGACAGCTCCGCGAGCGGCTCGCGCGCGAAGTGCAGGGCGTCCCGGAGGCCGCGGGCCGTCCGGTGGCCCTCCTCCGTGGCCGCCGCTATCTTCACCCGGCGGTCGGCCGGGTCCGGCCTGCGTTCCACCAGGCCGCGCGCCTCCAGCCGGTCGATGATCCCGGTGACGTTCGACGGCTCGCACTTCAGCTGCCGGGCGATCCGCCGCATGGCGGTGGGCTCCATGGCCAGCAGCCCGAGCACCCTGGCCTGGGCGCCGGTGAGGCGGTAGCGGGCCGCGGCCTCCTCGTACTCCTCGTGGTAGCGCGCCACGACGGTGCCGATGAGATCGACGACCTCCAGGGTCAGCGGGTCAGTGCGCGAGGTGGACATGCCGTCAGCATACCCAGTTGCTTGACAATATGAAATATTCAGTCGCATGGTTGTTTCATAACCTGAAGCATTTCTAGGAGGCCCGCACATGCCCGCACTGCCCGCGACCAGCCGCGAATGGCACCTCGTCTCCCGACCCCACGGCTGGCCGGAGTCCAAGGACTTCGCCCTGCGTGAGGCCCCGGTGGCCGAACCGGGCGAGGGGCGGATCCTCGTCCGCAACCTGCACTTCTCCGTCGACCCCTACATGCGCGGACGCATGAACGACGTGAAGTCGTACGTACCGCCGTTCCAGCTGGACCAGCCCATGGAGGGCGGCGCGGTCGGCGAGGTCGTCGCCTCCCGCGCGGAGGGCTTCGCCCCCGGCGACCACGTCCTGCACTTCCTCGGCTGGCGCGAGTACGCCGAGGTCGACGCCCGGCAGGCGACCAGGGTCGACGGCTCCGCCGCCCCCCTCTCGGCCTACCTGGGCGTGCTCGGCATGCCCGGCCTCACCGCCTACGCCGGTCTCTTCGACGTCGCCTCCTTCAAGGAGGGCGACGCGGTCTTCGTCTCGGGCGCGGCCGGTGCCGTCGGCAACCAGGTCGGCCAGATGGCGAAGCTGAGGGGCGCCTCCCGCGTCATCGGCTCGGCCGGGTCCGACGAGAAGGTCAGGCTCCTCGTGGAGGAGTACGGCTTCGACGCCGCCTTCAACTACAAGAACGGCCCGGTCGCCGAGCAGCTCCAGGCCGCCGCCCCCGACGGCATCGACGTGTACTTCGACAACGTCGGCGGCGAGCACCTGGAGGCCGCGATCTCCTCGCTCCACCCCCACGGCCGCGTCACCCTCTGCGGAATGATCGCGCAGTACAACGCGACCGAGCCCACCCCGGCCCCGCGCAACCTGGCCATGGTCATCGGCAAGCGGCTGCGCCTGCAGGGCATGCTCGTCCGCGACCACGAGGCGCTGCAGCCCGAGTTCGTGCGCGACGTCGGCGGCTGGCTGCGCTCCGGCGAGCTGAAGTACCAGGAGACCGTCGTGGAGGGCATCGAGAACGGCGCCGAGGCGTTCCTGGGCCTCATGCGCGGCGAGAACACCGGGAAGATGGTCGTCTCGCTCACCCGCTAGGCTCATCCCAGCCGTCGCGGTCGTGGGCGCGAGCCGCGGCGAACGACAGAAGGAACCCGTAACCCATGTCGATCCAGCAGTCCGACGTCCTGTACACCGCCGTCGCCACGGCGGAGAACGGCCGTGACGGCCGCGTCGCCACCGACGACGGCAAGCTCGACGTCGTCGTCAACCCGCCCAAGGAGATGGGTGGCTCCGGCGCCGGCACCAACCCGGAGCAGCTCTTCGCCGCCGCCTACAGCGCCTGCTTCCAGGGCGCGCTCGGCGTCGTCGCCCGTCAGGAGAACGCCGACGTCTCCGGCTCGACGGTCACCGCCGAGGTCGGTGTCGGCAAGAACGACGAGGGCTTCGGCATCATCGTGAAGATCTCCGCGACCATCCCGAACGTGGCCGCCGCCACCGCTCGTAAGCTGGTGGAGAAGGCCCACCAGGTGTGCCCGTACTCCAAGGCCACCCGCGGCAACATCACGGTCGAGCTCGCGGTCTGACCCACGCGCCGGTCCGTCCGGCGCCCGCGCCCACCGCATGGGACGGAGCTCGCGCCCCGCGCATGGAGCGAGCGCTCGCGCCCGGTGCATGGGACCGCTTCACGGGACGAGGGCGGCACCCCCAGGGGCGCCGCCCTCGTCGCATCGCCCTCGTCGCATCGCCACCCGGCGGAAGCGGACGGCCTCACCGGCCCGGACACGCCCATGACCGTGGTTCCGGCCCCGTATAGGGTGTGGCGCATGCGTGATCTGGGTGCGGGCTTCGGCTACTTGGTGAAGGGGCAGCAGTGGGTCGGCCGGCACGGCCGGTGGTTCGGCATCGGACTGCTGCCCGGGCTGATCACCCTCGTGCTGTACGCCGCGGCCCTCGTCGGGCTCGCCTACGGCGCCGACGACCTCGTGGGCTGGGCCACCCCGTTCGCGGACGACTGGTCGTCGCCATGGCAGGGAGGACTCCGCGGCTTCCTGACGGCACTGGTCTGGGTGTTCGGCCTCTTCCTCGCCGTGATCACGTTCACCGCCGTGACGCTGCTGGTGGGCCAGCCGTTCTACGAGTCGCTCTCCGAGGCCGTCGACCGCGCCGAGGGCGGCGAGGTCCCGGAGTCCGGGCTGCCGCTCTGGCGCGAACTGTGGATCTCCGCCCGGGACAGCCTGCGGATCGTGGTCCGTGTCGCGGTGTTCGGTGTGCTGCTCTTCGCGCTCGGGTTCGTCCCCGTCGTCGGCCAGACCGTCGTCCCCGTACTCGGGTTCTGCGTCACCGGCTTCTTCCTCGCGGAGGAGCTCACCGCCGTGGCCCTCCAGCGGCGACGGGTGGAACTCAGGGAGCGCCTCGACCTGCTGCGCGGGCGGCGCATGCTCACTCTCGGCTTCGGCGTTCCGCTGGCGCTGGCCTTCCTCGTCCCGTTCGTCGCGGTGCTGCTGATGCCGGGCGCCGTCGCGGGCGCCACGCTGCTGGTGCGCGACCTGACGGAGGACCGGGCCGGGGAGGACGCCGGTCACACGGCCCCCGAGCCCGACCCTCACGCGCCCCCGCGGCACGATCAGGACCCGTACGCGAGCCGCGACCAGGGCCGGCCCGCCGGGCCGTACGACCTCGGCAAGGACCAGGCCCGCTCCTGAGCGCGGGACGACGGCCGGCCGCGGCCTGCGCGTTCGCACCTGCGGCCCGGCGCGCGTTCGTACCTGCGGCCCGGCACGCGGGGTAGCCCGGCCGGCCCGGCGCGCGTTCGTGCCTCACGCCCGGAACGCGCCGTACCCGCGGCCCGGCACGCGGCGTACCCCTCTCTGCCCGGCGCGCGGCCGGCCGGCGTCGGCCGGGGGCCCACCGGTCCGGCCCGGCCGGGCCGCGGCCGGGGAGCCGCGCCGGTCGTACGTCCACCGTCGCCGGGGCGGATCAGCGGCGCGCCGCCGCCACCGCCACGATCGCCCGCACCTGGGCGATGATGTCCAGCCGGTTGCGTACGAACTCGGGATCGGTCACGGTGCCCGTCGCCGGATCCGCGTTGCCCGCGCCGAACGCGAGCACCGGCGTGTGCACATGGCCGCCGGGCAGGGTGCCGTGCAGGCCGAGACGGTCGCGCAGCAACGTGGCCCGGTAGGCGATCTCGTTGGACAGGTAGCTCCCGCCGCCTCCCGCACGGGCCGTCGAGCCGGGGGTGGGCCCGTCGGGGCGGACCACCGGTTCGGTGCCGCCCTCCGGTATCTCGGTGACGGAGGTGTTGTCGTACACCGGGAAGCGGCCGGTCTCCGCGGCCACGACGGCCTGGTACGGCAGGGTCGTCGACGTCCACTGCGGCTGTGCGGCGGGCCCGGCCACCGGCACGGTCTCCGTTCGCGAGACGTTCTCGTTGTCCGGGAAGCCCCCGCGCCAGGCCCCGTTGGTGCGCTCGATGTCGAAACGCCCCACCCGGCCCTGGCTCACGGTCGTGAACAGATCCGCCTCCGGCAGCCGGGGGCGCAGCGTCCGCTCGACCGTCCCGGCCGCGAAGTCCGCCCAGCGCACCGGGAAGACCGCGGTCTCTATTCGGGCCAGGCCGCCGTCCGCGGTCCGCAGCCAGGTGCCGTCGAGGGCGAGCGCCGTCGCCCCGCTCGGGTTGCTGATCCTGACGTCGCGGTCCAGCGTGAACGGGTCGAAGCCGGTCAGCACGACCCGCTTGAAGCCCCTGCCGCCTGCGGTCCTCCCCGCACCCGGGAAGTCCATGGTGTCCTGGCCGCGGGAGGTCCGCTCCAGCTCCCCGAGCAGCCGGCCGCGGGCCTCGGCGGACAGCGCGAACCGCGGCTCCCAGGAGCGCAGTTCACGGGTCATGCCGAGTCGTGCCCAGTACAGCGGGCGGTCGTCGTCGCGGCTGAGGTCGCCGCGTACCGGACCCCGGCCCTGCGCCCGGTCGACGGCCCGCCGCCACAGCGCCGAGCCCTGCCGGTCGACGACCCGGCGGGCCTCGGCGTACGAGTCCGCCGACCGCAGCGCCACGGCGAACCGGTCCGCCACGGAGTCGAATCCACTGCGCCGCAGGATCTCCCGCGGCGCGGGCCGGTCCAGCCGCCGCTCCTCCACGGTCGCCTCGGCCGCGGCGGCGGCGGACGACCCGCCCCGCGCGCCCTCCACCGCTCGCGTGGCCCGTTCGTCCGCGCTCACCGGCGCCGTGCCGGCCATCGTGCCCACCACCGCCGTCACGACCAGCAACCCGACAGTCCGCCGCACGCCGCATCCCTCCGCAGAAACCGTTCTGCCCGAAGTCGTCAGTATGGAAGCAGAGTTGGCGAAGTGACCAGAGGGGAAATTGAGACGATTCCGTGCAGCCGGGGTGGCGGCCCGGCGGGAGCCGGGGCGTGCGGCGACGGCGAACGGGGTACCCGCGACGTGGATCCGGACGGTCCGGCGCGCCTGCGGGAATCATGACGGGAAATCAGCATCCTGGAGTCCCCTCCCGGTTCCCCCACGTCGCTCCGCGCGGCCCGGCCGTCCGGGCCGGTCCCCGCCCCCGCGATCGCCGACGTCGGGGGCCTCCGTCACCCCGGGCGGGCCTCCATCACCCCGGGGCGGTCCCTGACAGCCGCCCCGGGGCCCGGGCTGCCGCGGGGGCCGCGGCGCGGAGCCGTAGCGGCGGCTGAGGGACCTGCCCGGCGGCGGCCGGCCCCCCGGTCGCGGGGCACGGTCCCGGACGTACGCCGGGAAGGGCCTCGGGCGCTTCCCGGGCTCGCCGCCTCCCGGGCCGGGGCCGCATCCCGC
Organism: Streptomyces tirandamycinicus; assembly: GCF_003097515.1. NCBI lineage: Bacteria > Bacillati > Actinomycetota > Actinomycetes > Kitasatosporales > Streptomycetaceae > Streptomyces > Streptomyces tirandamycinicus. Next base: position 1,379,267 of record NZ_CP029188.1, on the reverse strand, counting down.
CGCCACTGCCACCGATCGCTGCCGCGGCACCGGTGACGGCGCGCCGCCGGATTTCACGCGTGTGCCTTCCCCCAAGGCGTCCTGGCGGGTGAATGCTTGGTGCGTACGGGCCCGGGAGGGGCGGTCCGACACACCTGGGCCCCCGGCGCACGGTAGCTTTGCCCACGTCGAACCAGAGGCACCCGGCTCACCGGCTCCAGTAAGTCACATCACGTCATATGGTGTCCGCCTTCTGCTCCTTGCAGGGCGTACGTACTTGATGTTGTTTACTGAGGCCGCTGGGAGGGTGATCCTCGTCCCACACTGGAGGTCCCGGTGACGACACGCGGCGTTCTCTACGTCCACTCCGCACCACGCGCGCTGTGCCCGCACGTCGAATGGGCGGTCGCGGGCGTGCTCGGCGTACGGGTCCAGCTCGACTGGATCCGCCAGCCCGCCTCCCCGGGCACCTGGAGAGCCGAGTTCTCCTGGCAGGGCGAGAGCGGCACGGCCTCCAAGCTGGCGTCCGCGCTGCGCGGCTGGCAGCTGCTCCGCTTCGAGGTCACCGCGGAACCCTGCGCCACCGCGGAGGGAGAGCGCTACAGCGCCACTCCCGACCTGGGCATCTTCCACGCCGTCACCGGCATCCACGGCGACATCCTCATCCCCGAGGACCGCCTCCGCGCGGCCCTCGCACGCTCCACCCAGGGCGAGACGGAGCTCGAGGCGGAGATCTCCAAGCTGCTCGGCAAGCCATGGGACGACGAGCTCGAGCCGTTCCGGTACGCGGGTGAGGGCGCCCCGGTCCGCTGGCTCCACCAGGTGGTCTGACCCGCCGTCTCCCCGGGCGGCGACCGCGCCGCCCGGTGCCCCGCTCCGCCGTCCGTTCAGCCGGGGGCGGTACCGGCCCGGTGCCCTCCCCACCGCACCCTCCCCGCCCCCACCGCACCCGCCCCGCCGCGGACCCCCGGCGCCGGCGAGACCGGGGCGCAGCGTAGCTCCGCCGGGCGGCCCTGGCGTTCCCGTACCGGAAGCCGCGCCCCCGCCGGCAGCCCCGTCCCCACCAGGTCCGGACACACGGGCGGGCCCCGCCTCCCACGAGGGGAGACGGGGCCCGCTGCCCGTCGTCGTGCGTCAGACGGTACGGAAGGCCAGCACCACGTTGTGGCCGCCGAAGCCGAACGAGTTGTTGATCGCGGCGATGGTGCCCTCCGGCAGCGCACGCGCCTCACCCCGGACGACGTCCGCCTCGATCTCGTCGTCCATGTCGTCGACGTTCACGGTCGGCGGGGCCAGGCGGTGGTGCAGTGCCAGGACCGTGGCGACGGTCTCGATACCCCCGGCGCCGCCCAGCAGATGGCCCGTCATCGACTTGGTCGCGGAGATCGCGACATGGTCGAGGTCGTCGCCCAGCACCTTGCGCAGCGCCTTGATCTCGGCGATGTCGCCCTGCGGGGTGGACGTGGCGTGGGCGTTGAGGTGGACCACCTCGGAGGGCTTCAGGCCGGTGTTGTCCAGCAGGTTCTGGACCGCCGCCGCGACACCGCGGCCGGTCGGCTCGGGCTGCGCGATGTGGTGGCTGTCCGCGGACAGGCCCTGGCCCAGCGCCTCGCAGTAGACGCGCGCGCCGCGCGCGGCCGCGTGCTCCGCGGACTCCAGGACGACGACACCCGCGCCCTCGCCCAGCACGAAACCGTCACGGGCCTTGTCGTACGGCCGCGACGCGCGCTCGGGCTCGTCGTTGTTCTTGGACATCGCCATCATGTTGGCGAACGCGGCGATCGGCAGCGGGTGGATCGCGGCCTCGGTGCCGCCCGCGACCACGACGTCGGCCCGGCCGTTGCGGATCATCTCGATGGCGTAGCCGATCGCCTCGGCGCCCGACGCGCAGGCGGAGACCGGGGTGTGCACGCCCGCCTGGGCGTTCACCTCCAGGCCGACGTTGGCGGAGGGGCCGTTGGGCATCAGCATCGGCACGGTGTGCGGGGAGACCCGGCGTACGCCCTTCTCCTTCAGCACGTCGTACTGGTCGAGCAGGGTGGTGACGCCGCCGATGCCGGAGGCGATGACCGCGCCGAGGCGGTCCGGCTGGATGTTCCCGTCCTCGCCGGCCGCGGCGGTGAAACCGGCGTCGGCCCACGCCTCACGGGCGGCGATCAGCGCGAACTGCGCCGAGCGGTCCAGCTTGCGCGCCTGCGGCCGGGGCAGGACCTCACCCGGGTCGACCGCCGCCGGGGCGGCGATGCGGACGGGCAGTTCCTCGAAGCGCTCGCCTTCGAGGGGCCTGACGCCGGAACGCCCGGCGATCAGACCTTCCCAGGTCGAAGCGGAGTCGCCACCCAGCGGTGTGGTTGCGCCGATACCGGTGACGACCACGGTGCGATTGGTCGAGCTCACAGGAATTCTTTCTCCACGGTCTATGAGGGTTCGTGAATCAGCGGCGCCACCGCTGGGTGGCGTACCTGATCGGCCTGGATCAGGCCTGGTGCTTCAGGATGTACTCGGCAGCGTCGCCGACGGTCTTGAGGTTCTTGACGTCCTCGTCCGGGATCTTGACGTCGAAGCGCTCCTCGGCGGCGACGACGACCTCGACCATGGACAGCGAGTCGACGTCCAGGTCGTCGGTGAAGGACTTGTCCAGCTGGACGTCCTCCGCCGGGATACCGGCGATCTCGTTGACGATCTCGGCGAGACCTTCGACGATCTCTTCCTGCGTGGCGGCCATGTGGCGCTCCTTCGGTGTGTAGCAGAGGGTTGGACGGGCTTGCCCGGAGGACCGGAAATCCGGAGGATCCGGATGCTTGCCTAGGGGAGGGTAACGACCGTCGCGGCGTAGACGAGACCCGCCCCGAAGCCGATGACGAGCGCGGTGTCGCCGCTCTTCGCCTGCCCGGTCGCCAGAAGCCGCTCCATCGCGAGCGGAATCGAGGCGGCCGAGGTGTTGCCGGTGGTCTCCACGTCACGGGCGACCGTGACGTGCTCCGGCAGTTTCAGAGTCTTCACCATCGAGTCGATGATCCGCATGTTCGCCTGGTGCGGGATGAAGACGTCCAGTTCGTCCGCGGTGATCCCGGCCGCGTCCAGCGCCTGCTGGGCGACCTTCGCCATCTCGAACACGGCCCAGCGGAAGACCGCCTGGCCCTCCTGGGTGATGGCGGGGAACCGCTCGACGGCGCCGTCGCGGTAGTCCGTCCACGGCACGGTCTGCTTGATGGTCTCCGACTTGTCGCCCTCGGAACCCCACACGGTGGGGCCGATCCGGGGCTCCTTCGCGGGACCGACGACGACGGCGCCCGCGCCGTCACCGAAGAGGAACGCCGTGGCGCGGTCCTCCAGATCGGTCAGGTCGCTGAGCCGCTCGACGCCGATGACCAGCACGTACTCCGCCGAGCCCTCGACGATCATGCCCTTGGCGAGGGTCAGGCCGTAGCCGAAGCCCGCACAGCCGGCGGAGATGTCGAACGCGGCGGGCCTGGTCGCGCCGATCTTGTCCGCGATCTCGGTGGCGACGGCCGGGGTCTGCTTGAAGTGCGACACGGTCGAGACGATCACACCGCCGATCTGCTCCGGGGTGAGCCCGGCGTCGGCGATGGCCTTGCCCGCCGCCTCGACCGACATCGCCGTCACGGTCTCCTCGTCGTTCGCCCAGTGACGGGTGGCGATGCCCGAGCGGGAGCGGATCCACTCGTCGGAGGAGTCGATCGTCTCGAGGATCACCTCGTTGGGCACGACCCGGGTCGGGCGGTAGCCGCCGACGCCCATGATGCGTGCGTACGGGGCGCCCTTGCTGGGCTTGATCTTCGACATGCTGTCTCGGCTCCTTGTCAGGCGCCCGCCGCGTCCGCGGCGGGTGAACCGGTCTCGGCGAGCAGCGTGCGGGCCGCGTCGAGGTCGTCGGGGGTCTTCAGCGCGAGTGTGGTGACGCCGGGCAGCGCGCGCTTGGCGAGTCCGGTGAGGGTGCCGCCCGGGCACACCTCGACCAGGGCGGTCACTCCGAGCTCCTTGAAGGTCTCCATGCACAGGTCCCACCGGACCGGGTTGGCGACCTGCCCGACCAGCCGGGACACGACCTCGTCACCGGTGGCGACGGTGCGGCCGTCCCTGTTGGAGACGTAACGCACCTTCGGGTCGGCCGGTGCCAGCGACGCCGCGGCCTCCTCCAGCCGTGCCACGGCGGGGGCCATGTGGTGCGTGTGGAACGCCCCGGCGACCTTGAGCGCGACGACCTTGCGCACTCCCTCGGGCTTGTCCGCCTCCAGCGCGGCGAGCTGCTCCCTGGTGCCGGCGGCGACGATCTGCCCGGCGCCGTTGACGTTCGCGGCGGTCAGGCCCAGCTTCTCCAGGTGCGCGACGCTCACCTCGGGGTCGCCCCCGAGCAGGGCCGACATGCCGGTCTCCGTGACGGCGGCGGCCTCGGCCATCGCCAGGCCGCGGGTGCGCACGAGACGCAGCGCGGCCGTCGGGTCGAGGACGCCCGCGAACACGGCGGCCGTGATCTCGCCGACGCTGTGACCGGCGACGGCGTCCGGGACGACGTCACCGAGCGCGGAGGCGGACAGCAGACCGGCCGCGACGAGCAGCGGCTGCGCCACGGCCGTGTCGCGGATCTCGTCCGCGTCGGCCTTCGTGCCGTAGTGGGCGAGGTCGAGCCCGATGGCGTCGGACCAGGCCGCGATGCGGTCGGAGGCGCCGGGGAGTTCGAGCCAGGGGGTCAGGAAGCCGGGCGCCTGAGCGCCTTGGCCGGGAGCGACGAGTACGAGCACCCTCACACTCTCTCTTGTCGATGGTCCCGCCCGCCCGTGGGGACAGGGACCAAGAACCGTCAGGGGAATTGTTGGTGTCCGACAAAATCCTAGAGTTGCTGATCGCCGTCTACCAGACGCCCGAGGATGAGCGCGATCCGCAGAGTGAATGCGGAACGGACATCGGAGGGTGACCAGCCGGTGACGTCAGTCACACGTCGAAGCCGGTAGCGGACGGTATTGGGGTGCACGAACAGCATCCGTGCCGCCCCCTCCAGACTGCTTGCCTGCTCCAGATACACACTCAGGGTCTCCAGAAGGGCCGAGCCCGCCTCCTCCAGCGGTCTGTAGATCTCCTCCACCAGTTGTTCCCGCGCGGACGGATCACCCGCGATCGCGCGCTCCGGAAGGAGATCATCCGCCAGTACCGGGCGGGGCGCGTCCTGCCACGCGGAGCAGGCCTTCAGTCCGGCCGCCGCGGCCTGCGCCGACCTCGTCGCCGCCAGCAGGTCCGGAACGACGGGGCCCGCGACCACCGGGCCGGCCGCGTACGGGCCGATCAGGGCCTTCGCCACCTGCAGCGGGTTGTCGCTGCCGCCCGCGATCACGACGAGCCGGTCGCCGAGCACGCCGGTCAGCACCTGGAGCTTGGCGTGCCGGGCGGCGCGCCGGATCGCGTCCACCGTCAGCTCGCTGTCGCCGTCGGGCGCGGTGCCGAGCACCACGCACACATGCTCCGGAGCGTTCCAGCCGAGCGCCGCCGCCCGGCTGACGGCCCCCTCGTCGGCCTCGCCCGACAGCACGGCGTTCACCACGAGCGACTCCAGCCGGGCGTCCCAGGCACCGCGGGCCTCGGCGGCCTGCGCGTACACCTGGGCGGTCGCGAAGGCGATCTCCCGCGCGTACACCAGCAGCGCCTCGCGCAGTACGGACTCGTCGCCCGGGGCGGCGACCTCCTCGATCGCGGACTCCATCACCTCGATGGTCGTCCGGACCATCTCCACGGTCTGGCGCAGGGTGATCGCCCGGGTCAGTTCGCGCGGGGCCGTGCCGAAGACGTCCGTCGAGATCGCCTGCGGGGTCTCGGGGTGCCGGAACCACTCGGTGAACGCGGCGATTCCGGCCTGGGCGACCAGGCCGATCCACGACCGGTTCTCCGGGGGCATCGCCCGGTACCACGGCAGCGTCTCGTCCATGCGCGCGATGGCGTTCGCGGCGAGGCGCCCGGACGACTGCTCCAGGCGCTTCAGGGTCGCGGAGTGCGGATGGGCGGCGTTCGGGGGCAGAGCCGGTTCGGGATGGGGCACGGGGACAAGACTGCCTTATCCGGGCGCCGCGGCGGAGACGCGGGTCCGGGACGGGGCCCCGGATCCGCCGGGAGGTCGGCGGGCGGAACCGGGCGGGCCGGCGGGCGGAACCGGTGGGACGGTGTGGCACGGGGCGGCCCGTGGCGGCACGGTGCGGGTCGGTGCGAAACGGGGAGGCATGGGCGCGACGGCCGCCGGGCGCCGGGCGCGGGGACGCGGACCGCCCGGTACGGCGTCTACGGTGGAGGCGTGATGTCCATACGGCGCGCCGGCGAGCGCTACCGCGGAGGGGACGCGTCCGCCGGTATCGAGTCCCTGCACGCCTTCTCGTTCGGGCGCTTCTACGACCCCGACAACCTGCGCTTCGGCGCGGTCATCGCCTGCAACGAGGAGCGCCTCGCCCCCGGCGCCGGGTTCGACGAGCACCCGCACAGCCACACCGAGATCGTGACGTGGGTGGTGGACGGCGAGCTGACCCACCGGGACTCCGCGGGCCATGCCACCGTCGTACGGCCCGGCGACGTCCAGCGGCTCGGCTCGGCGGGCGGGGTGCGGCACGTCGAGCGCAACGACGCCGACGTACCGCTCACGTTCGTGCAGATGTGGCTCGCACCGAAGGACCCGGGCGGCGAGCCGTCGTACGAGATCGTCCGCGGTATCGCCGACGCGACGCCCTACGCCCTCCCGGCGGCCGGGGCGATGCTGCACGTGCGCCGCCTCGCCGGTGACGAGCGGACCGCCGTGCCGGACGCCCCCTTCGTCTACGTCCATGTCGTCCGCGGCGTCGTCAGGATCGACGGCGAGGCCCTCGGCCCCGGGGACGCCGCCCGGATCACGGACGCCGACGGCCTCGAACTCGCCGCGGCAGCGCCCGCGGAGGTGCTGATGTGGGAGCTGTCCGGCTGACCGGGACGGCCGACGCCCGGCGCGCCACCGGACCGTGGGCCCGCCCTCACGGCCGCGGCGGTGGCCGCCGAGCAGCGGCGGGGCGCACCACGCTGGACTGCGAGCCGGTGGGCGGCTCGCCGGTTCGGATCCGTTGCGGCCTGGCGGCGAGGTCGTGGTGCCGGGCGGATGCCGGAGATCCGAGGCCGAGCCGGGTCGACATGCCGGCGGCTGGTGCCCGGGACGAGGGGCCGGTCCTCGGCTGGAGAGCGCCACGCTGCACGTTGAGGCCCGAGCGGACCCTGATGAGGCAGTGCTTCGAGCGATGGACGGCGTTTCCGTTTCAGGCGGCGCCGCCCGACCGCGACTCGTGGCCCCGGCCGCGCAGTTGCTCGTTGAGGCGCTGGGCTTCTTCGAGCTGGTCCTCGAGGATGACGATGCGGCAGGCGGCCTCGATGGGAGTGCCCTGGTCGACGAGTTCCCGGGCGCGGGCGGCGATGCGCAACTGGTAGCGCGAGTAACGCCGGTGGCCGCCCTCGGAGCGGAGCGGAGTGATCAGGCGATGCTCACCCAGGGCGCGGAGGAAGGCAGGGGTCGCGCCGAGCATCTCGGCCGCGCGGCCCATGGTGTAGGCGGGGTAGTCGTCATCGTCGAGATTGTCGGCGGGGCGGGGACTGCCAGGGGGCATAGACCTCTTCTTCCGGGACGCATCGGGGGGCCCGGGTGCCAATACGGCACCCGGGCCCCGAGCTTTCAGACCATCTGGAGCCGGCTGCGGCCGGCTCGGTGTGTCCGCAGGTCCTGCCCGGACGGGCGAGTCTGCGGGGATCGCGGATGCGTGACCGGGGACCACCTTCCAATCGGGGCCTGCGGTACCCGGGCGGGTTCCTTCCTCACCCGGGCGATCCTGATGGCGTTCGGCTCCTCACCTGAGTCGGTTGCTCGTACCGCCGGCGCGGGACGCTGCCCGCGCCGGCGGTACGAGCACGTCGTGCCTCTGCTGCTCGCACCGCGGCTCGATCTCCGCCGTGCCTACATCGACTTTCTGGGTACGCCCACAACAGTAGCGCCGCAACTGACGCATGTCTACCTTGGCCGTGACAGATTTTCTTCTGAGTCGAATGCCGTTTCCGGCGCGCGTCCATCCGTGCGTATCCGCTGGCGGCACTCCTGCCGACACCCCGCGATTGCCCTCTCCGTGCCGCCGACGTCCCGCCCCGGCGGCAGCCGTGACGCCCGCCCATGGCGGCGCCGCCCGGCGAGGTGAACCGTCGCCGTCGGCACCCCCGGTCCCTCCACCTCCTGCGAGCGTGCCCCGAGTGCCCGGTGCGCCTGGGCTCCGGGCCGGCCCGCGTCCGCCACTTCGCCGAAGGCCGACCTGCAGCCCGGCAGCCCGGCGCCGGGCAGGACCATCCATATCCGCCCTGAGCGGTGAATGTCCCGGGCGGCGGTCACGGCCGGTCCTTTTCTGTGCCGGCGGGATGAGAATTTGGGAGGCCGCGCAGTAAGGATTTCTACCGTTCAGTAAATGCGGCAGTATTTCGTCGGCGCCGGACGCTGCAGTGTGCTAGCCTCGCTTTCAGTTGCAGTCGTGGTTCCCGAAAGTTCAGGTTTCCAGTGGCCCCCGGGGCACTGAGAATGCTTTTTTATCTCCGGACTCTCCGGCGGGGTAATCATCGCGGCGACACAGAGCATCCGCGCTGCGCGGATGTCGATGACCCCCAAAGGAGATATGCCATGTCCACTGGCACCGTGAAGTGGTTCAATGCGGAAAAGGGTTTCGGCTTCATCGAGCAGGACGGTGGCGGCGCCGACGTGTTCGCCCACTACTCGAACATCGCCACCCAGGGCTTCCGTGAGCTGCAAGAGGGCCAGAAGGTGAGCTTCGACATCGCCCAGGGGCAGAAGGGCCCGACGGCCGAGAACATCGTTCCCGCCTGACACTGAGGCGCAAGACGTAGCTGGGGCCCGCATCCTTCGGGGTGCGGGCCCCAACTGCACGTGTTTCCCACGGCATCACCGCAGAACGGTATGCGCCGGATCCGCCGGATCCGTGTTACCACCCGCGCAGTGGGCGACCCGGATTTCATGCCCTTGCCTCAGCTCCGCCCTCATGCTTGCGATCGGCAGTCACATCGTCGGTCGGCTCGGCTTTCATGCCCCATTCGGCGCCGTATCGGAATTCCCCACACCGCTCGTTCGCGGCGGGGAATTCCGGGATCTGTGCCGTATCGAGGAAGGTTCCACATGAACAGCACGCACACGACCGAACATTCCCCGCCCACCCGCGACGGCGGTGACGCCTCGGTGCGAAGCGAGTTCGCGCTGCCCACGACGTCCACCGGGCTTCGCCTCCGCACCCGCACCCGCGCCGTCCGCTACGACCGGGCCGATCCGCCCTGGCCGGCGAGGGGCCCGGTGGCCCTCCTGCGCGGGGACGCACGCGAGGCCGTGCCGGATCGGGCAGGCCGACACGTACCGTGGCCGGTTCGCCGGTGCCGGCGTCTGCGGCCGCCGGCACCCCGACTCCGTGGCCGCTCGGGTCCGGCACCATCCGGGGAGCGCCACTCGCGGATGTCCGCCGTCCCCGTCATGCCGGCCCCTGCGGTTCGGTCATCGGTGACGGCAGCGCGGCGACGAGGATCTCGGCGGCCTGCGTGACGTTGTCTGCCTGGACCGCGCGGGCCATGGCCGCGCGGGCGGCATCGGGCTCGGTGTCCGGCGGCACCACCATCAGCGCGAAGTGGTCTCTGTCGCCGCGGGTGATCAGGACGGTGCCGTCGCCGACGGGAAACGAGTCGAGGTGCACGATCTGATCGTCGACGACCAGCCGGGTCGGGATGGCGTTCCACGCCCCGGCGTCCAGACCGACACGGCTGACGGGTCCGAGATGCTCGACCAGGGCGGACACGAGCGCGGGGACCTCCCTTGCCACGTCGCGGGTGCGCGGCCACCACGCCCCGTCGAGGACGCCCTGCCGGGAGCGTGTGGTCTCCAGCCTGAGCAGGGCCGTGCCGGGACGCACCGCCGCGTGGATCGCGTCCGGCAGGAGCCCGGGGGACGGGTGCGGGATGTCTGAGTCGGCCATGATGGATCCGCCCGTCTACGGGTGGGCTGCTCGCCCCCGCCCGCGCGGGTGACGGGCCGTGGACGGGACGGCTGCGCCGCGATGTCACGGTACCCCCGGCTGCCGTCCACCCGCCCGTCACCACACACGTGGACGTGGAACAGAACGCCGACTGCCGTATCGGGCTCCCCGGGGACCACTCGGACGTAGGCTGGGAGACCGGGAGTACGTTGATCACCAGCTCCCACGCAGGTGTCATTTCCGGCGAACGCGAGAATCCGGCCTGCCGATGGGCAGCCCGGGGACAGGTCCGCACCATGACCACCACTGCCGGCAGGGCGGCGGACCGCACCCCCGATCCACGATTTTCGGCGCGCCTGCCGCTCACCCCGAGGACCCCTGTTGCCGGCAGGCCGGCTGCTCGCAGGGGCCCGCTCACGAGACCCCGCGAGCGGCCTGCCGTCACCGGCCTCTCGCTTCGCCCCGAAGGGAACCCGCCGTCGTGCACCCCGTCGAGAACGAGCCCCTGCCGCAGGCAGGACACGCCGAAGTCCGTATCGTCGCCGCCACGCCCGAGGCCGCCCGCACGGTCGCCGAAGTGATCCGCCGCTGCTTCGCGGGAACGGAGCAGCGCAGCTACCCCACGCCGGGCGGCGGCACACGGCTCCACCTCACCGTCGACACCGAGACGGCTGCCGGACCCGCGCGCTCCTGGCTCGCCACCAGCAGACCGGCCACCGGCACCGGCCCGCACGCAGAGGAGCCCTGACCGACCACCGGCCGCACCGTACGGCGACGGGGCCGTGGCGGCCGCCAGCACGTGGTGCGTCGTCGACTGCGTCAAGCCGCCGACCAGCGGCGCAGTTCGGCGAGCACCGCGTCGGTGAACGGCGGCCAGGCCTCGACCGCCCAGGGCCCGAAGGCGCGGTCGGTCAGCGCCACGCACGCGGCGCCGGCGTCCGGGTCGATCCACAGGAAGGTGCCGGACTGGCCGAAGTGGCCGAAGGTGCGGGGCGAGGACGCGGCGCCGGTCCAGTGCGGGCGCTTGCCGTCGCGGATCTCGAAGCCGAGCCCCCAGTCGTTCGGCTTCTGGTGGCCGTAACCGGGCAGGACACCCGACAGGCCGGGATGCACGACCGACATCGCCTCCAGGACGGTCCTGGGGTCGAGCAGCCGCGGGGCCTGCACCTCGGCCGCGAAGCGCACGAGGTCGTCGACCGTCGAGACGCCGTCCTTCGCGGGCGAGCCGTCGAGCGACGTCGACGACATGCCCAGCGGCTCCAGCACGCCCTGGCGCAGATACTCCGCGAACGGGATGCCGGTGGCCTTCGCGATGTGGTCGCCGAGCACCTCGAAACCGGCGTTGGAGTACAGCCGGCGGGTTCCGGGAGGAGCGGTGACGCGGTGCTCGTCGAAAGCGAGCCCGCTGGTGTGCGCCAGCAGGTGCCGCACGGTGGAGCCGTCGGGCCCGGCGGGCTCGTCCAGCTCCACCGCGCCCTCCTCGTACGCGACGAGCGCGGCGTAGGCCGCGAGCGGCTTGGTGACGGAGGCCAGCGGGAAGCGGTGTCCCGTGGGGCCGTGGGCCCCGGCGACGGTGCCGTCCGCGCGCACGACGGCGGCGGCCGCGGTGGGGACGGGCCAGTTCTCGATCGACTCCAGGCTCTGCATGGGCACGAGCCTAGAGGGTGAGCCGCATCGCGGGATCGGGGGTCCGTACGAAGCCCGGGGAGGCGTACCGGGGCTCAACCTCGGGGCTCGCCCGCGGGTCGGTCCTGCGCACTCCGCACTCCGCACTCCGCACTCCGCACTCCGCGCTCCGCACTCCGCACTCCGCGCTCCCGGAACCGGCCGGGCGGTCCCGCCACCCGCGCGCGGGTGGGCCCGCCAGACCGGCGCGGGTGGATCTCTTCCCGGCGCCCGCCACGCAGGCGCGCGGGTAGCCCGCCTGGAGTCTTTGCCGTGCTGTCCCGTGCCGTCCCGTGCCGTCCCGTGCTGTGCCGTGCTGTGCCGTCCCGCGCTGTGCCGTGCCGTCGACCGGAGCATCGCGGAACGTGCGCGTACCGGCTCTGCGGCGTCGTCGGGGAGCGCGAGGCGTGCCGGGCCCATCCCGGGGAAGGGCAACGGCCCGCCCGGCGCGGGACCACCGGATTCTCCCTTGCCTCGAGTGCACTCGAACCTTCTAGCGTGGGGGCCATGACGGTGCTGGAGACCACATCCGCGACGGCCGACGGCTGCTCAGCGGCGCCACCCGCGCACACCCGACCCGACGGGCAGGACCACTACACCATCAGCGAGGTCGCCGCCCTGACCGGGCTGAGCGTGCACACCCTGCGCTGGTACGAGCGGATCGGCCTGATGCCGCGCGTCGACCGCTCGCACACCGGGCAGCGGCGCTTCGGCAACCGCGACCTGGACTGGCTGACCTTCGTCGGCAAGCTCCGGCGGACCGGGATGCCGGTGGCGGACATGGTGCGCTACGCCGAGCTGGCGCGGGAGGGCGACCACACCCACGAACAGCGGCGGGAGCTGCTGGAGTCGACGAGGCGCGACGTCCGCGCGCGGATCGCCGAACTCCAGGACACGCTCGCCGTGCTGGACTACAAGATCGACTTCTATGCGGGCGCCCGGCGGGCGCCGGAGAGGGCCTGAGTCCCGATGACGGAGCGCAGGATCGACAAGGTACGGCTCGGCACCGAAGGCCCCGAGGTCGGAGTGCAGGGGCTCGGCTGCATGGGCATGAGCGAGTTCTACGGTGACACCGACGAGGCGGCGGCACGCGACACACTGGAGGCGGCGCTGGAGGCCGGTGTCACCCTCCTCGACACGGCCGACATGTACGGGAACGGCGCCAACGAGGAGTTCCTCCGGCCCTTCCTGGCGGCGCACCGCGACGAGATCACCCTCGCCACGAAGTTCTCCGTCGTCCGGGACGCCGCCGACGCGTCCTTCCGCGGCATCAGCAACGACCCCGCGTACATCCGCGGGGCGGTGGACGCCAGCCTCCGCCGCCTGGGCGTGGACGTGATCGACCTCTACTACATGCACCGTCGCGACCCCGCGGTGCCGCTCGCCGAGTCCGTCGGCGCGATGGCGGAGCTGGTGCGGGCGGGCAAGGTCCGCCACCTCGGACTCAGCGAGGTCACCGGCGCGGAACTGCGCGAGGCGCACGCCGTCCACCCCATCGCCGCGCTGCAGTCGGAGTGGTCCCTGTTCAGCCGCTCCGTCGAGCGGAGCGCGGTGGGCGCGGCAGCCGGGCTGGGGGTGGCCCTGGTGCCGTACTCGCCGCTCGGCCGGGGCTTCCTCACCGGCGCGTTCGCGGACGCGGCGGAACTTCCCGAGAACGACTTCCGGCGCCACCAGGTGCGCTTCACCGGCGACGCCGCCGCGGCGAACGCGGCACTGCTGGAGCCCGTCCGCAAGATCGCCGCCGCCCACGGTGCGACACTGGCGCAGATCGCCCTCGCCTGGGTCCAGCAGCGGGCCGAGGTCCACGGTCTGCCGGTCGTCCCGATCCCGGGCACCCGCAGCCGCGGCCGCCTGGAGGAGAACGTCGCGGCCACCCGGATCACGCTCACGCAGGACGAACTGGCCCTGCTGGAGCCGATCGCGGGGCAGGTGGTGGGAGACAGGTACCCGGACATGTCCTCGACGTCGGACTCCCGCGAGTAGCGCCCGCACCGGAAGCCCGCACCAGGAGCCCTCGGGCGCGGTGTCCCCGGGGGCGCCCGTCCGTGCGGGACGCCCGTCCGTGCGGGGCGCTGCGCCCGGGTGTGGCGCCCCGCACGGTTCGCCCGGCCCCCGGGACGTCCACGACTGCGGGAACCTCTGCGACCGCGGCAACCCCTACAACTCCGCGAGGAGCTCGGCCTTCTTGTTGCGGAACTCCTCGTCCGTGACCAGCCCCGCGCTGTGCAGCTCGCCGAGGTGGCGTATCCGCTCCGCGACGCCTGCCGGGTCGCGCGGGGGCGCCGCCGCGGCCGGCAGCGCGGGCGCGGCCTCGCGGGCCGCCTCCAGGACCGCCGCCGCGAACGGCAGCGACTCGTGCACCGGTCCGTAGCCGAGGCCGAAGACGACCGCCGCCGGGTCCTGGTCGGCCTGCGCCGGCCGTTCCCCGGCCCCGCCCGGGGCGCCGCCGCGGAACAGCAGGCGCAGATGGCCGTCGAGGGCCTCGGGGGAGCGCCACTCGACCCCGGCCAGCTCGGAGACGGTGTAACTCTGGTCGCCGGCCTTCCACTTCGCGGACGAGGCACCGGTCCAGGACCAGCGGAAGGACACCTTCTCCCCGTCGAACACGGCCTTGCCGTCGTACGCCTTGAACCGCAGCGGCGCACCGACGGAGGGGACCAGGCAGCGGGCCGCGGGTCCGGTGGCCGGACCCGGCAGCACGGCGCGCAGTTCGTCGGCGTAGTACTCGGCGAGTGTCCCGCGCTCCGCGGGCAGCACCAGCCGGTACGGGTCCGCGGCTTCCTTCAGCTGTCCCGCCGCCGCGTCCATCAGCGGATCGGCGCCCGCTCTCGGCACCGCGTGGAGCACCACGGTGCCGCGTTTCCCCGGGCAGACGGTCACCGACTCGAGCGCTTCGAGGGGGATGCGCCGTTCGTCCAGCACCTGGAACAGCTTCGGCGTACCGCGGTTCCCCCGAGTGAAGCGGATGAGCACGGAGTCCGGTTCGAACTCCCAGGTGGCATGTATTCCGGCCAGCACATCACCCATGCGCCTCATCGTATGCGGCGTGCGCCCGCGCGTCGCCCCCGTGAACAGGACGGTCATATGCACCTCGCCACAGTGATCTACGCGCGTCAGGACACTTCCGCACCGTAAATTCCCCTGCGGCACCCGGAGTTGCCGTCCTCGCAGCTGACCGTCCGGTACGAACCGACCCCTATCTCGGCGAAGTTGCTGAGGCTCTCCGTACCCGGCTCGAAGTACCCGGTGTGGCCGAGGGCTCCCGCCGCCGACAGCACCCGCGCACCGAAGCCCGGGGCCACCGGGTCGGCGCCGTGGCCGAGCCCGCCGACCTTCAGGTACGGGACGTCCTTGATCCAGTCGCCGGCGTCCCGCATCGCCCACACGCGCGCGTCCGTGCCCAGCCCGGCGGCGTTCTCCGCGCGCATGCCCGGACTGCCGGCGACCGCCATGTCGCGGACCCGCCGGGGCAGTTCGCGCGCGGCGACGCCGCAGACCACCGAGCCGTAGCTGTGGCAGAAGAGCGACACCTCGGACCGGCCGGGCAGTGCCCCCGTCAGGGCGACCAGGCGGTCCGCGCCGCCGGCGGCGAGCCGTCCGGTGGAGGCGTCGAGCCCGACACCCGAGGGCGAGGTGTAGTCGGCCCAGGCGATCACGGCCGTACGCACGGCAGGGGCGGCGGCGCGCTCCGCCGTGTACAGCGACTGGGCCATGCCCACCGGGGCGGAGTACCTGCGCTTGCTCCGCTCGAAGGTCAGGACGTCGGTGTCGACGCCGGGGACGATCACGGACACGCGCCGGGCCCGGTCGAGGTCGCCGAACACCTCGGCGACCCGGCCCTTCCCGGTCGGGTCGAAGGCGAGGATCTGGCGCCCGGGCCGCAGCAGTGACTCGTACCGGTGCACGCGCCGGCTCGCCTCGCCGCGCCCGGCGGCGGAGAGCCTCCCGTCGCTCGCCCGCCACTGCTCCACCTGACGCTCCTGGGCGAGCGCGATCCGGTTGGCGCGGTAGCGCAGTGTCACCGGCGCGCCGTTGAGATTGCCCACGACGAGCGGATGCCGGTCCGCCAGGGAGGCCGCCTGCCCGGCTTCGAGGGAGGAGAAGAACCGGGCCAGCACACCGGGGGGCGACTCCGGGTCCGGCAGCGCGCGGTGCCCGATGACGGCCTGCTTCCACGCGGTCAGCGCTGCCGCCCGGGTTTCGACGGGGCCGTTCTGCTGCCGCACGGCGGTCCATCCGGTGGTCGCGAGCAGCACGAACACCACGGCGAGAGCGAGGAGGGTGCGCCGGACGTTCGGTGTGGGGGAGGGGTGCGAAGCAGTCACTGAGGGGACAGCCTAGGCGCAGCCCGGGGGCGCTCGGGGCGACCGTGAGAGAGGTCACGGCGACCGTGAGGGAGATCACGCGTCCGGAGGCACACGGACAGGCGTACGACTACTCCCCGTGTGCGCGGCGCTCACTGTCCGGTGGGTGACGGGGCCCACCCGTCCGGCCGCGCCCAGCAGGAAGAACGGCCCGGCTCCACGTTGGATCACTCACGGAACGTCCCCCTCCGGCAGAACGGACACCCTCATGAAGACCTCACTCGCGCTGCCGCTGTGCGCGCTGGCCCTCGTCCCCGCCGTGCTCACCGCGCCCCCGGTCCAGGCGGACACCGGTCACGACAAGGACCGGGTGAAGAAGTTCACCCTCACCACCACCGACTCCCAGGGAGATTTCCCCCACGTCACCGCCGACCTGCTGGACCGGAAAGGCGAGTACGTCGGCTTCGTCACGACCAACTGCGTCGAGGCCGACTCCACCCCCGCGACCGTCACCTGCTACGGGTCCTATGTCCTCGAGGACGGCGAGATCACCTGGCAGCACGCCACACGCGACCCGGAACCCCCCTACTTCATCGCCATCACCGGAGGAACCGGCAAGTACTGCGAGGCCCGAGGCCAGATCCGCGTGGTCAGGATCGAGTCGGACCCCGAAGGCGGCCGGTACGACCTGGAAGTGATCACCGGCCGCACGTGTGCCACCTCCTGAAACCGCCCGCCTTCCCCTCCGCCGGCCCCCGCAGCGGCCGTCCCCTATCAGGGTGAACCGGCCCGGCGGGTCTTCCGGCACGCCCGTGCCACCGGTCAGGGTGCGGACAGGTGATCCCTGACGGAGATCCCGGACACCGGCCGGCCCGACTCGCACGGACCGGTCCGGGAATCCGTACGGGCGCCTGCCGGCACACCGACACGGGGGTTGAATCTCATGCGTACGACCGTTCTCTGCACCTCGGCACTGGCTGCCCTGTGCCTGCTGGCACCGGCTTCCGCTGCTGCCCCGGCTGCCCCGGCTGCCCAGGCCACCGTGGCCTCTCCTGCCTCTCCTGCCTCTCCGGCCACCCCGGCTGCGGCGGCGCGGTCCGCGCCGCCGCAGCCGCGTCTCGGCCGCTGCGGCCCCGGCGAACTGTGCCTCTGGGCGAAGCCGGGCTTCACCGGGACACGCCACGTCCACGAGCTGTCCGGCATCGACATCGAGTCCTGCGTCCCGCTCCCGGCGGCCGCCGGCGCCCAGGCCCTCGCCAACCGCACCGGACGCCCGGTCACCGCCTACCAGTCTGCCGAGTGCGCGGAGACCGGTGAGTTCGAGACGTACCCGGGCGGCGGGACCTGGGTGCCCCAGACCCCCTATCGGGTACGGGCGTTCAAGGTGTGGGAGAACTAGTGGGGAGAACCAGTGGCGGAACCAGGGGGAGAACCAGGCGGTGGCACGGCGGTGCGTCCGGACGCGGCCGCCGGTGCCGCCGACAGCCGTGCGACCTCCGCCCGCAGTTCCCTGACCTCCTGGGTGAGGGCCTCCAGCAGGGCCGTCTGGCGGCGCTCCTCGGCGTCGTCGCGCTCGAAGCGGGAGATGAACCAGGCGGCGATGTTGGCGGTCACCACACCGAGCAGCGCGATTCCCGAGAGCATCAGACCGACCGCGAGCACCCGCCCCAGGCCGGTGGTCGGCGCATGGTCGCCGTAGCCGACGGTCGTCATCGTGGTGAACGACCACCACACGGCGTCACCCAGCGTCCGGATGTTCCCGTCGGGGGCGTCCCGCTCGACGGCCAGCACCGCGAGCGAGCCGAACATCATCAGCCCGGCCACCGCGCCGGCCACATAGGTGGTGAGCGTGATCTGCGGCGCCATCCGGGCCCGTCGTCCGACCAGGAGGAGCGTGGAGACCACCCGCAGCAGCCGCAGCGGCTGCACCAGCGGCAGGAGCACCGCGAGCAGGTCCAGCGGATGCCTCCGCACGAAGAGCCATTTGTGCGGGGCCAGCCGCAGCCGTACCAGGTAGTCGCCGGCGAAGGCGATCCACACGGTCCACTCCACGAGCTGGGAGCCCCGGTGCACCCACGCGGGGGCGGCCGGCAGCACGATCGGCACCGCGTACGCGAGCCCGAACACCACGGCGAGCACCAGCAGCGGACCCTGGGTGCGGGCCTCCCAGCGCATCTGCGCCGTTCGTTCTTTCATGTCCGGGATGGTAGGCGGGTGCGGAGCGAGCCCTCGCTCCGCACCCGCCCGGGACCTCTGACCTGGGACCGACGCCCGGGTGCGCGTACCCGGGGACGCTAGGCGTCGCCGCCCGCGGGGCCCGGGTCGGCCGCCGCCACGTCCAGCAGCTGGTAGCGGTCCACGGCCTGCTTCAGCACCGAGCGGTCGACCTTGCCCTCGTGGGCGAGCTCGGTGAGGACCGCCAGCACGATCGACTGCGCGTCGATGTGGAAGTACCGGCGGGCCGCGCCCCGGGTGTCCGCGAAGCCGAAGCCGTCGGCACCCAGCGAGGTGTAGCGGCCGGGCACCCAGCGGGCGATCTGGTCCGGGACGCTGCGCATCCAGTCGGACACGGCCACGAACGGTCCCTCGGCGCTGCCGAGCTTGCGCGTCACATACGGGACGCGCTGCTCCTCCTCGGGGTGGAGCAGGTTGTACTCCTCCGCCGCCACGGCCTCGCGCCGCAGCTCGTTCCAGGAGGTCGCCGACCAGACGCCGGCCTTGACGTCCCACTCCTCGGCGAGGATCCGCTGGGCCTCCAGAGCCCAGGGAACGGCGACGCCGGACGCCATGATCTGTGCCGGGATCCGGCCCGCCTCGCCTTCCCGGAAGCGGTGGATGCCCTTGAGGATGCCGTCCACGTCGACGTTCTCGGGCTCGGCCGGGTGCTGGATCGGCTCGTTGTAGACGGTCAGGTAGTAGAAGACGTCCTCGCCGTGCGGGTGCTCGGCGTCGCCCCCGTACATCCGACGCAGGCCGTCCTGGACGATGTGCGCGATCTCGAAGCCGAACGCCGGGTCGTAGGCGATGCAGGCCGGGTTGGTGGAGGCCAGCAGCTGGGAGTGGCCGTCCGCGTGCTGCAGACCCTCACCGGTCAGGGTCGTGCGCCCGGCGGTCGCACCGAGGACGAATCCGCGCGAGAGCTGGTCAGCCATCTGCCAGAACTGGTCACCGGTCCGCTGGAAACCGAACATCGAGTAGAAGACGTAGACCGGGATCAGCGGCTCGCCGTGGGTGGCGTAGGCCGAGCCGGCCGCGATCAGCGAGGCGGTGCAGCCCGCCTCCGAGATGCCGTCGTGCAGCATCTGCCCGGTCGGCGACTCCTTGTACGCGAGGAGCAGCTCGCGGTCCACGGCCTCGTACTGCTGGCCGAGCGGGTTGTAGATCTTCGCGCTCGGGAAGAACGAGTCCATGCCGAACGTGCGGTACTCGTCCGGTGCGATCAGCACGAACCGCTTGCCGATCTCCTTGTCCCGCATGAGGTCCTTCAGCAGCCGGACGAACGCCATGGTGGTGGCGATCGACTGCTGGCCGGAACCCTTCTTCACGGCCGCGTACGTCTTGTCGTCCGGCAGGGCCAGCGGCTTCGACCGCACCACGCGGGTCGGCACGTACCCGCCCAGGCCCTTGCGGCGGTCGTGCATGTACTGGATCTCCTCCGAGTCCCGGCCCGGGTGGTAGTACGGCGGCAGGCCGGACTCCAGCTCGCGGTCGCTGATCGGGAGGTGCAGCCGGTCCCGGAACCCCTTGAGGTCGTCGACCGTCAGCTTCTTCATCTGGTGGGTCGCGTTGCGGCCCTCGAAGTTCGGTCCCAGCGTCCAGCCCTTGACCGTCTGCGCGAGGATCACCGTCGGCTGGCCCTTGTGGGCGCGGGCCGCGGAGTACGCCGCGAAGATCTTCCGGTGGTCGTGGCCGCCGCGGCCCAGCATCAGGATCTGGTGGTCGGTCATGTTCTCGACCATGGCGCGCAGCCGCTGGTCGTCGCCGAAGAAGTGCCGGCGGATGTAGTCGCCGGTCTCCGTGGCGTACGTCTGGAACTGGCCGTCGGGCGTGGTGTTCAGCTTGTTGACCAGCACACCGTCGCGGTCCCGGGCGAGCAGCGGGTCCCAGGTGCGGTCCCAGATCAGCTTGATCACGTTCCAGCCGGCGCCGCGGAAGATCGACTCCAGCTCCTGGATGATCTTGCCGTTGCCGCGCACCGGGCCGTCGAGCCGCTGCAGGTTGCAGTTCACCACGAAGGTCAGGTTGTCCAGGCCCTCGCGGGCGGCGATCGAGAGCTGGCCGAGCGACTCCGGCTCGTCCATCTCGCCGTCGCCGAGGAAGGCCCACACGTGCGAGCGGGAGGTGTCGGCGATGCCGCGCGCCTCCATGTAGCGGTTCATCCGCGCCTGGTAGATCGCCCCGATCGGGCCGAGGCCCATCGAGACGGTCGGGAACTCCCAGAAGTCCGGCATCAGCCGCGGGTGCGGGTACGACGACAGGCCGTCGGGGAACTTCGACTTCTCCTGGCGGAAGGCGTCGAGCTGGGTCTCGTTCAGCCGGTCCAGCAGGAACGCGCGGGCGTAGACACCGGGCGAGGCGTGGCCCTGGAAGAAGATCTGGTCGCCGCCGTCGCCCTCGTCCTTGCCGCGGAAGAAGTGGTTGAAGCCCACGTCGTAGAGGGACGCGGAGGAGGCGAAGGTGGCGATGTGGCCGCCGACGCCGATCCCGGGGCGCTGGGCGCGGGACACCATCACCGCGGCGTTCCAGCGGGTGGCGTTCAGGACCTTCCGCTCGATCTCCTCGTTGCCCGGGAAGAAGGGCTCGTCCTTGGTCGCGATGGTGTTCACGTAGTCCGTGCTGCGCATCTCGGGCACGGCCACGCGCTTCTCGCGGGCCCGCTCGATCAGTCGCAGCATGAGGTAGCGGGCCCGCTCACGGCCGCGCTCGTCGACGGCGGCGTCGAGCGAGTCGAGCCACTCCCGGGTCTCCTCCGGATCGAAGTCCGGGACCTGGCTCGGAAGGCCGCCAATGATGATCGGGTTGCGATCTGATCCGGAAGCCACGCTGTTCCTTCGCTGGTCGGTTGGTATGTCGTTACGCGCTCCCCATCGTGTACCCCCGGGGAGCAAAACGTCATCTCTACCGAACGGTAACCAAGCGGTCCCGATTGGCGAACCGGCGGTACGGAAGCGTACAAAGGGTGCGAAGGGGTGAGTCCGACTCACCAGGGCGGACGGACGCCCGCCCCGGAGTTGGGGCGACACGGCCGCAAACGTCACCGTTTCGGCGGTCTCGGCGGCCGGGTACTTGCGCGATCCGCCCCGCCCGTGTGGACTACGGCCAATGCCTCGCGTACGCGCGCGGCTGAAGCACTTTCCGAAACAAGATCAGGAGGCAAGCCGTGAGCGCGACCGCGGACCACGCGGAGGAGCGGACCAACCCGGCGGCGAGGCTGGGGTTCGAGCCCGGACAGGTGGTCCAGGAGATCGGCTACGACGACGACGTCGAGCACGAGCTCCGTGAGGGCATCGAAGCCGCAATCGGCCAGGAAATCGTCGACGAGGACTACGACGACGTCGCGGACGTCGTCCTGCTGTGGTTCCGCGACGAGGACGGCGACCTCACGGACGCGCTCGTGGACGCCATCGGCCTCGTCGACGACGGCGGACTGGTCTGGCTCCTGACGCCGAAGACCGGCCGTGACGGCTACGTCGAGCCCAGTGACATCAACGAGGCCTCCCAGACGGCGGGGCTCTCGCAGACCAAGAGCATCAGCGCGGGCAAGGACTGGACCGGCAGCAGGCTGGCCACGCCCAAGGCCAAGCGCTGATCCGCAGCTGACCCGGGCCCCCGGCCGGCGGACCGCCGGCCGGGGGCCCGGTGCATGGGCGCCCGTGCGCGGGGCCCGGTGCGTAGGCTGGGCGGCGTCAGCGGCGCCGGAGCCGCGGCGGCCCCCCGCGCGAGGCGCCGCTCCGGCGCCGAAGCGGCCAACGAAGGGAAGCACCAGTCATGGCGATCGAGGTCGGCACCCAGGCCCCGGACTTCGAGCTGAGGGACAACCACGGACGGACCGTGACCCTCGCCGGGTTCCGCGGTGAGAAGAACGTGGTGCTGCTCTTCTACCCCTTCGCCTTCACCGGAGTGTGCACGGGCGAGCTCTGCGCGCTCCGCGACGAGCTCCCGAGGTTCGTCAACGACGACACCCAGCTGCTCGCCGTCTCCAACGACTCCGTCCCGACCCTGCGCGTCTTCGCCGAGCAGGAGCGCCTCGAGTACCCGCTGCTGTCGGACTTCTGGCCGCACGGCGAGACCTCGCGGGCGTACGGCGTGTTCGACGAGGACAAGGGCTGCGCGGTGCGCGGCACCTTCATCATCGACAAGGAGGGCGTGGTCCGCTGGACCGTCGTCAACGGCCTCCCCGACGCCCGTGACCTGAACGACTACGTCAAGGCACTGGACACGCTGTGACCGGGACCGACACCCTGTGACCCCTCGGCGCGACCGTCTGTCCCGCCCGGGAACCCGTCACTAGGATCCAGTCGTTGATCCGAATGCCAACGCACGACGGGGGCGCTGCCCCTGAAACCACATGGGAGGACTCGTGGGAGTCAGCCTCAGCAAGGGCGGCAACGTCTCGCTGACCAAGGCCGCCCCCAACCTGACCGCGGTCACCGTCGGTCTGGGCTGGGACGTCCGCACCACCACCGGCACCGACTTCGACCTCGACGCCAGCGCCCTGCTGACGAACGCCGAGGGCAGGGTTACGGCCGACGGCAATTTCGTGTTCTTCAACAACCTGAAGAGCCCCGACGGCTCGGTGGAGCACACCGGTGACAACCTCACCGGCGAGGGCGAGGGCGACGACGAGCAGATCAAGGTCAATCTGGCCGGGGTCCCCGCCGACGTCGAGAAGATCGTCTTCCCGGTGTCGATCTACGACGCCGAGACCCGCCAGCAGTCCTTCGGTCAGGTCCGCAACGCGTTCATCCGCGTCGTGAACCAGGCCAACGGCGAGGAGCTCGCCCGGTACGACCTGAGCGAGGACGCCTCCACCGAGACCGCCATGGTCTTCGGCGAGCTGTACCGCAACGGCGCGGAGTGGAAGTTCCGCGCCATCGGCCAGGGCTACGCCTCGGGCCTGCGCGGCATCGCGCAGGACTTCGGCGTCAACGTCTGAGCCGACAGCACCCGAAGCGTCCGGCGCCGCACACATCGTGCGGCGCCGGACGCGCCTGCAGTTCCGTACGTTCAGGGGAGGACACCGACATGGGCGTCACGCTCGCCAAGGGAGGCAATGTCTCCCTCTCCAAGGCCGCACCCAACCTCACCCAGGTCCTCGTCGGGCTCGGCTGGGACGCGCGCTCCACCACCGGAGCACCCTTCGACCTCGACGCCAGCGCCCTGCTCTGCCAGGCGGGGCGGGTGCTCGGGGACGAGTTCTTCGTCTTCTACAACAACCTGACGAGCCCGGAGGGCTCGGTCTCGCACACCGGGGACAACCTCACGGGTGAGGGTGACGGGGACGACGAGTCCCTGATCGTCGACCTCACCAAGGTGCCGGCGCACTGCGACAAGATCATCTTCCCGGTCTCGATCCATGAGGCGGACAACCGCGGCCAGACGTTCGGCCAGGTCAGCAACGCCTTCATCCGGGTCGTGAACCAGGCCGACGGACAGGAGCTCGCCCGGTACGACCTGAGCGAGGACGCCTCCACCGAGACGGCGATGATCTTCGGCGAGCTGTACCGGTACGGAGGCGAATGGAAGTTCCGGGCCGTGGGCCAGGGGTACGCGTCAGGGCTCCGCGGCATCGCTCTAGACTTCGGGGTCAACGTCTCCTGAAGCCCTGCTCACGCACTGTTCCGGCGTAGGCCCGGCCCAGGCCGGAGCCGCCGTCGGAGCCGAAAGCCGGAGTCGGCGCGGAAGCCGGAACCGGCGCGGAAGCCGGAACCGAGAGCCGGAGAGCGGAAGCTGGAGCCGAGAGCCGGAGAGCGGAAGCCGGAGCCGGAGTGAAAGCCGGAGCCGGAGCGGAAAGCCGGGGTCGGAGGTCCTGGGACCCCGCCGGGGTCCGGGACCGGCCCCCGGGGGACAATGCAGCGCGACGCCGCGTGCGGCGCGGGGGGAGTCCCGCTCTCTGCGGGGGAGCTCCGTACACAACGATTGGGTAGCCAGTGGTACTGAAAACCTTCGGCTGGTCGTTCGCAGTCACTGCGCTCGGCCTGGTCGCTGCGGTGTTCTACGGGGGATGGACGGCCTTCGGGCTCGTCGCGATCCTGACCATCCTGGAGGTCTCGCTCTCCTTCGACAACGCCGTGGTCAACGCCGGCGTACTGAAGAAGATGAGCGAGTTCTGGCAGAAGATCTTCCTCACCATCGGCATCCTGATCGCCGTCTTCGGCATGCGGCTGGTGTTCCCCGTCGTGATCGTCTCGATCACGGCGCAACTCGGCCCCATCGAGGCGATCGACCTCGCCCTGAACGACCACGCCCGCTACGAGGAACTGGTCACCGACGCCCACCCCGCCATCGCGGCGTTCGGCGGCATGTTCCTGCTCATGATCTTCCTCGACTTCATCTTCGAGGACCGGGACATCAAGTGGCTCGCCTGGCTGGAGCGGCCCCTGGCCAAGCTGGGCAAGATCGACATGCTGGCGGCCTGCGTCGCGCTGATCGTCCTGCTGATCACCGCGACCACCTTCGCCGTCAACGCCCACCAGTACGGCGGCGTGTACGTCGACAAGTCGTCCACGGTGCTGCTCGCCGGTGTCGCCGGTGTCGTCACGTACATGGTCGTGGGCGGTCTGTCCGGCTTCTTCGAGGAGAAGCTCGAAGAGGAGGAGGAGCGCGAGCACGAGGCCGAGGAGGAGGCCAGGAGGACCGGGAAGCCGGTCCCGGCCGTCAAGCTCGTCGGCAAGGCCGCGTTCTTCATGTTCATGTACCTCGAGGTGCTGGACGCGTCCTTCTCCTTCGACGGCGTCATCGGCGCCTTCGCGGTCAGCAACGACCCCGTGGTCATCGCGCTCGGCCTGGGCATCGGCGCCATGTACGTCCGGTCCCTCACGGTCTACCTGGTCCGCCAGGGCACCCTCGACGACTACGTCTACCTGGAGCACGGCGCCCACTACGCGATCGGCGCACTGGCCGCGATCCTGCTCGTCACCATTCAGTACGAGGTGCCCGAGGTCGTCACCGGCCTCATCGGCGTGGCCCTGATCGCCTGGTCCTTCTGGTCCTCCGTGCGGCGCAACCAGCGCCTGAGGGCGCACGAGGAGAAGGAAGTGGCACTCGCGGCAAACGAAGTGTGACACCGCGGGGTTCGAGGAACGCTCTCAGCGGGGCGGCCCGGAGGCACAGGGCCTCCGGGCCGCCCCGCGCGCTGCCGGGCACGGGGCCGCGCGGCGTATCCGGACCGGCTCCGGCAGGGAGCCGGCGGCAGTCAGGGGTGGGGCATGGCCTTCTGGGACGGTTTGTGGCGCGGCAGGGCAGCGCAGTTCGACTCGGGCAGCGCCTCGACCAACTCCATTGAGCTGACCAGGCGGCGCCCGCAGGTCTCCCTCTCCAAGCAGGGCGCCGCCACGGGCAACCTCCGGGTCAATCTCTCCTGGCGGATGCGGACCTCCGACATCGAGGGCCGGTCACGCCAGAGCGGGCGGCTGCTGCGCAATCCGTCGAAACTCTTCCGCCCCGAGGTGGTCCAGGCGCACACCCAGGGCGTCGTCAACGTGGACCTGGACCTCGGCTGCCTCTACGAGATGGCCGACGGCAGCAAGGGCGTGGTGCAGCCGCTGGGCGGCTTCCTCGGCAGCCTCAACGAGACGCCGTACGTCCGCCTCAGCGGGGACGACCGCTTCGGCGCACCGTCGGGCGAGACGCTGTTCGTCAACCTGGACCACCGGGACGCCATCAGGCGACTGCTGTTCTTCGTCTACATCTACGACCGGACGCCCGCGTTCGACCGCACGCACGCGAAGGTGACGCTGTACCCCAGCAACGGGCCGCGGGTGGAGATCGAACTGGACGAGCGCGCCCCGCAGGCCCGTTCCTGTGCCGTGTTCATGGTCGAGAACGTCAAGGGCGAGCTGATCGTGCGCCGCGAGGTGAAGTTCGTGTACGGCTTCCAGGCCGAGCTGGACCGGCTCTACGGCTGGGGTCTGCAGTGGGGCCGCGGCTACAAGACCAAGACCTGAGCCCCGGCCGGCCGGTCTCCCCGCCCTCCGCGGGGCGCCGGCCGCCTGCGCCCGGCGGCTACGAGAGGAACTGCGGTCCCATCGGCGGCAGCCGGAAGTCCGGGTCGGGCGCGGGACCGGCCGCGGCCGCGGGCTGCGGGTAGCCGTACGCGGGCTGTGCCGCCCCGGACGCCGGCTGGGGGTACCCGTACGACGGCTCGGCGTGCGGACCGGGCTGCGGAGGGGTCCGATCCGGCGACGGGGGCTCGGGCTGCGACGGCGCCTGTGCCTGCGTCTGTGCCTGCGTCTGAGCCTGCGCCTGGGCCTGCTGTGCCTGCGTGTGTGCCTGTGCCTGTGCCGGGGCCGGTGTCTGTGCCTGCGTCGCGGGATCGGGTGCGGACGCCGTGGCGGATGGCTCGCTGTCGTCCACCGAGATGCCGAAGGCCGTGGCCAGACCGATCAGCCCGGTGGGATAGCCCTGCCCCACCGCGCGGAACTTCCAGCCGTCGCCGCGCCGGTACAGCTCGCCGCAGATGACCGCGGTCTCCTCGCCCGTCTCCGCCCGCACGTCGAACACGGCCAGCGGCTCGCCGTCCGGCACTGCGGCGTCGTACAGCACGATCCGCAGGTCGGGGACCCCGGAGAAGGTGCCCCCGTCGGACGACGCCGCGAGCACCACCTGGTCCACGGAGGCGTCGAGGGAGCCGACGTCCGCCTGGACCGTGTCGGTGAGTCCCTCGGCGGTGCGCTTCTTGGGGAGCAGCCGCACGAACCCGGAGGGGTGCCGGGGCTGGTTGTAGAAGACGAAGTCCTCGTCCGCGCGCACACGGCCGTCGGAGCCCAGCAGGAGCGCCGAGGCGTCCACGTCCGGGACTCCGGCGCCGGGAGTCCAGCGCAGCACGGCCCGGATCGAGGTCGCTCCGAGCGGAACGTTGGAGCCCTTCGGCATCGCGTGCGTCATGCCCGTCATCCTGCCCTCCCGCGCCCCGTGCGGACAACGCGGGGGTGGACCGGTCGGGCATGTCATGCGGGGGCGGAGGGCAGGCTGAGTCGGGGACCGAAGCGCACGAGTTACCTGGAGTTCATATGGCCGGGGAACTCGCGACACCTGTCCCTACGTACTATTACCGGCCACCCACACCACAGTGCCGCCCAGGCAGTACGGGGGACTTATATGCGGCATTTCGGTCATATCCCGGCCATTGCCCGGAAGGAACTGTTCCATCAGGAGCCGGCCGAGTTCGACGCCGACTCTCCCGCGGACATGCTCTCCGTGGCGCTCGGCGCCACGCTCTACAGCCCCGCGACCCGGCGCCGCCTCGCGGACGACGTGCTCAAGCAGGCCGCGCGCGGAGTGGTCTCCATGGTGCTCTGCCTGGAGGATTCCATCGACGACGCCGAAGTCTGCGCCGCCGAGGAGAACCTCGTCCGCCAGTTCGCCGACCTCGACGCGCGCGGGGCCGAGATCCCGCTGCTGTTCGTCCGGGTGCGCGAACCCGGCCAGATCGAGGACCTCGTCCGGCGGCTCGGCCCGGCGAGCCGGCTGTTGTCCGGTTTCGTACTTCCCAAGTTCACCGAGGACCGGGGCGGACCCTTCATGGAGGCTGTCTCCGCCGCCGAATCCGTGACCGGCCGCATGCTCTACGTGATGCCGGTGCTCGAATCGCCCGAACTCCTCCACCTGGAGACCCGGTACGAGACCCTGACCGGCATCGCCCGCTCCGTCGGCCGCCACCGCGACCGGATCCTCGCCCTGCGCCTGGGTGTCACCGACTTCTGCTCCGCCTACGGGCTGCGCCGCTCGCCCGACATGACCGCCTACGACGTCCAGATCGTCGCCGGCGTCATCGCGGACGTCGTCAACGTCCTGGGGCGCGCCGACGGCACCGGTTTCACCATCACCGGCCCGGTCTGGGAGTACTTCCGCCTCCAGGAGCGCATCTTCAAGCCGCAGCTGCGCCGCAGCCCCTTCCTGGAGGTACGGGCCGAGAAGCTGCGCACGGCACTGATCGAGCACGACCTCGACGGGCTGCTCCGCGAGATCGAGCTGGACCGCGCCAACGGCCTCCTCGGCAAGACCTGCATCCACCCCTCGCACGTGCTGCCCGTCCACGCTCTGTCAGTGGTCAGTCACGAGGAGTTCAGTGACGCGCAGGACATCCTTCGCCCGGAGCGGGGAGGCGGCGGAGTGATGCGCTCGGCCTACACGAACAAGATGAACGAGGTGAAGCCGCACCGCGCCTGGGCGGAACGCACTCTCCGGCGCGCCGAGGCCTTCGGCGTCGCACGGGAGGACGTCGGCTTCGTGGAGCTGCTGACCGCGGGTCTGGCAGGCTGATGAGGGAGGAAGACGAAGAAGTGGTGTGGTCGGGCAGCTGGGTCTCCCAGCGACTGGGCGTGGAGCTCGTCGGCGACGACGGGCTGAAGGAGCTGCTCGGCCTGGCTCTGCGGCGCAACCCCAAGCGCGCGCACCTGCTGGTGTCGCACGTGCTCGGCAAGCACGTGCCGCAGAAGCCGTCCGTCGTGTACGGCCACGGGTACGAGCTCGGCCTGCGCGTCCGTGACCTCCTCGGCCGTGACGAGGCCGCGCGGGCCGTCGTACTGGGCTACGCGGAGACGGCGACCGGCCTCGGCCACGCGGTCGCCGACGGCCTGGCCCTCGCGCCGTACCTCCACTCCACCCGGCGCCCCGTCGACGGTGTCGGCCGGGCCGGCGGCTTCGAGGAGTCCCACTCCCACGCCACCTCGCACCTGCTGCTGCCCGAGGACCCGAAGCTGCTGGCCAATGGAGGGCCGCTGGTCCTCGTGGACGACGAGTTCTCCACCGGCAACACCGTCCTCAACACCATCGGCGACCTCCACGCCCGCCATCCGCGCGCCCGGTACGTCGTCGTCGCCCTCGTCGACATGCGCTCGGCCGAGGACCTGGGCCGGCTGGACGCCTTCGCACAGGAGATCGGCGCACGTATCGACCTGGTGGCGCACGCCGGCGGCACGATCAGCCTCCCGGAGGGCGTCCTGGAGAAGGGCCGGGCCCTGGTCGCGGCCCACGAGACCGGAGGCACGGCTCCCGTACCCGGCGGCGGCCCGGTGTCCGGAAGCGGCCCGGTGTCCGGGGGCGGCCCGGTGCCCGCCGGGTGGGACGCCGCATGCGCCGCCTCACTCGCCCCGCACACCTCACGGGCCCCGCGCATCGTGCGCCTGGACCTCGGCTGGCCCGCGGGCGTCCCCGACGGCGGCCGGCACGGCTTCACACCCGCGCACCGCGCCGAACTGGAGGCGGCCCTGCCCGCCATGGCGCACCGCGTCGCGGAAGCCCTGGCCGACGGCCACCCGGCGGTGGAGCCCGGCCGCGAAGGGAGGCGTACGGCCGCCGCCACGCCGCCGGAAACGGACAACCCCCCGCGGGTCCTCGTGCTCGGCTCCGAGGAGCTGATGTACGCGCCGCTGCGGCTGGCGCTCGAACTGGAGCGGTGCGGCGGCGCGCGCGAGGTGCGCTACTCCACGACCACGCGGTCCCCCGTACTCGCCGTCGACGACCCCGGCTACGCCATACGCACCCGGCTGGTCTTCCCCGCCCACGACGAACCGGCCGACGGACCGGGCGAACGGTACGCCTACAACGTCGCCGGCGCGGGCTTCGACGCCGTCGTCGCCGTCGTGGACTCGGCCGCCGACACGGCCGCCCTGCACGCCCCGGACGGACTGCTCGCACAGCTCGCCGCGCACATACCGCACGTCGTGCTCGCCGTCGTCCCCAGCTACGTACCCGACGGCCGCGTACCCGCTTCCGGAAAGGAACCCATGCTGCCCGAGCCGCTCCGCGGACCCGAGTTCTCCTCCTACCCGCCCGACGAGGTCGGCTGGCTGCTGCAGGACCTCTCGGACGCCGAACTCGAGGCGCCCACCGAGGAGCGCGAGGAGGCGATACAGAGCGGTGGCGCGCACTACGCCGAATCGCTGCCCGTCGAGTACCAGCCCAGCGACGCGTACCAGGCACTCTTCCACGCCGCCCTGGACACCTCCGCCGCCCGGATCGCCCGCGCCGTGGGAGCCGTCACCGACACCGTCCTCGCCGAGCACCCGCAGCGCCACCGTCCCGGCACCCCTCCCCACGAGCGCCGCCCCGTCCTGGTCTCACTGGCACGCGCCGGCACACCCGTCGGCGTGCTGATGCGCCGCTGGGCCCGTCACCGCCACGGCCTCGACCTGCCCCACTACGCCGTCTCCATCGTCCGCGGCCGCGGCATCGACGCCAACGCGCTGCGCTGGCTCGCCGCCCACCACGACCCGGCCGACGTGGTGTTCGTCGACGGCTGGACGGGCAAGGGCGCCATCACCCGCGAACTCACCGCCGCGCTCAGCGGGTTCGACGGCTTCGTCCCGGAGATCGCGGTGCTCGCCGACCCCGGCGGCTGCGTCCGGACGTACGGCACCCGCGAGGACTTCCTCATCCCCTCCGCCTGCCTCAACTCCACGGTGTCCGGGCTGGTCTCGCGCACCGTCCTGCGCGCCGACCTGGTCGGGCCGCACGACTTCCACGGCGCGAAGTACTACCGCGAACTCGCCGCCGCCGACGTGTCCGGACACTTCCTCGACACCGTCGAGGCGTGCTTCGACGAGGTGGCCGGAGCCGTCGACGCCGACGTGAAGGAACTGCTCGCCGCGGACCGCGCGCCCACCTGGGCCGGCTGGGCCGCGGTGGAGCGGATCAGCGAGGACTACGGCATCCACGACGTCAACCTCGTCAAGCCGGGCGTCGGCGAGACCACCCGGGTGCTGCTGCGCCGCGTCCCCTGGAGGATCCTCGCCAAGCGCGGCGCGGGCACCGACCTGGACCACGTACGCCTACTGGCCGAGCAGCGCGGCGTACCCGTCGAGGAGGTCGACGACCTGCCCTACAGCTGCGTCGGCCTGATCCACCCCCGTTTCACCCGCGGAGCGACCGGCGCGGACGGCAAGGCGGTGGCGGCGCCGTGACCTCCCTGATCACCAGCGACCTCGACCGGACGCTCATCTACTCCGCGGCCGCACTGCAACTCACCGTGCCCGACGCCCTGGCGCCACGGCTGCTGTGCGTCGAGGTGTACGAGAGCAAGCCGCTGTCGTACATGACGGAGGCCGCCGCCGCGCTGCTCGGCGAACTCGCCGCCGACGCCGTCTTCGTACCGACGACGACCCGCACCCGCGAGCAGTACGCCAGGATCCGGCTCCCCGGCCCCGTCTCCCGGTACGCGATCTGCGCCAACGGCGGCCATCTGCTGGTCGACGGCGAGTCCGACCGCGACTGGCGGCGCGCGGTGGCCGCCAGACTCGCGGACGAGTGCGCCTCCCTCGCCGAGGTCCGCACCCATCTGCTCGACGCCGCGGACCCGGCATGGCTGCTCAAGGAGCGGGTCGCCGAGGACCTCTTCGCCTATCTCGTCGTGGAGCGCTCGCTCCTCCCGGACGACTGGACCACGGAACTCTCCGCCTGGGCGGAGACGAAGGGCTGGACGGTCTCCCTGCAGGGGCGCAAGGTCTACGCCGTGCCGAAGCCACTCACCAAGAGCGCGGCCGTCCGTGAACTGGTGCGGCGCACGGGAGCCGAGCGCGTGCTCGCGGCGGGCGACTCCCTCCTTGACGCCGATCTGCTGCTGGCCGCCGACCACGCCTGGCGCCCCGGTCACGGTGAACTCGCCGACACTGACTGGGCGCCCCGGCATGTGACCGCCCTCGCGGAGAGGGGGGTCGAGGCGGGGGAGGAGATCCTGCGCCGGTTCAGGGCGACGGTCACGGAAGCGGCGCGCGGAGTGGAGGGGAGGACGGGAACGGATACCGGCGCGCACGCCGGTACCGGACCCGGGCCCGCCGAGCCCCCGACGGATGCGCCCGCGACGGATGCTCCCGCGACACTGCCGGCACCGGGCGGGGTGGGGGCGCCGGCCGCGCCGTAGGCGGGCGGGCCGGCTGGCAGGCGGGCCGGTCGGAAAACGGGCGAGCGGACGTGCAGGCGTCGAAGCGGGACGCTGTGCGGGCGGGTGGCGGGCGTACGGACGAATGCCGTGTCGGGGCCCGGCACTCTGCCCAGCAGATGCCCGCTGACACTTTCTGTCAGCTGTCAGCTGTCAGCCGTCAGATGTCAGTCGTCGACTGTCAGGCCGACAACCGACAGCCATCGGTCATCGGTCGTCGGCTGTCCGCCGTCAGTCGTTCAGCCGCAGCAGCCGCCCCCGCAGCAACCACCACCACCGCCACCCCCGGTCGGCGCAGGCGCCGGCCCCGTGCTCGTCCCGCCCACGGCGACCGCCGAGAGCAGCTTCACGGTGTCCTCGTGCCCTGCGGGGCAGGGTGCGGGAGCGGAGGACTCGGCCATGGGCCGGCTCAGCTCGAAGGTGTCGTCGCAGGTACGGCAGCGGTACTCGTAACGGGGCATGGGGACAGATTAGCCGGGCGGTCGTTCCTGGCGACCGGACTCCGAACCCTCGCGCGGCAGCATCCGCCCCGCCTGCATCCGACCCTTCTCCATCCGTTCCGCCCGTGCCTGCTCCTCCCTCGCCGCCTCCTCCGGGTGGCGGGCTTTCCAGTAGGGGTTGTCGTGGGGGAGCGTGCTGCTCACCCGTCCGTACATGCCGAACCACATCAGCATGATCCCCACGACGAAGCTGAAGAGCACGTTCTGGATGCGGAAGTTGAGGAAGTTGGCGTCGGTGTCCAGCAGCCCCAGGTTCACGAAGCCGCTGAAGATGAAGAGGATGCCGAGCACCATGTTCAGCGTGGAGGCGAAGTTCCCGCCGATGACCATGCCGACGAACAGCAGCAGCCCGACACAGATGGACAGCACGCTCAGCGCGCCGTTGGTGTTCAGACCCGCGACGGTGTCGTTGCCCGTGTCGAAGAAGCCCAGGTTGTGCGTCAGTCCGAGGATCCCGAAGGCCAGCAGGATCAGACCCATGAGCCCCGCGCCGTAGCGGTAGACCTGGTTGAGCTTGTGGTCCACGGGCAGATGCTCGTTCAGGGCGACGCGCCCGCCGCCGGGGTGCCGCGTGGCCTGCGACGTGTTGGTGGATGCCATTGCGGCCTCCTTTTGGCCGTGCGTACCTCCCTACAGGATCCGCCCGCCGCGGCACCCGGACAAACGGGATCCCGCACGAACGGGACACGGAACGGGTGAGGCGGCGTGGGCCGGGGCCCCGCGCCCCCGCGGAGGGATGGGTGGCGTGCCGGCGCAGGCGCAGACCGTCACCGATGGAGCCCGTGGCCCGAGTGCCCGCGTGCGGTGGGCGGTGGAGGACCGGAGACAGGCCAGGGGGCGGGCCGTGGAGGGGCCGGGGTCCGTGGGGGCGCGGGCGGTGCCGGACAGGGACAGACCGGTGCCAGACCGCGGGCGCGGTCGGTCGCGGTGTGGGCGGCTACCCGGCGGGTGGGCGTTTCGGCTGGTGGGCGCCCTGCGCCCGGTCGGGCGCAGGGCGAGGGAAGGGCTCGACGCCACGGTCCGTACGGCACGACCGCTGCGGGGCGGTCACGCCGCCGGGCCGCGCTCGCTGCGGATCAGGCCCACGACGCGGGCCACGGTCTGCCGGACCGCTTCCAACTCGGTCAGGAAGTGCCAGTAGTCGGGGTGGCGTCCCTCGAGACCGGCGACCGCGCGATCGAGCCGGGCGACGCAGTCGTCAAGGGGGCGGGCGTGGCGCGGATCGGGGGTGTTGCGGCCCGCCATGGCGAGGCGCTGGGCGTCGCGGATGGCGAACCGGGTGCGCTGGATCTCCTGCTCCGGGTCCTTGGCGACGGCGTCGAGCCGCCGCAGCCGGTCACCGGCGGCCGAGACGGCCTCGTCGACGCTGTTCAGCAGGGCCCGGACCGTGGTGAGCAGGGCCGTGGCATCGGGCCAGCGCTGTTCGTCGCGTGCCTTGGTGGCTTCCTTGAGCTTCTCCTCGGCGCGGCGTACGTCCTCACCGGCCTGGGCGGGAACGG
Source organism: Streptomyces tirandamycinicus (assembly GCF_003097515.1). Taxonomy (NCBI): domain Bacteria; kingdom Bacillati; phylum Actinomycetota; class Actinomycetes; order Kitasatosporales; family Streptomycetaceae; genus Streptomyces; species Streptomyces tirandamycinicus. The sequence continues at coordinate 1,345,199 of NZ_CP029188.1, read as the reverse complement.
GCTGCAGATCCTGCCAGCAGGCGACGGCGAACCGGCGGCGCAGCTCACTGAGGACGGGCTCGACCCCCTCCGTGCGTGTGGTGAGGGCCTGGGCTCGGGTACGCAGCGACACCAGGCGCTTGTCGATCTCTGCCGCGCGTTCCGGAAGGCGCCCGGCCTCGGCCCGGATCGCCTCGGCCTCCCGCACCACCCGGTCGGCGCGCTGCAGGGTCTCGGGCACTCCGTGCCGGCCGGCGCCCTCGTTGAGCCTGGTCAGCTCGGGGGCGAGGGCGGCGAGCCCGGCGGCCAGGTCGTCCGCGCGCATACCCGAGGCGCGCACGTCGTCGAGGGCGTTGCTCGCGGTGAGCAGCGCCTGCCGGGCCCGCTCGACCGAGGGGGCGAGCCGGGCCAGCTGGGTCTCCGCCTTCTCCAGCAGCGGCCCGAGACCCTGCGCGAACCGCTCCAGCTCGCCCCTGACCCGGACCAGCTCGTCCTTGGCCCCGGTCAGCTCCGTACGCGCACGCACCGCCACCGACGGGTCCAGGTCGTCCCGGTCGAGGTCGTGCGTGTCGACGGCGGTGATGTACGCGTGGCTGACCTCGTCGATCCGGTGTCCCAGCGCGGTGAACTCCTCGACCGCGCGCCGGGCACCCGGGGAGCCGTCCACGGCAGTGATCGTCTCGATGGAGATCCGCAGGTCGCGCTGGGCGGTGTCCAGTTCGTAGAACGCCGCTGCGGCGGCGTCCTTCGCGGCCTGGGCCTCGGCCCGCCGGCTGTCACCGCGGCCACCGAACCATCGCCGTGTCCCGCCTCCGGCGAACGCGGCCGGAAGTGCGGCGACCACCAACGGCAACGGCATCAGCACCAGTGCAACCACCCCACGCACGAAACCCGCTCTCGCGCTCGCCCCTGCGCGCGGCCGTGCGTGTGTCGCCGTCACATCCCTCTCCCGTGCCGTGTCCGCCCTGCCGGTTCATTCTCCCACTGGGTAAGGACGAACACACGAGCCTGTGAGTTCACACTTCGCGTGACAAGCCTGCGCCATGCCCCCTCGAACCGTGCGGCCCGCGGATCCGAGGGGCGGAGGCGGGCGCCGATGTCCGGCGTCTCGACCGCGCGACCGGCCCGGCGCCTCGGCCGGTTCGGCTCACGGGCCTCCGACGGTGCCGCGCCGCGCGACCTGCGCCTCGATCCCATGCGCACCGCGGCCCGGCCGTGCGGGGGCGCCTGCTCCCTCCCCACAACTCGCTCCCTCCGTACCGGGCGCCCGGTACCGCACCGGGCGCGGTCTCGCCGCACCGGCCTGGGTCGGCACCCGATCGTGCTCTCCGCCACCCCGTCGCACCGCTGCCCCGCCGCACCCCCAGCCGACGGCTTGCGCCGGACGCCCCCGGGGCCCCGCTGACCCCGGCTCACCCCTGTCACCATGGGAGTCCCATGTGATCTGGTTTGCGGCACCCACCCCGGGTCCATGTAGGCTGTTGCCTCATTCTCGGGTGCGTAGCTCAGGGGTAGAGCGCTGCTCTTACAAAGCAGATGTCGGCGGTTCGAAACCGTCCGCGCCCACCAGCCAGAACGCCCCCGCAGCGAGCCGCCGCGGGGGCGTTGACGGTAGGAATTGACGGCAGTCCCTCAGTCTGACCGGCGGCGACGTCGCAAGAGCCGGTCCATGTGTCCCATCGCCTCGCGCCGGTTGTCGTCCGACACATGGGTGTAGATGTTCATGGTGACGGCGATCTGCGAGTGCCCCAGGATCTCCATCACCACGCGCGCCGGCACCCCGGCGGCGAACAGCAGGGTGGCGCAGCCGTGCCGGGCGTCGTGCAGCCGGATGCGGGGGAGCCCCGCGTCGTCCGATACGCGCTCGAACGACCGGCTGAGGTTCCTCGGCTCCACCGGCCGTCCCGTGCGAGTCGTGAACACGTAGTCGCCACCGTGCCAGCTCTCACCGGCGGCGACTCGCTGTCCGGCCTGTCCCAGCCGCTGCCAGCGCAGAGGAGCCACGCACATCAGCGGGATGGGGATCGCCCGTGTCCTGCGGTTCTTAGTCGTGTCCTCGTACAGCTCCTTCTGCACGCGCTGGAGCTGGTTCCGCACCGTGAGTGTGCGGTGCTCCAGGTCGATGTCCGACCAGCGCAACCCCAGAATCTCGCCGCGGCGCAACCCGAGCGTCACGGCGAGAACGAAGGCTGTGTACAGCGGATCCTTCCTCGCGGCCTCCAGGAAGGTGGTCGTCTGCTCCAGGCTCCACGGTTTGAGTTCCCTCGGCTGCACTCGCGGCGCAGGGACGAGTTTGACCACGTTCCTGCTGATCAGTTCCTCTCGGCACGCGGCCGTCAGCGCGCTGCGGAGCACTCGGTGGGACTCCTTGGCCGTTGCCGCAGATGCCTGAACGGTGACGGCCGCGAGCATGCGGCGTACGTCGGCAGCTCCGAGGTTCTCCAGCCGCTTGGAGCCGATCTGGGGGATCAGGTAGCGCCGGACGTGTGTCTCGTACTTGGCGTACGTGGTCTTCTTGCGGTCGCCCCTGACGAACTCCTCCAGCCAGTAGGGCAACCACTCGGAAAGCTTGGCCGAGCGCGTCGGGGTGGGGACGCCCTGGCGGTCCCGCAGCACCAGCTCCTGGCGCTTGGCGTCGCACTCGTCCCAGGTCGCGCCGTAGACGGTCTTGGGCCTGCGGGTTCCGTCCGGCTGCGGGACGTACACCCGTCCTTCGTACCGCCCGTCCTTGCGCTGCCAGACACTGCCGGCGCCGTTCGGGTTTCGCTTGCGTGCCATCAGGCGGCCTCCTCAAGACGGTTCTTCATGTACGTGGCCACCGCGTCTGCGGGGACGCGGCGCAGTCGCCCTTCGGTGAAGCTGGGGAGCCGCTTGGACCGGATCAGGTCGTAGACCTTGAAACGGCTCATCCGAAGCGCGCTCATGACCTCGGGCACGGTCAGGGCCTGGTGACTTGTGGGCAGGGGGGAGTTCATGCGGTGACTCCTCAGGGGTGGCCTGCGAACGGAGTGGGGGACTGCTCGGGAGCCCGCGCCTGTCCGAGGTGCGGATTTCTGCGTCATCGCGTCATCCGCGTCACGCCACGCGTCTGGCCTGCGAACTCTCGTGACGCAGCGGGTCGTGACGTGCGTCATGGGTGACGCAGGGCTTGCGTCGCCCATGACGCAGGTGACGCAGGATGACGCAGCGGCTGCCGTCTGCGTCACTGCTGTTGTGGCTGGTCACGAGCCGTTTGCGGCTCACTGGTGACGCAGGTGACGCAGGGTCTCTCCTCCTAGGACAAGAGAGTGGGCTGTCTGTTGTTGTGCGTGTGCGGCTCAGGGCTGAAAGGCGGAGCCGCTGCGCGGCGCGACCTTCGGGCGGCGGCGAGCCGCCGAACTGCAAAAGGAGCACGTCTCCGCCGGCGCCCGGTGCTCTTCTTGCTTGTCCGCGCCGCGCACGGTGCGGCAGGTCAGTTCAGCGCGTCCTGCTGGTGTGCGGCCGGGCGGGTCATCTCGATGTAGCGGGCGGCACCGGTGCGGCCCCAGTCGACGACCACGCCCCGGGCGGCGAGGGTGGGCTGAAGGCGCTTGAGCCGGTCGGAGAGGACTTTGCCCGTGGTGGGCCAGCCTCTCGGCAGCGGGCGGCACTCCTCGCCGCTGTAGAGGCCGGTGAGCGCGTACAGCCACTCCGAGGACGTCATCCGCGTCTCCTCCCCTGGCGTCATGCTGGCCGCATGCTTGAGCACGGTCTGGGCGAGGAGGTCGCCCTCGATGACGTCGTCGTTGAGCTCGTCCAGGCTGGCCCGGTAGGCGGCCAGCGAGCCGAAGCCGGTCGCCGCGTCGAGCTGCGCGCACAGGTGCGCGAAGTCGGCCATCCGCAGGTCGGTCGGGATGTCTGCCTCGGCGGCCCGCACCTTCACCGCAAGGTCCAGCAGCGAGCCGAGGATGACGGGCAGAACCTGCTCGTACTCTGCCCATAGCTCGGCCTCGGTCCGCCGTACCCGCGGCCGCTCCAGCCGCAGGGGCAGCAGCCGTTCGGCGAGGTCGGGCCGGATCACGCCCACGTCGATGCCGGTCAGCAGCAGCGGGCGCCGGTAGCGGGCCCGGACGACGTCCCCATCGGTGAACAGGGCACGCTTGACGCTCTCGGCGCCGGTCACGATGCAGCACATCGCATCGGAGAGGTCCGGGGTCATGTGGGAGAGGTTGTCCAGGGCGGTGACCCACCCCGCCGCCACGGCCGCGATCAGGTTCTCCTCGTCCTTCGGCGCCCGCCGCAGGTCGCTGCTCATACCTTCGACGATCCGCATGAGCATCCGCCCGGCCGTCGACTTCCCAGCGCCTTGCGGGCCGGTGAGGAACGGGGCCGGGACGGGGACGGACGGTCCGAGACTGCCGATGAGCCAGGCGAGGGCCAGGCACTCGGTCTCCGCCGTGGCGAAGTTGGTCAACCGCAAAAGCAGGTCGATGCCCTTCCCGTCGGTGTCCTTCACCGGCAGCGGCAGTTCCCCGGTGAGCTGGGTTCGCCGCCAGCACACCTCACGCGGATCCGGGACAGCGATCGCCCACCCGGTGGGGTGGATGCGCACCGACTGGCCGTCTGCGCGGCCGAGGTCGAGCCACGTGGCGCCGTCGAAGCCGGGCGCGACCCGGATGTGCACGGGCTGGGTCTCCTCGGTCAGCGCCAACGCCTCAATGAGGTCCAGGGCTTCTTTGAGGGCGGTGCCGTTGAACACGCCGATGCCGTCGCGGAACAGGTCGACCATGAGTTCCTGGCGGTGGCTGCCCGTCGTGCCCTGGGACCGGATCGGCCGCGCGACGGGGTGGCCGTTCCGCTGCGCGTAGACGGTGCCGTCCGCGGTGCGGAAGTACCGGAAGTTGGCCTGCGCGTAGTCGGTGATGATCTCGCGCGCGGGGCTCTTGTCGTCGTCGGACATGGCTCACATCCCCAATGCGGAACGGGCGTTGGCCCACGCGTCGGTGCAGTGCCGCAAGCTCTCGCCCTTGGCCTGCGCGGCCGTGAACAGCCGCCCGACGTGGGATTCGGTCAGGCATCCGCACCGGCCGTGCACTGACAGCACGGCGAGGAACGTCCGGTACACGGTGGCGTGCACCTGGGTCCGGGCCTCCGTGATGCGCTGCTCCGCCATGGCGATACCGCGCTCAAGGAAGACGGGCGTGCGGTGCCGGCACTCCCCACCACCGACCGGCACGGGCACGGTGCCGATGTGCGTCGGCTGAACCGCGGGGGTACTCCGAGCGGCCAGCGCGCGCACGGCGTCCGGCAGATCGGCCGTCGCGCCCGTGCCGGGCCCCAGATAGCGGGCGTAGGACATGGACGACTTGATGTCGACCCCGGGCCGCACCGCGTTGCGTGACGCGATGGCGCCTCGGTAGATCCAGTGCTGACCGCGCGTCGTCGGCACGGTCCGCGTTGCGGGTAGAGCGGTGCGCGCCCATGCGATGGCGTCCGCGTCGTCCAGGTCGACCACGGTCAGCCCGGCGCCGCCGGGGTGGTAGCCGACGCACACCGCCCGCCGCCACGCAGCCACCCACAGGGGCGAGACGATGACGGCCGGGTCGGTGGTGCCGGCGGCCCAGGCGTGGCAGACGCCGGGACAGCGGCAGGGGCCCGGGGTTTTCATGCTCGGCCGGCCGCCGCACGCGTTGCCCGCGCAGGAGCTGCAGTTGGCGAACGGCACCTTCCCCCGGCGCAGAGGCAACACGGGCACGCCCGAGGCCGCGAGGCTCAGTGCGGTGTGGAGGGGGTACAGCGTCTCGCTCATGCCGCCACCCCCAGCGTGGCCGTGGCGAGCAACGCGGTGCCGCCGTGGTCGGTGTAGGCGGGCGGGATGGCGAGGGCGTAGCCCACGGCCGCACCGGCAGCACACGAGAACGGGTCCAGCATTCGGGGCCGTCGGCCACGTACTCGCCGGCTGATAGAGGGTTGCGTCATGCTGGGAGACCTCCACAGGTCTGTTGACGGACGGGTGGAACGAGGGCGGCCCCAGGCTTTGGCGAGACGGGGGCCGCCCTCGGTCGTGCGGGTTCTAGTGGTCCGGGGGCACGAGCCGCAGGACCGGCGCTGAGGCGCGCTCGGTTGCGGTGACGTAGAACCGGATTCGGCTGCGGTCGCGGGTCGGGTACTGCCGGATAGGACCGGTGGTGAAAGCACCGGCGAGCGCGGCGGTGATGCGGTCGGCGTCTGCCGGGTGGCAGATGATCCGGATCTCGAACCGGCCGGGCCCGGTCACAGGGCCGGGATGGCGCTGATGACGGCGGTGATCAGGTTGTTGATGGGCTCGGCGGCGCCGGTGGAGGCGAGGAAGAAGCCGAACCCGGCGGCGGTGAACGCGCTGCCTGCTCCGAGGCTGTGGGAGCGGAGCAGGAAGAACAGCACGAGCCCGAAGAGCAGGACGAGCGAGACGGTTACGGCCATGCCGTGAACCTCCGTTCCGTGGTGGCTGGTCGGGTGCCGGCGCGGTGGATGTGGCGTCCGGTGTTGAGCAGGCGGCGGCCGACGCGGAGTCGGTAGCGGGCGCCTCGGCAGCGGCGGCAGACCTTGACGGTCCGTCGGCGGACAGTGCGTATGCCGGTCCCACGGCATGTGCGGCAGGGCCCGAACGGGCTGAGCGCGCACAACGCTGCGTAACCAGCGAGCGTGAGCAGGATGGCGAGGCTAGCGAGGGCCATAGGGGTGTCACCTCCCCTCTCAGGGCGGGTTTCGGGGGTTTGCGCTGGTGGGCCGCTAGACGCTAGTTCGCTGATCAGCGGCGGTGTGGGTCGCTAGTGGGGCCGCTAGACCTAGCAGGCTGGGGTGCTAGGTCTAGCGGTGCTGCTCGGGTCAGGCGGCGGCCCGGTCGGCGTTACGGCGAGTGATGGCGGCGGTGACGTCGGCGCGCTTGATGCCGCGCCGGTTCGCCCCTTCGCCTTCGTCGGTCTGGCCCCACACCTGGCCCGGCTTGATGCCCCAGGGCTTGAGTGCGGCGGTGACGTTCTCGCCCTGCCAGCCGCCGTAGGTGTCGGGCTGCGCGGCGGCGAGCCGGGTGGCGATGCGCTCGCACCACACGGCCTTCTCGTCGGATGCGATGACGTTGAGGACGTCGGCGAGGATGTCCGAGCCGGTGCCGGTCTTCTCCGGGCCTTGGCCGATGGCGTGGCCGGTGACGTTCCCGTACGCCTCCCGCGCGACGCGGGCCCGGGCGACGATGCGTTCCGCGGCGACCGCGTCGACGAACGCGGACGCGACGATGCGCGGGTCGTCGCCCTCGCCGGCCATCCAGCAGATGCCCCGATCGGACCGGGAGAACATGGTGGCGCGGTAGCCGGACTTGTACATCGACGTGCCCAGCACCATGTCGTTGGCGGGCTGGCCCATGACCTTGAGGCAGAACCTGAGGACTGCGTTTGCGCTGATGCCGGTGGGCAGGGACTTCGCGTCGGGGCGCTGGGTGCCGAACATGGCCACGATCCCGAGCGCGGGGCCGCGCTTGACCAGGTCGGTGCAGATGGCCTCGATCTCCTTGCCGTGCTCCTCGTGCTCGAACGGCACCTGGCACTCGTCGAACCCGACCACGATCGGATGCAGCCCGAGGCTCTTATCACCGGCGAGTTCGGGGGTGACCTTCGACTCCGGGCACCGGGAGCGGGGCAGGGACTTGATGACCTTCGCCCGCCGGCGCAGTTCCTCCTTCAACTCCCGCAGCGCTTCGAGGACGTACTCGATGTCGTCGTCCTCCTCGCCGGCGCGGTAGCGGTGGCAGACGGGTTCGAGGGCGCCGAAGTCGCCGGTGCCCTTGAAGTCGAACGCGTGCACCTCGCAGCGCGGGTCGAGTGCGGCGATGAGCAGGAACAGCCGCATGAGGAACGTCTTGCCCATGCGGGGGATGGAGCCGACGACCACGGAGGCGAACATGAGCGTGACGGCGACGTCGCGCATGCGCTGGTCGTTGCCGAACACCACCGGCCGGAACAGGTCCACCGTCCCCGACTTCGCCAGCGGCCACGCGGGCTTGCTGGTCTCGTTCATGGGCTTGTCCCCAACCCACAGCACGAGCCGTCCCTCGTGCTGCTCCGGATCGGGCGAGGGCCACACGCAGCCGGTCTTGCGGCGGAGCCCGGAGGCGAGGGGCTTGCGGGCCTCCATGATGTCCTCGGGCGTGACGCCGTAGGGAAGGTCAAGGTCAGCGCGGTAGCCGGGCCCGTCCCGCACGATCTCGGAGACGAACCTGAGGCCGTTCATGTCACCGCCCTTCTTGATAGCGGCCGTGACCTTCGCGTTCCCGATCGAATCGAGTCCGCGGAGCACGATGGAGCCGGTGAGCTTCTGCACCTCCGTCTTCAGAACCGCCGGTCCGACCACTGGGGCGTCCGGCTGCTGTCCTCCGAGACCGAGGAGGAGGACGCCGCCAGCGGCGAACGCGTACAGGAACCCGGGGGCGAGGACGTAGAGGTAGAGGGCGAAGCCAACCCCGAACACGGCCGCCACGAGCGTGACCAGGCCCCGCAGGCGGACACGACCGGCGCGGAGCCGGGCGAGGCGCATGTACTCGTCGATGTCCTCCGTCTGGACCGCGTACGACCGCAGGGGTGCGGCCTCGCGGTCCCACACCCACCGGTTCGTGGTGGCGACGAAGCGGCAGGCTCCCCGCGGGGACATGAGGGCGAGGCGTCCGGCATACACCGGCAGCCGCACCCCGTGATACAGCGTCGCGTACCCGGCGTTCGCGAAGCTGTGGCGGGCGGTCGCGGCGAAGTCGCGCCGGTTTGTCAGCCAGGATGCGAGGACCGGCTTGCGCTTCTCGATCCGCACCTTTGGGTCCGGCAGCGCGGGGTTGTCGACCGGCGGCGCCACGGCCGGCGCATCGTCGTCTATCGGGGGTACGGGCTGCAGGTGCGGGCCCGCAGAGGTGTCGGTCATGCTGGGTGTCTCCTGCTGCTCGAAGGGTGGTCAGGGGCCCGGGGCGGACGGGATGCTTGCCGGCTTGACGGCCGCCCCGGGGCACAGCTACTTGCGGCCGTTCTTCTTCGCGTCGCGCTCTTCGCGCGCGCGGGCCTGCTCGATGACCCGCTCGACCTTGCGTTCCAGGTCGCGCTGGTGGACGCGGCCGCCGGTCAGGCGGTCGTCGGCGAGGCCGCGCTTGGCCATTCGGGCGACGTACCAGGCGACCTTCGCCTTCTCGCCGGTGGTGAGCTTGGGTTCACGCGCCACGGTCTGTCTCCTGTCCGGGGCCGGACTGTCCGGCTCCCCACGGCTCCCGCACCGGGCGGGAACCGCAGGCGGCCGTCAGCGCCGGTGGCGGACCCTGCGCATGCTCTTCGCGGCCGCCTTGCCCTCGGTGCCGGCGACCGACTTCACGACGGTGACGACACCCCACGCGCACACGGCCGCGAGCAGAGCGAGGAGGGCGAGGTTCGCGGCCAGGGCGGTCAGCACGCTGACCAGCAACGGGCCGAAGTAGACGCCCGCCGCGACCGCGCCGGCACCGACCCCGGAGCCGAGCGCGATGCGCTGCACCGTCCGGTCCGGCGGCGCCTGGTGCACATGCTGGTGAACCACCTGCGGACCCGAGTGGGCGGCGGGCAGCTGGGTGGGGTCGACGTAGACGTGGGTGCCGTCCGGGAGCTGCACCACACGGGCGAGTTCAGGCAGCGAGTCCATCGCTGGTCCCTTCGGGATAAGCGCAGGGCACACAGGTGCCCAGCGCGGCGGGGAGGACGTCTCCGGCGTCGCGCCCGCAGCCGGGACACAGACGCCGCGCGGCGTTGGCTTTGGCCAGAGCCGCCCGCCGGCCCGGGCTCATCGGGCGCACGGGCATCGCACGGTCGACGCGATACAGGTAGGCGACCAGCGGCCCACGCCGCCGGCGCGGCCGCAGACATTGCGCGGCGACGGGCTGTCCGCCTGGGCGGAGCCCGGCGGCCCGGAGCTGCCGGCGGGTGGCGTAGCCGTCCGGCGCGCACCGCCACGGGTAGGTGGGGATGCCGAACCGCTCGCCCATGGGGTCGAAGCAGTCGGCACGCGTCAGCCGCATCAGGCGCGCTCAGCCGCCGGCAGCGGCTCGGCGGGCGTGGTGCGCTCGGCGCGCAGCGTCTCGCGCAGCACCCGTGCCTTGGCTGGTGAGGTGCGTACGGCCTTGCGGATGCCCTCGGCCGTCAGCTTCTCGATCGCCCAACCGGCGGTCGCTTCGCGGGCCTCGATCAGCAGTTCCTCGGCCGTGCGGACCGGTCGACTCGACCGGGCGACCACCGGCACTCGACCGGTCGCCCGCCGTACCCGCGGCTGCTCGGCCGCGACCGCACCGACCGGCACCCGCTCGCTCTCCTCCCCCTCGACCGCCGCCGGAACCGGCTCGACCGGTCGGGCAGGCACCTCCTCAACCCGTGCGGCGGGCAGCTCAGCGTGTTCGCCCAGGTCAGCTGTCGACCGATTCACAGTGATTTCTAGTGTTTCGTCGGGTGGCGGGGTGGGGTCCGGTCGGTGGTGCAGGACCTTGGCGACCAGGTCGGAGCCGAAGTAGATCGAGCCGACCGGCAGCGATGTGGCGAGCAGGACCAGGGCCCAATTCGCCGGATCCCAGTCGGCCAGTCGACTCCAGTCGACCGATCGACCGTGCAACTCCGGCACCAGGCCGTGGACGTAGTTCAGGACCAGTGAGGCGAGCGTGTAGGTGGCCAGCACCCGCAGTGCGAACCGGCGCGCGTCGCCGGTCAGCACCAGGGTGGCGACCAGCGCGAGAGCCATGAGGCCATCGACGACGAACGGGTACAAGGTGGCCGCCGTACCGTCCGCGCCGGTCGCCTTCGCCACGTCCCGCAGCGCGTTCCACGACACCCGGAACGCCATCGCGACGACGGCGACCAGAGCGAGCACGAGCAGCCCCTTACCGAAGCGGTTCATGACGCACCGCCCGTCAACTCCCGCACGTCGACGGTAGCGATCAGCAGCACGGGCGAGGCGTCGTCACCATGGGTGACGGTGTCCTCGATCCAGGACCACTGGGAGCCGGGGACCTGCTCAAAGCCAAGCGTCGCGAGGGCGGCCCGGCGCTCGGTGATCGTGGGCACCGGGGTCGGCCGCTCCCAACGGAAGTCCGGCCACTCGGTAGCGCCCATCAGTGCGACGTACAGGCGCCACGGCCCGCCGCGACTGGACATCTGAGCGGTCGGCATCATGCCACCACCGGTCCGCCAGGCACGCCGGCAGTGCGGTTGGCCAGGTCTCGCCGCGCCGCCAGCACCCGGTTACGGGCCCGGCGGATACGCCGCTCGTCCAGCACCGTGGCCGCCCGCTCCAGCGTCACGATCAGCGCATCCAACAGCTCGACCTCCGCCGCGATCAACGGCATCTCCCGCTCGATCGCATCCAGCTCCGCGCCGGTCGGCTCACGGTCGTCAGCGATGGCGGTAACGGCCACCTGACGTGCTTCCATGTGCTTCATGGGTCGTGGTTCCTCTCCACGGGGTACGGCCCGAAGCGCCCCCGGAGTAGCCGCTCCGGGGGCGCACACCGTTGTCGGGAATCAGGGGGTACGGATCAGCTCAGTGGCCGCCGGCCGCTGCGTGCGGATGCGGGCGCGGGGGCCGCACCGGGAGCGGCGGCCGCTCGTCCCGCTGGTGCTCGCCGCTCACCGGCGCCCCTGCATCCGGGCGTTGTCCGCGCTGCGCTTGTTCGCCTCAGCGGCCCTGCGGGCCAGCTCGGCCCGCTCTGCCTCTGTCAGACTGGTGATCACAGGGACCTCCACATAGGTGCCTGTAGGCGCCGCTCGGAGTTGCAGCTCCGGGCGGCGCGGTTGGTAGAGCCAGCGGATTCCAGCTCCCCACGCCTCGCCCGTACGGCGGAAGCGCCGGACGGGCGAGGGAGGCAACCGGCCGCGGCATGCGCCGCGCAGGTGACCTGACTCCGAGAGTCACCGGCTATCCCGGTGCGCTTGCACGGCGGATCAGGGAGACACGAAGGGCATCACCACTTGTGCCGGTCCAGCACGAGTAGCGCCCAGGTACTTAACTGCCGCATCAGAACTCCTCTTCTCGCAGGTCATTCGGGTGGCGCACTGCAAGGGGGACTTCGTCCCCACTCTCCGGCCGTTGCTCGCGGTCGCCGGGCCACCTCGCCAGTCGGGCCGAAGCCCATTGCGTCCTACCTGGCCTTTAGCGGGATTGCAGCGTCCCCGCCCTCTGCTGATGAGCAGCCCAAAGAAGGCCCCTCAGGTGTGCTGGGAACCGCTGTCGAGCTCCAAGCTCAATGCAGTACCTCTATTACAGGTACTGCATTGAGTCTCGTCAAGCTTGACGGCGGACTCTCCGCTCCTCGCGCCGAAACTTCTTGGCGCACCATCAGAATCGGTGCAGGTGCGGGGCGTTGTTCACCCCGCGCATGGACACCTGGGGGTCATCTCGCTACCGTCAGGACGTCCCTAGATGTCCCACCGCCGGGGGTTGAGGTGTCCAACGAGCGCTTACGGTCCGCCCTCTTGGCCCAGGGCATGACCGTGCAGGATCTGGCCGAAGCGATCGAGGTCAACCCGAAGACGGTTGAGCGATGGATCACGCAGGGGAAAGTCCCGTACAGGAGACATCAGTACGCGACCGCATCAGTGCTCAAAGTCGAGGTGACGACCCTGTGGGAGGACTCCCGCATGGTGGATAGCGCGACCGACTTGAGCAAAGCGGAGATCGTGACGGTCTATCCGCATCGGCACATGGTGCCCACCGGCCTGTGGCGGGAGATCTACGGCCGGGCGACGTCGCATATCGACGTGCTCGTCTACTCCGGACTGTGGCTCTCGGAGGACCCGCTCTTTCACGACCTGCTTAAGACCAAGACGCAGGGGAACGCTCAGGTGCGCATCCTGCTCGGGGACCCCGACTGCGCGGCGGTGAAGCAGCGTGGCATAGACGAGGGCCACCAGATCATGGACGGCAAGATCCGCAACGCGCTGATGAACTACCGCCCGCTGTTCCAGAGCCACCCGGACATCGGCTTCCGTCTCCACGACGCGACGCTCTACAACTCGCTGTTCCGTGCCGATGACGAGATGCTCGTGAACACCCACGTCTACGGCATCGGCGCGTATATGGCGCCCGTCCTGCACCTACGGCGTCTACCAGGCGGCGGCCTCTTCGACACGTACGCGAATAGCATCGAGCAGACCTGGGGAGGCGCGCGCCAGGTGACGGAACACGACCTCACGGGAGCCTGAGCATGGGACGCATCGACTACCTTCACGACCCCGACGCCCCGCCGGCCAACTCGGTGGTTCCGTCCGTCGTGGCGTTCGTGCAGAACGACGCCGGCGAGGTGCTGGTTATCCAACGGTCAGACAACGGCCGCTGGGCACTCCCCGGCGGCGGCCACGACGTCGGAGAATCCATCAGCGACACGGTCGTGCGCGAGGTCTGGGAAGAGACCGGAATCAAGGCCGAAGTCGTCGACATGTCCGGGATCTACACCGACCCGGGTCACGTGATGCTGTACGACGACGGCGAGGCGCGCCAGCAGTTCAGCATCTGCTTCCGCGCCCGACCCATCGGCGGGGACGTGCGTACGAGCAACGAGACGACGCAGGTCCGCTGGGTGGCCCCGGCGGATCTGGCAGGACTCGACATCCACCCCACGATGCGGCTCCGTATCGAGCACGCCATGGACCGGACGCGTACGGCTCCCTACATCGGCTGACGCTTCACCGCGTCGACGCGTTCGAGCACACGGGCGTTGCAGGCCAGGATCTCCGGCTCAGCGCGCCGGATGAACCTGCCGATGAGGCTGTCAGGCCCGTAGCGCCCCGCGATCTCGTTCACGCGGTCGACGGGATTCGTCGGGGTTCCATCCGGCGTCGTGTTCATGTCGCAGAAGCAGAGTGCGTCGGAGAGTTCCGCACGCTCCCGCGGGAACTCGGATTCCAGCTCCTCGCGCAGGCCCCGGGCCTCAGCCTCCATCCAGGCACAGGAGTGGTGGGCCACGAGACGGGTCACGCGAATATCAGCGTTGGCGACGTCCCGCAGGTACCGGGCCCCGTCGAGCGGATGAAATCCGGTCTTGGCAAGGTCGGGGGAGTAGCCGATGTCATGGAGCACCGCCGCGGCCTCCAGCAGCTCGGCGTCGTCGCCCAGGATCGGCGCGATGATCCGAGCACGCTCGGCGACCCCGAGCGAGTGCGCCCACCGCCGCGGCAGCGGCTCGGCGAGCAACGACTCCGCGAGCGGATAGGCCGAGTCGGTCAGTCCCGCGCTGCTCACGCTACGAACGCTCCTCTCGGCCCGGCAGGGCCAGTACGGTTCGCTGCTTTCCTTGCTGGCTCGCCGACAGCAGGCCAGCGGCTTCGAGCTTGTCGAGCGCCTTGGCCACCGTCGGCCGTGAGGTCCCAAAGCGTTTGGCCAGAGCACCCGTGCTGGGGAATTTTGCCCCCACCTGCAGCTCATCGGTTCGGATCACTTCGGCGATCTGCTCCGTCAGAGGCCGACGATCGCGTTCCTGCCCGTGCCGAACGACGCGCCACCGGCCACCGGGTACCGGCTCGGCCCGGCCTTCCTTCTCCAGGACTCCAAAGACTCGCAGCGCGACACCGCGAGAGACGCCGTAGTCGCGCATGATCTCTGCGGCAGACGGTAGCTCTGTCATTTCAGGGTCGGCGTCGATCGATGTCTTCACCGCATTAGCGATCTTAAGAAACGTCCCCCGAGGGCTGGCTTCCTGCGACACCCGTTATCCCACCTCCCTGCGCTCGTCGTCACGCCCAAGCCTCCCACGCCGTTTTCATCGGTGGCCGACTGGATTCGTTTCTGGTGCGAGGAGGCGGGCGTGAGGTTCCGTGTCGGTGTGGGGGAGGACTTAGGCCGCTGGCGTGTCCGGGTCTATCGGGGCCCGCGCTTGCGAGGAGGACGCTGTGCTGGCCGTGCCGCGTGGACTATGGCCGGAACACCCCCGCGTCGGCGGGGAGGACACCCGCCCGGCCGGGACGCCCTGGACCGGATGCGGAACACCCCCGCGTCGGTGGGGAGGACACCTGGGCGACCGGCTCGGGCAGGCTATCGACCGGAACACCCCCGCGTCGGCGGGGAGGACGGCGACTCCGCGACCCAGCGCTACGTCGACACCGGAACACCCCCGCGTCGGCGGGGAGGACGGGAACAGGCTCAGCATCGGGTCGATGACGTGCGGAACACCCCCGCGTCGGCGGGGAGGACGCCCGGGACACCATGCCCGTCGCGACCAAGAGCGGAACACCCCCGCGTCGGCGGGGAGGACCCACTGGTCGGCATCCTGTGCGGTGTGGCCGGCGGAACACCCCCGCGTCGGCGGGGAGGACCAAAGGGGCCACACCTCGATTCCTCAGGGATTCGGAACACCCCCGCGTCGGCGGGGAGGACTCTTGGTCGCGGTCATGGCGCGGGCCTCCTTGCGGAACACCCCCGCGTCGGCGGGGAGGACGGCTACATCCAGCTCGGCCGCGGCATCTCCGGCGGAACACCCCCGCGTCGGCGGGGAGGACCAGCTCGCGGGCAATGAGAAGGAGGTGGCTGACGGAACACCCCCGCGTCGGCGGGGAGGACCGGCAGTTGGTCACCGGGTCCACCCACGCGTTCGGAACACCCCCGCGTCGGCGGGGAGGACAATACCCGGCCGCCGATGTGGAGGGGCCGCGGCGGAACACCCCCGCGTCGGCGGGGAGGACGCCAGGGCCCGCAGGTGGTACTCCGCCTGCTGCGGAACACCCCCGCGTCGGCGGGGAGGACGATCCTGGGGAGGTCGGTGCGGAGCCGGTCGGCGGAACACCCCCGCGTCGGCGGGGAGGACCCAGGATGGGCTCCTGTGCCAGCCCATGCGCACGGAACACCCCCGCGTCGGCGGGGAGGACGACGGCGCGCCGTTCTCCGTGTCCCTCCTCGGCGGAACACCCCCGCGTCGGCGGGGAGGACTGCGGCCATGCGGTCGAGGGTCCAGCCCTGCTCGGAACACCCCCGCGTCGGCGGGGAGGACGCGCCGTCGGCGAAACTGGCGGTGCCCTCTGTCGGAACACCCCCGCGTCGGCGGGGAGGACACCGCGGCGACGGTCATCCTCTCCCCGCCCGCCGGAACACCCCCGCGTCGGCGGGGAGGACAGCCCCAGCACCGCCGGGATCAACTGCGGGTGCGGAACACCCCCGCGTCGGCGGGGAGGACTCCCAGCCGAATGGGCGACGTCCACCGAAGTGCGGAACACCCCCGCGTCGGCGGGGAGGACACTTCCTGACCTGCAGCTTAGGTTGGGCTTTGCCATTGCTTTGCTGTGGGGGCTGTCATGCGGACGAGGGTGAGGCCGTCGAAGTCGATGGGGACGCGGCGCCGGGTGCCGGCTGTGTGGATGGTGTAGCCCTGTTCTGTGGCAGCGGGGTGGACGAGGATGGCGGCGCCGTCGCCGACGGTTTCGGTCACAGTGGTCCAGAGTTCGTCGCGTACGCGGGCGGAGACGGTGCCGACAAATATTCCGGGGACGACTTCGCTGGCCCAGCGGGAGAGGGCGCCGCGGAGGTGGTCGGGGACAGCGGTGGTGGCGATGACGAACATGGACGGCATCAGTTGGTGCCTGTCGCGTAGTTGACCCCAGCCGGTAGGGAACCGGTTTTGGGATCCCAAAGGTGGACCATGTCGATGTCGCGCCGCTCGGAGCGGTCCTCGGTGCCGGAGGCGTGGCTCGGGGTGAGGAGGGCCTGGACGTCGCGGACGATGCGGGGCAGGAGGCGCAGGAGTCGGAGTTCCTCGCGGAAGCGTCGGCGGGCTTCCTTTTCGGGGTTGGTGGATTGGTGGAGGGCGAAGGCGACGGGCAGGGTGGTTTCGGCTTTGTAGAGGTCGGCGACGTCGTAGACGAGGGCGTGCTGGGTGCCGGCGTGGACGAAGCCGAGGGCGGGGGAGAGGCCGAGGGCGAGCAGGGCGGCGTGGACTATGCCGTACAGGCAGGTGTTCGCGGAGGAGAGAGCGAGGTTGACGGGATCCTGGTCCTGCCACTGGTCGGGGTGGTAGTTGCGGCGGAACCGTCCGATGCCGTGCTGCTGGGCGAGGATCTTGTAGAGGGCCTTCATACGCTGGCCTTCCATGCCGCGCAGTTGGTCGAGGGTGACACCGTCAGGGATCTCAGCGTTGCCGAAGCGCATGGCGTACATGCGGGTTGCGACATCGAGGCGGCGGACGGGATCGCTCCAGGTGCTGACCTGTTGTTCGAGCCAGTGTGTGGTGAGGGAGTCGGGGAGGATTCCGGCATACGCGCGCACGCCGCCCGAGCCGGTGGAGACGACGGTGGTGCCGTGGCGGGCGAGGGTGTTGAGGACGGGTGTGGTGATGGAGACTCCGGGGCCCAGGAGCAGGCAGGACAGCGCGGCGGTAGGGAGGTAGACGAGGTCGGTTCGGCCATTGCCGACATGGATTTGGGCGCAGACGCCCGTGTCGTCCTGGATGACGCGGACCATGTCCAAGTACAGGAAGGACAGGGAATCCGCGACGCGGGGGAGCATGGCGAGGGTGGGGGCGGCGAGTCGCTTGCGTGCATCGCCGCCCCGTTTGGGTGCGCTCATGCGGTGGTCGCCGGGGCGAGGCTGAGCAAGCCGGCTCCGTACGGCTTGCCGCGGCCGATGCCTGTCAGGACTGCGTCGGTGAGCGCCGCCGGATCGGTGACGGTCGCGGTTCCGTCGTAGCGCAGCAGGCTGTGTCGCATGGGTGGGGCGTCCTTGCCACGGGGGCGGACGGCGTCCAGGTTGGTCGGAGTGAGGACGTGGAGTTGCAGGCCGGCCTCAGCAGCGCGGCGCAGCCACCATGCGTCGGCGTCCGGCCCCGAGAGAGGCACTACGCGGCCGCGCTTGCCCTTCTCCGCCAGTGACAGGCGTTCGCGCTTGGAGGGGTTGAGGACGATGCGGTAGCGGACGGCGAGCCCCTCGCGGAGCGCGTTGAACATCGGAGCCAGGCTCTTGACGTCGGCGAGGCCGTATCCGCTCGGCAGCAGGGTGGGGTCGAGTTGTGAGGCCTGGACGAGCAGAGTGCTGGAGTCGGTGGTCTCGTCCAGCCGGTAGAGAAGCCCGGCCTTGTGACGGGGCGAGTCGCCGAGGGAGTCGGGGACCATACGCATCACGGTGCGGTGCATCTGAGTCGCGTCTCGCAAGTCACGTTGGACAGGCCTGCTGTGCGGGTTGAGTCGGATGCGGGCGATCACCGCGTCGTCGGTCATGCGCCTTCCTCGGTGTTCTCGTCGTGTGCGTACTCGATCAGTTGCTGCATCAAGGTGTGGTGTGGCGTGGCCAGCCTGTTTGGGACAACCCTCGCTGTCCGGTACAGCCGGCGGGTGGTGTGGCTGCGCGAGTGCTGGGCGAAGCTGACCGGGGCGTCGTTGGCGGTGAGAACGTCGACGGCCGCCGCGGCCACGTCGGTCGGCATCCGCTCGTAAAGGAAGTCGACTACGAGATCGCTGCCGTCGTGCGGAGGCGTCTGGCTCACGGGCACGTGGGCGCGCAGTTCCTCGTCCGGGTCCTGGACATGGTCGCGTAGCAGGAACGGCTCGTCCGGGACGCAGGAGCGGCGGCCAAGGTAGGGCGCCCAGTGCGGATGGCGCAGGGCGCCGGCGAGGCGGGTGAGGTCCTTGTCGGGTCCGGCGACGGCGACGGCGAATACTGCGTCGGCCAGGTAGTGACGGCGGGTGATCACGGCTGCGCCCTTGTTGCTGCCGCCGCTGGTGGCAGCGGTGCGTGCCTTGGGCAGGCCGCCTCCGACGGTGTGGTAGTCGATCAACCGAATACCTGGCCGGTCGACGCGGACAATGAATTCGAGGCTTTCGTACCGGGCGAGCCCGCCGCCACGGCCGATGCCCTCGGCCGCGGCGAACAGCCCAATCAGGGCCGAGCGGGTGGGGAACGGCGCCGTGTCCCGCACGGCGGTGAACGCCGAGCGTTCGCCCCATGACTGCAGCGGGCCGGCCAAGCGCAGCAACAGTCCGCTCACCGCTGTTCACCGGACTCGGGGAGCGCGGCCTCCAAGGCGGCTTCGATCAGGTCGCCGTACGAGTCGTGGGCACCGCCGAGCCCGGCGAGTTGTTCTTCCGGGGCGATGGTGGCGTGGCCGTGGAAGGGCCGATGGCGGTCGTCGCCGGTCAGCCGGTTGATGTTGTGCGCGTACGAGGCGAGCGTGGACCGAGACGGCTTGGCGAAGCCGCCGAGCCCGTCCGCGGTCACCGGAGCTTCGAACGCGGCGGCCAATGAGAGCGGGCGGTGCTGTCGGACGGCGAGGTAGGCGAGGTCGGGCAGGGTGTGCGGGGCGGTGCTTGTGCGCTTGGCCTGCGGTAGCGAGAGCAGGAAGTGCTCGGCAAACGAACCCAGCACCGTGCGGGCTGCCTTGGTGTCTCCCTCCAGGTTCTTCATCAGGTCGGTGATGTTGACCGTGGCGAAGCGGTAGAAGACGCCGGCGCTGAACTCGGCAGTGTCTAGGTGCCCGCTGCCGGTCTCGGCCTGTCCGAGCCAGTCGTCGACGGCGGTGAAGTAGTCACGCTGCGGCTCGGCGGCATGCGTGGTGAAGGCGTGCGCAACCTGCGCGGCACCGTCCACGTTGGCGTCCGGGAGCTCGGCCAGCATCCGTCCGAGCAGGCTGATGGATGCGGTGCGCCGCTTGAGGATCTCCTCGATCCTGTCGGGGGACAGCAGTTGCCCGGCGTTCCTCTTGCCCTGGGCCTTCTCCAGCGCCTCGCGGTGCTCGGCGCAGATGGCGACCAGTTCGGCGATGGCGGCTTCGGGCAGGAAGAGCAGCACTGAGGTGTGCCCCTGCTTTTCGGTGCCGATGCCCTTCTTGCCGGCGCTGGCGGCGACCTGCGCTCCTGCGAACGCGGCAAGCTCCTCGGGCCAACCGGCCTGCATCAGAGCCTGCTTTACCTTCACCGGCACCATGCGAGTGCGAGCGGCCTTCTCGCCGAGGTCCTGCTCGACACCGTGCCGGATGACTCGCTTCCAGGACTGGCTGGAGACACGGATCCTCGGTGCGTTGCCGTACCGCACCTGCTTGGGCGAGCCCAGGTCGTCTCGGTTCAGGTTTGCGGCGGGTACCGACTGCAGGGCGCTCAGGTCCAGGTAGAGGGACATTTTAGTTGTTCTCCTCGCTGCTCTTCGGAGTCTGGTCTTCGATGCCGGAGTCGCCGTGTGCGTCGCTGACGCGGAAGTAGCTCTCCAGCCAGCGGGTGGCGATGATGTCGCGCTTGCGGTTCCACCAGGACAGGTCCTCCAACATGACCGCCCAGTCGATGGCGACGCCGCCAGTCAGCAGATGCCGGGTTAGCGCCGGCAGCCTCGGGTGGATCGCCTCACTGCTCTGTCGGGCCATGAGATGCAGGTCGCCCTCGGCGGAGTCGGGCTTGAGCACGCCCTTCCGCGCGCCCTCGGCCAGCGCAGCGCCCAGGTTCGGACGCAGGTGCCAGTCGGCGAGCGCCCGGGCTCCCTTGGCCTCATGCGCCGTGGCCTCGCGGGCGGAGCGCGGCCGGGCGGCGATCAGAGCAGCGACCGCGTAGTGGGCCCGCTTGGCGTCGGGATGGAGGCGCTCGGACAAACGCGGGACGAGGTAGCGGTGCAGGTAGTTGCAGCGCTCGACCGGTAGAGCGAGGCCTGTCCGCAGGTCGGCCTGGGCCTTCTTGCTCTCGCACAGAGAGAGGACGTGGGCGACGAATGTGTCGGACGGACGTAGGGGTTTGGTCGGTGGCTGCGCAGCCACCGACGCGAAAATGGTCATGAAGCATCCCCCAGGGGGAGTCGAAGGGATGGGGAAGGACATTGCCGAACGGCGGACCGGTGATGTGCCGAGCCCTACGACGAGGAGTCAGTGGCGCAGAGAACTCAGCGGGGCGGAAGGAGCAGACCGCGGATGATCGCCCGGGCTCGGCTGCTGGCGCGTGCCACGCGGATATCGGCGCGGTTCGCCTGCCCGATCGCCTCGTCGAGCGCGGCCAGCGCCGCATCGACGAATGGCTGTTCGATCGGGGAGTTGAGGCGGTCAGTCGCAGCCAGCCGCCAGAACTGCTTCTCGGCGGCGGGCCAGTAGCGGGTTAGCGCAGCGCTGGCCCACGGGCCCGGCTTGCGGTGATCGATCTTCACCTTCGCCCTGGGGGAGACATCCGTGTTCACGTCGGTGGCGATCTTCCACGCGACCTTGGCAGCAAACTCGAGTCGGCGGCCGGCATCCTCACCGACCCGGTGACAGCGGGCTAGGTGGTGGGCCATCGCCGGCTCCGCCTCCTCCTGCCAGCGCAGCACGGGTGGTGTTGTGGCTTGGAACCAGACGCTGTCCTTCTGCTGGCCGTCCTGCTCGAAGCCGTACGCCCGCACTCGCAGGGTCGCCAGCAGCCGCTTCGGCAGCCCCTCCAGGGCGGGCGGCCTGAGCGCGTCCTGCAGGCTGTCGGCCAGCAGCAGGGCGTCGACATCCCGCCACAGGGCCCGTGCACCGTCCGCCTCCCGGGCGTGGAATCCCCCGTCCTTGCGCCGGTCGAGGATCAGGAACGGGTCGCGTACCTCCCGCGGCGGCTCGTGCGTGGACCAGGTGATGTAAGCGTCGACCACCGAGCGGCGATCCGCGGAAGGCACCAGCAGAACCGCGTGCCGGAACCGCCCGGTCAGCATGCGTCCCGGCCAAGTCATGGAGGCAAGCGGCTGCAGTGGATCCGGCAGTTCCCCCTCCCACGGGCAGGCGTCCCTCCCCTCCGTCTCGACAGCGATCCGCGGGCTGGGCACGGCCAGAACCAGGCTGGCGAACAGAGTCGGCGCCCACGGGAAGTACGAGACCGACTTGCGCAGCGGAGCCGCGTCGCCGCTCCCTGCCCGGTGTTCGGTGATCCTGCGAGGCGTGCACTGCCCGGACGGCCCGTAGTACAACTGGGCGATCAGGTGCCAGACCGCCTCGGCGGCCGGAACCGGCACCGGATTCGTGTCCGTGAAGTGCCCGAACAGCACGGCACCGTTGACGCCCGTAGGACGCCCGAGGACCAGCTTGTTAACCCCCGACGGATTCGGCGCACCCTTCGTGTCGATGCACTCCCGGACCAGCCGCGGGTCCTGCAGGAACGGTCGGCTGTCGTCGAACAGATCGAAGCGTCCCTCCGGTATCTCCTTGTCGAAGTACGCGTTCACGGCAACCGAGTCGAACCGCCCCCGCGCCAGCACCCGGTCGCGCAGCGCGTCCCACTCTTCGATTTCCTCTGCCGTGTCTGCGTCGTCGAGCCGGATACCCGCGTTCTGCGCGATCCGGGCTGTCATCGCTGCCAGGATCCGCAGTAGACCCGACGCTGCCGGCGGTACCGGCAGCTCCAGATCCTCGATCTCGTGCGCCCGCGCAAACAGCCGACGGAACCCGAAGCGAGCCGATTCACCCGTCAGCAAGCGCACCGGGATCCACGGCTCGTCCCGCAGATCGAACCCCCCACTCACGTGAAAACCCCTTCGTTCACACGTTCATCGACATGACGCCCAGGAATGGCGCGTACTGCCTGCCGGGGCCCTTGGGCGTCGTTGCGTCATCTAAGCACCAGCCACTGACAACTGGGCCCGAACTCCGGATGTCCGGCATCTCCACACACCGGCCTGGCGGCTCACCTTCGTACCAGTCCCAAGTCGCCGTCCAGAATCACTGACTTGCCGCCGACAGGGACGGCCTGCGGGTTCCCGTCGCGTACTCGCTGGTGCAGAACAAGGAGGTCGCTCAGCATTGGGTGGTCTGTCCAGGAGAGCGGCGGGCTGAGGGCCTCCACGTCCTCGGCGCCGAACCAGTCCGCGCGCACCGGAATGGTGCGTCGCATCACGGCCCGCACCGCGGCCGGAGGCACTCTCTCGCCCCGGCCGGGGTCGGGCAGCAGTTCCTCGCCCGCGATGTCAAGGGTGAGCCGGCCGTTCTCCTGCTCGTACGCGCACAGCAGCCGCACGGAGTCCGCACCCAACCGAGTGGAGAGCTCCCACTCGTCCTCGCTGCCGGGCAGATGGTGCAGGTCGTGTAGATTGCGCACGCTCCGAGCCGCCGGGATGGCGACCACGCTTGCCACGCCTTGCTCCGCCAGTTCCTTGCCTCGATAGGCATTCCAGGCAGCCGACCGTCGAGGGTCGGGGTTCTCCCAGTCGAACAGGCCCGACCGGTCCCCATGCACGGCCTCCACCAGGTCCTGTACATCGCCGGGAATCGAGATCGTTGCCGCGGAAATCGCGCCCAGCCTTTTCGACGTCTCGGTGAGCAGGAACTTGGGGTACACCTCGCCCCACTGACGGGGAACGCCGCCCCCGTACGTCAGCGGATCGAGGACGACCAACTGCGGCTCTCTCGCCCAACCGGGGCGCCCGCGCCCACAAGGACGACCATGCTGAACCCACCAGTTCTCGTGCCGCCAGCACCGGCCGGCCCGCTGCAGCAGCAACGCCAGCGGGGCCAAGTCGCTTATGACGATGTCGGCATCCAGATCGAGCGACTGCTCGACGACCTGCGTCGCCACCACGATTCGCCGCTCGGGACGCGGCCCGCGGCGCCCCATCCCGTCCGTCACGCCCGCCGTCCGCGATTCCCGGATGTCGCCCGGGAATCGCGCGTGTAGCAACTGCACACAGCCGCCCTCGGCGTGAGACCGGTGGTCGAACCGCTCTCGCAGCCGCATATACGTCTCCTGCGCGTCGCCCACGGTGTTGCAGACCACCAGCGCGCAGCCGCCCCTCTCCCGCACTACCGGCTCCAGCAAGCGCTCGATGACGGTCAGCCGATCCCTTGAACCCGGGCGTTCGCCGTGGACTACCGGCTCCACACGCACGCGCAGCTCCATGCTCCGCGCGGCAGCCTGTTCCAGTTGCCGAGGCTCTGAGATTTCCGTAGCGCGTGCCGAGGCGCCGTCAACGTACAGCCAGCCCGGATAGGGCGCCGGGAACGTCCTCCCGCGCAACGACCTTCGCCCATGTCCTACACCCTGCAGATATTCCTTGATGAGTCGGTCGCTGATTGACCTGGGCAGAGTCGCTGACAGCAGGACCACCGGTACCCCATACCAGCCGAGCCAGTTCAGCAACCTGCCGAGCAGCACCTGCATGTAAGGGTCGTACGCGTGCGCCTCGTCGATGATGAACGTCTTGCCCGACAGAGCCAGCATTCGCAGCGCGTTGTGCCGCACCGGCAGTACCGACATCAGCGCCTGATCGACCGTGCCAACCGTGAACTGTGCCAGCAAGGGACGCTTCGCTCCGCGGAGCCACTGCCGGGGGCGCATGTCCGCTTCACACCGCCCGCCGGTCTCGCCCTCCTCCTCGTCGCCGTCACCAGCCGAAATGCGCTGCCCGGAGACCAGGTCGTGGTCGGCGTATGCGCTGCTCAGCCATGCCATGCTGTGGGTGAGCGTGAGTCCCGCATCCTGGCCCGCCTGCCGCTGAAGCGTTGAGGCGATCCGGCTGTACATCTGATCACTCGTCGCCATCGTCGGCAGCAGGAACGCGAACCCCCGCGTCCCGAATGCCCCGGACAGGACCCGCTCGGCCTCCAGGGCTGTCTCGCTCTTGCCGTCTCCAGGCGCAGCCGTGACGAGCAAAATGCCGCCGCGGGTGGCGTCGCGTACCACGCTCGGCAATTCGTCCATCACGGACCGCTGCAAGGGATTGGGCTGCCCATTGATGCCGTACGTCTCTGAGAATCCCCTGCGTTCCAGATCCACCGGGGTCAACCCGGCTTCTGCCAGCAGCGTCGCGGCGTCCGCCTTCGACTGGGTGAAGTGAGCTTGCAAGGAGGGCTCCAGGACCTGCTGGCGGCGGCACAGGTACTCCTCCTGACTCATCAACCAGTCCGCCAGGATCACCACCCCCGTCACAAGCGCTGCGGCCGGCGCCTTGAACTCCCCTGGCGCTTGTGGTGAGCCCAGCAGTTCATGCACGGCGACGGCATGAGCCTCGCGCTGCCGCGCCCAGGCCGGGCCGCCGAGGAAGGGCGGGTCGCCGTGGAATTCGTTGCGGTGGAATCGTCCGTGGTGGCCGCCGACGATTTCTGCAATCCGCTCCGCCGCCTTCGCCATCTCGTCGGCGTCGCCCTCGAAACCCAGAGCCCCCAGGACGGCCGACACCGCTCGCATCCCGGCCACGTCGTGGGCGATCCGTTCGTTGCCGAGGGCTCCCTGTTCGGACAGGAAGGTGGCACTCAGATGTGCGCGAGCCCTATGGGAGCAGAACTGAAAGCCTGAGACCTTCCCAATGTCATGCAGCCCAGCACACAGCGCGACCACGGCCCTCGCCCGCTCTGGTTCCTCCTCGAAACCCATCCCCTGACTGATGCTTCGCCGCTGATTGCCTGACAGATACACATCCCAGATGTGCAGAGCCATCGCTGCTGTATCGATCAAATGCCGCACCAGCGGATATGGAGGCAGCTCAGGATCCAACCCTCTCGACTTGCCCCACAGCGACTGGTCGGGGAATCCCCAGGAGACACTAGACATGAACCATCCCCCCCCAACGCACCGCGCCCTCCGCAGTAGCCATGCGCCGGATCGAAGCACATGCTGCTGACAACGCCGTGCCGACCTCGGCTACGGTTGTCGCGTGCTGAGTGACGCATCTCCAATCTACGGCTGTCGCCGCTTTGGTAAAGGGATGGCAAAGCCGTAGTTAAGCTGCAGCTCACGAAGTGTCCTCCCCGCCGACGCGGGGGTGTTCCGCCCGTCGACACGATCGACTTGTTCGACGCGGCGTCCTCCCCGCCGACGCGGGGGTGTTCCGACACGGTGCAGTTCGAGCAGCACCTGGGACGGGTCCTCCCCGCCGACGCGGGGGTGTTCCGCCGACCGCGCCCACGCCGACCTTCACGGCCCGGTCCTCCCCGCCGACGCGGGGGTGTTCCGTCGAGGAGGTCGCCCTGCTCCCGCATGGCGGCGTCCTCCCCGCCGACGCGGGGGTGTTCCGTCACGGTCCGACTGGACCGAGGACGAGGCATAGTCCTCCCCGCCGACGCGGGGGTGTTCCGCACATCGCCAGGAAGGGCTGGGCCCTTGTCGAGTCCTCCCCGCCGACGCGGGGGTGTTCCGGCCGCGAACGCGACGTACATCGCTGAGGCCACGTCCTCCCCGCCGACGCGGGGGTGTTCCGGCACAGAGTCCCAGAGTTCCGAACTCCCGGACGTCCTCCCCGCCGACGCGGGGGTGTTCCGGTTCATGGGAGGACTCCCGGAAGAGAGGGGCCGTCCTCCCCGCCGACGCGGGGGTGTTCCGCAGTTGCGGACGGTCCACACGAAGGGCCGGTCGTCCTCCCCGCCGACGCGGGGGTGTTCCGCACGTCTACAAGGCGTGCAAGCCGAACACCGCGTCCTCCCCGCCGACGCGGGGGTATTCCGTCCTCCGCGCGCGCCACGATCGGCACGGCCATGTCCTCCCCGCCGACGCGGGGGTGTTCCGACGAACCCGTTGTCCTCACCACAGACCGGGCGGTCCTCCCCGCCGACGCGGGGGTGTTCCGCCGCCGCATGCACGGCCTGCAGACGTGGAACGGTCCTCCCCGCCGACGCGGGGGTGTTCCGGTCATGCCCTGCGAGGTCGGGAACGGCGTCGGGTCCTCCCCGCCGACGCGGGGGTGTTCCGACGATCGCGGAGAAGGCGCGATATAGCCTCGGGTTCTCCCCGCCGACGCGGGGGTGTTCCGGTCCGCCGCGAGCTTCACGGCGTGCTCCCAGAGTCCTCCACGCCGAGGTGGGGGTGTTCCGCGCTCGAGGATGGCGAGGTCGACGGTGACCCCGTCCTCCCCGTCGACGCGGCGGTGTGCCGACCGGCTCAGCGGCTCGTGACGGCAGTGTCTGACGGCAACGTCACCGCACGACGGCGGACTCCGACTGGCCGTTGCGACAGTCTCGCTCCAGTGCTGTAGTCACAAGCCCACGGCCGCATGGGTGGGCGGGCGAACTTACAAAGCAGATGTCGGCGGTTCGAAACCGTCCGCGCCCACCGCGCTGACCAGCTAGCTGGTTGGTAAAGGCCCAGGCCAGAGCGTGTGCTCCGCCTGGGCTTACGGGTTGCGTCCTGAGAAGTGGTGTACCGGTTCCCACCTGATCCGGGCGTTTGTCCCGGCGTCGGAGTGAGGGGCCGGATAGAAGAACGGCCACCGGCTGATCTTCGAGTTGTCGAGAGCTCGAAGGAGATCAGCACGATGACCGCACCAGACAGTGTGCCCCTGCACGTCCTCGCCGAGGACAACCTCGCCGCGGCGAGTCCCGATCTGCTGCGCGCGATGGTCAAGACGTTCGCCGACGCGCTCATGTCCGCAGAGGCCGACGCCCTCTGCAATGCCGAATACGGGCAGGTCAGCGACGAGAGAGTCAACCAACGCAATGGCTATCGCCCGCGCGAGTGGGACACCCGCGCCGGGACCGTCGAGCTCGCCGTTCCCAAGCTGAGGCAGGGCAGTTACTTCCCACACTGGCTTCTCGAGCATCGACGCCGGGCCGAGCAGGCCCTGATCTCGGTGGTCGCCACCGCCCACCTGCTCGGTGTCTCCACCCGCCGGGTCGAGAAGCTCGCCGAGTCCCTCGGGGTGACGCAGCTGTCGAAGTCCCAGGTCAGTGCGATGGCCAAGCACCTGGACGAGCAGGTCACCGCCTTCCGTAACCGGCCCCTGGACGCCGGCCCGTACTCGTTCGTCCGGGTCGACGCGCTCACGCAGAAGGTCCGCGAGGGCGGCCGCATCATCAACGTCCACGCCCTGATCGCGGTCGGCGTCAACGCCGACGGCCACCGCGAGATCCTCGGCCTGGACGTCGCCACTGCCGAGGACGGCGCGGGCTGGCTCGCCTTCCTGCGTTTTCTTGATCGCCCGGGGCCTGTCCGGCGTCCAGCTCGTCATCTCCGACGCGCACGCCGGCCTCGTCGACGCGATCGGCGTGGTGCTGCCCGGCGCCTCGTGGCAGCGCTGCCGCACCCACTACGCGAGGAACTTGCTGAGCCAGGTCCCGAAGTCGGCCCAGCCCTGGGTCGCCACGCTGCTGCGGACGGTCTTCGAACAGCCCGACACCGACGCGGTGACCGCCCAGATGACCCACGTTCTGGACGCGCTGGAAGCCAAGTTCCCCAAGGCCGCAGCCCACTTGGACGCTGCATCGATCACCTCGGGCCGATGAGCGTGTCGTCTGAACACCCGCTCCGGCTTCCGCTCGTGACGTCGATCTTTCCTGCACAATGAGGCCAGAGGGGTATCGATGACTTGGGTACGAGTGGCGTGGGACCTGGTGTTTGCAGCCGTAGGCGTGATCGTCGCGTGCAACCTTCGCGACTCCGCGTGGCGCATCCATGGCTACGCAGCGAATCGCATCGGGGTGAGCCGCATATTCACCCCCACGACCATAAGGATCACGGCGGGCGTTCTCGGTGCAATCGTGATCACAGAAACAGCAGTCCGCCTGTGGTGAGTACCTGCCCCGTCAAGAGGGCCTGAGCTCCTGACATCAGCGGCTGACACCAACGACCGCGAATCTCGCCGATCGATGCCGCACGTCAGCGGCAGGCCAGGCGGCGCGCGAGGCGTGTCGCGCGAGGTCCCGGAGTCCCCAAGATCGACCTGATAAGGATGAGGCCGCGGGCGCAAGTCCCGCGGCTCGCCATGGGGCCCTCAGCCCGACGGACGAGGGCCCCGGGTGAGGCGCTCGACTGGTCCATTGGGGCAGCAGCGACCTGAAGATGCCCCGGGCACGTGTGACCTTTCAGGCTGGGGCAACTTGCACTTACGACCTGATATTACGCAACGGTCCGGCAGGCTCTCGTCGAAGCACTGCGCGAGGAAGATGCCCAAGGCGTTCCGCCGCAAGCCATAGACGAGTTCGCCCGTCGGATCTCTGAGGATCCGGACATGCTCCCGTTCTGACATCCACACCTGGCATCAACGGCGGTGGACAGCGGCGGCCCCGAGCGAACCAACCCGACTTCGCCGGGCCCCAATCCGAGTGCCGCAGCACGTCGCCGATCGAACTTTCAAGACGGTTGTCAGTATCCTTTACGGCAACGAAGTACAGCAACCTCGTGACCGCAGCCGATCCCCAACACACCCGTGAGGCCGACCGTCCAGCCCAGCAGACCCCGGCGACCGCCCCGCCCGTAGTTCGCATCGAGGCAGTCAGTGGCGACGCCTCATCGATGGCGATCTCTACGAGTAGAAGCCGACCCCGTACTCGTCACGACTGCACACGAAGTCGTCAGGACGCTCGACGCGCAGGACCTCATAGCGCGCGGCGAAGACCTCCAGGGCCTCATGGAGCGAACAGCCGAGGTGTTCTCGGATCACCATGAGCCCGCGGATGATCTGTTTGGCGAGAATCCGGTCGTCGGCAACGTCGATTGCGGCACCATCGGTCATGGCCTTGATCGAAACCGACTCGCGCACCTCGGCGCAACGCAGTTTGCCGCCGTGCCATTGCGTGCCACTACCGTGCCAAGACGACCGCGCAGCAGCGGTCAGCCAAGGGTACCGGCGGGGCCAGTACGAGTCGCCCGACCATGGGACCGCGCAGGCTTCCCACCAGCCGAGCCCCCCAGCCGATCTCGGCTGGGGGGCTCCGGCATCAGGATCCGCCGTGGAATCGACGGTGGATGAGCCGCGGCCACCGCGCTGACGTTTCGTACGTCCGTAGCCGTCCCGGC
Organism: Streptomyces tirandamycinicus; assembly: GCF_003097515.1. Taxonomy (NCBI): domain Bacteria; kingdom Bacillati; phylum Actinomycetota; class Actinomycetes; order Kitasatosporales; family Streptomycetaceae; genus Streptomyces; species Streptomyces tirandamycinicus. The sequence continues at coordinate 1,315,627 of NZ_CP029188.1, read as the reverse complement.
ACCGAGCGCCACGGGCACGTCGGACTGTTCCCCGGCTGCGTGATGGACGAGGTGCATCGCGTGAGGGAGGGAACCACGGTCGGGGAGTGGCCGGGGAGTGGGAGAGGACCGCTCTCGCCGGTGCTCCACTGGTGCCTCGACCCGGCCGTAAGCGACGCCATCGGGCAAGGCTTCGGTCACCTTCCCCCCGCGAACCGGTGTGAAGGCGTGGGGCGTGACGTGGAGGAACGGAGGCGATGGCGGAACGCTGGAGGGGGCCTGAGAGACTCCCCGACATGGACATCGCCCGCAGGAACAACGTGAGCATCATCGGCAACCCGGATGGGCGGACGGTGGTGCTGGCCCATGGGTTCGGCTGCGATCAGAACATGTGGCGGCTGACGGTTCCCGCCCTGGTCGAGAAGTACCGGGTGGTGCTGTTCGACTACGTCGGTTCGGGCCGCTCGGACGCCGCCGCGTTCTCGGAGCGCCGCTACGCCTCTCTGGACGGTTACGCCCTGGACGTGGTGGAGGTCTGCGAGGCACTCGATGTGCGGGACGCGGTGTTCGTCGGCCACTCCGTGAGCGCGATGGTCGGCGTGCTGGCCGCCGACCGGGCTCCGGAACGCCTCGGGGCGCTGGTCATGGTCGCTCCCTCCCCGCGGTACATCGACGACGACGGCTACCGCGGCGGGTTCAGCGCCGACGACATCGACGAGCTCCTGGCGTCGCTGGAGTCGAACTATCTGGGCTGGTCGGCGGCGATGGCGCCGGTGATCATGGGGAACGAGGACCGGCCGGAACTCGGTGAGGAGCTGAGGAACAGCTTCTGCGCCACGGATCCGGACATGGCGCGGGTGTTCGCCCGGACCACGTTCCTGTCGGATTCCAGGGACGACCTGAAGAACGTGCGGGTGCCGACCCTGGTGCTGGAGTGCACCCAGGACGCCGTCGCCCCCCGGGAGGTGGGCGCCTTCGTCCACCAGGCGATCCCCTCGTCGACACTGCTCACGCTCGACGCGACCGGGCACTGCCCGCACCTGTCCGCGCCCGATGCCACCAACGACGCGATCCTGAGCTTCCTGGCCGGATTGCGGTGATGTGCCGCACGGAGCGGCATCCCGATCCGGCGGCCGGCGACCGGGGAGCGTCCGGCGCGGCGTTCGCCGCGCTGCTGGAGGACAGTGCCGAGGAGCTCTACGAGAGCGCCCCGTGCGGGTATCTGTCGACGCTGATGGACGGCACCATCGCGAAGATCAACGCCACGCTGCTCGGCTGGCTCGGCCTGGAACGCGAGGCGGTGGTGGGCCGGATGCGGTTCACCGACCTGCTGACCGTCGGCGGAAAGCTGTACCACGAGACCCACTTCGCGCCGCTGCTGCGCATGCAGGGCGAGATCAGCGGCATAGCCCTGGAGATCAAGCAGACCGGCGGCGCCCGGATGCCGGTGCTGGTGTCCTCCGCGGTGAAGCACGCCGACACGGGCGAGCCCCTGCTGATCCGTACCACGGTCTTCGACGCCCGGGACCGCCGCGCGTACGAGGAGGAACTCCTGCGCGGCCGGAAAGCGGCCGAAGAGGCACGCAAGCAGGCCGAGGCGGACCGGGCCCGGCTTCAGCACGCCCTCGCCGTACTCCAGCAGTCGCTGCTGCCCGACCAACTGCCCCCGGTTCCCGGCATGGAGGTGGCCGCCCACTACCACACCGCCCATCCCGACCGGCTCGGCGGCGACTTCTACGACGTCTTCTCCCTCGACGGCAAGCGCTTCGGCTTCTTCCTCGGCGACGTGTGCGGAAAGGGCCCCCAGGCCGCCGCGATCACCTCGCTGACCCGCTACACCCTGCGCGCCGCCGCGCTGCACGATCCCGACCCCGTCTCCGCGCTGACCACCCTCAACAAGGTCCTCCACGAGCGCTACTCCGCAGGCGGGGATCCGCGCTACTGCACCGCCGTCTTCGGCACCCTCGAACCCGACGCCGCCACCGGCCGCGTCGCCGTCCACCTCGCCTCAGGAGGCCACCCTCCGGCCGTCGTCGTACGGGCCGACGGCACCGCCGAGTTCCTGCCCACCCCCGGCGGCCTGCTCGTCGGCATCCTGCCCTCCGCCCGCTTCGGCACCGCCACGGCCGTCCTCACCCCCGGCGACACCCTCCTGCTGTACACCGACGGCCTCACCGAAGCCCGCACCGGTGAGGACCGCGCTGGCCGGTACGGTGACGAAGCCCTGCTCGCGTTCGCCGCCGCCCACGCCGGAAGGACACCGCCCGCCCTGATGGAGGCCCTGGCCGGCCTGCTGAACAGCTTCGGCGACGGCCTCGACGACGACACCGCCCTGCTCGCCCTCGGCGTCCCAGCCCTCGACCCCCGGACGGGAAGCAGCCCATGAGCCCACTGAAGATCACCGCCCGAGACGCTGCCATCGGTCCCGTCGTGGAGGTCTTCGGCGAGCTCGACCACAGCAGTGCCATCCGGCTGCGTGAACTGATCCCCACGATCGAACTCCGGCCGGGCCAGCGCCTCGTGATGGATCTGAGCGGTATGGAGTTCTGCGACTCCAGCGGTATCACCGCCCTGATCGCGGCCCACCACCACGCCCAGGCCGCCCGGGCGGACCTCGCACTCGCCGCCGTACCCGCCCACACCCTGCGCATTCTCCGTGTCGTCGGCCTCGACCAGATCCTCCCCATCCTCCCCGCAGCCGCCTCGGACGACGGGGGGAGCGAGACCGGACCGGTCGCGTGAGCAGCGGTGTGGGCTTTCCAGGGCCCCGGCGGACGAGGGCCGAGCGGCCCGGCCGAACTCAGGCCGCCGCAGTGCTCCGGGCACCGGCGGCCCCGGCACCGCGGGCGTCACGGCCGGTCCCGGGCGCCGCGGGCGAGGCGCCCGCGGCGTCGCCGGGGTTCATTACTCCGGGGAATCGATATGCAATCGCAGGTTTGGAAGAGGTTTCGCGTATTCGCGCGAGGCAAGCAAGCAGGGCATGAGCAATCCCCATGAACCCATGCCGGTAAATGAGCCCTACAACAACCCCTATCCGCCACAGCGGGAGGGTTACCGCCCCAACCGGGACGGCGCCGGAGCAAACCGGGCGGCCCTGGTCATCCACACGATCGCGGACATAGCCGCAGGATTTCTGATCCTCTGGATCCTGCTCTATCTGCTCGGTGCCAACGAGGGAAACGTATTCGTCGGCTTCGTGCACGATGTGTCCGACTGGCTGGCGGGCTGGTCGCAGGACATCTTCACCATGGACAGCGAAGGTCTCCGGGTCATCCTCAATTACGGTCTCCCGGCCGTGATCTACCTGCTGCTCGGCCATGGAATCGCCGCACGGGTGCGTCGGCTCTGACGCAATCCACCAGGACTGGGCCGCGTAAGCCGGTGAGGTCCGCGATCCGACCCGTGATATCCCGTGATATGTCGCCGGAATCACGGGGAAAGTCGCGGGCCTCACGACGCGGCGCCCAAGTCGTCCGATTCATGGCAACCGGAGTGGGAATACCCGGGGCGGCCGTCGGAAAATCTTCGCAGGAGCATCACAAGGGCTGCGCGTTCCGTTCGGATCGGACCGTTAGCGTTACTGGCCGCTCGATCCCGCGTGCGTGAACAGTTCATCCCGCGTGCGTGAACAGTTCGCCGGCGCCCCTTGTGGCGCAGTCAGCACAGAAAGATCGCAGATGGACTACTGCTCCTCGTGCCGCAGAGACCTCAATGGCGCACTCGTGTGCCCGGGTTGCGGTGCCTACGCCCCGGACATCGCCCCGCCTGCCCGTCGCCACGACGCGGGAGTCCCCGCAACGACCGTGCGACCGTCGCCGATGGCCGGGCGTGACGTCCGCGATCGGGCTGCCCACCCCGGCAGCGCGCCGTACCTCCACGCAGGCCGCGATGGCGCCGGATCGCCCGACGGCTTTGCCGCGTACGGGACGGACACGTTCGACGCGTTCGCGACCTCCACGGCGGACGGCACGGCGGGCACCGGTTCTCCCGACGGCCCCGGCGCCGACGGGTCCGAGGTGGACGCCGCCGTCTCCGGCGCCGCCACCGGTCAGGGCCGGGCCGCCCGGCGCCGGCAGCTCGCGCGCTGGAAGAAGCACCGGCGCCGGGCCGCGGCCGCGACGGCCGTCGCCCTGGTCGGCGGCGGTCTGACGATCGCCGCGCTGCCCACCGGAAAGCCCTCCACCGGTCCCGCGCTCGCTTCCGCACCTCCGGAGCCGGGGACCGGGGCCACGCCGTCCGGATCCGTGCCGCCGGGCGCCGTCCCCATCGGGACACCGGACAGCGCGGCTGCACCCCGGCCCGGCGCCGACCGCCCCGCCGGCACCGGCGCACACCGGCGCGGCGCCGAGGCCGCGCAGCCCCGTGCGGAGGCGCCGGCGGAGACGGCGGTGACGGGGGCGGCAGGGAGCACCAGGATGGCGGGCCGGTCGGCGACAGCCGTCCCGGACCAGCAGACGGCGCCCCTGCCCCGCGACGACCAGCGCACCGCACCGTCCTCCGCACCCCGGGCACCCGAGCAGTCGGCCGGTGGGCAGGCCCCCGCCGCGCCCGCGCCCGGGACCACCTCGCCGCCCCCCGCCGCCGAGCCCCCCGGCCCGGCCACACCGCCCGCGGGGCTGCTGCCGGTGCCGCCCGGCGGGGCGCCGGCCCAGGTGTGCGTGGTCGGGCTCTGCATCGGCTGACATCCGTCGCGGCACACCGTACGCGGGCGGGAGTCGGCGCCGGCCTCACCGGTGCCGGAGTCACCGGCGCCGACACCCGCCCGTGCCGCCCATGCCGCCCGTTCCGTTTGATGCCGCCCGTCCTGTTCGATGCCGTCCGTGCCGTCCGTGCCGTCCGTGCCGTCCGTGCCCGCGCGGCCGTAAGGGGCCGTGCACCGCTCGCCGCGGGTCAGCTGCCCGGCCTCTGGAGCACCGGTGGAGGGCGGGAGACCGCCGCCAGGTGGGGCGGCCGGAGACCGCAGCCGAGAACCGAAGGAGGCCGAGTCCTCATGACCACTGGCTACCAGGCCCGGCTGCGCAGGATCGGCCGGTGGTGGGCCGTCGACGTTCCGGAACTCGCGATCCACACGCAGTGCCGCACCCTCGACGAGGCCGAGGACATGGCCCGCGAGGCCATCGCCGAGGCGCTCGGGACGGTTCCGGACACGGTCGGCGTGGAGCTGGTGGTTCCGGAGTTCGCTCCCCTGCTGCACAGCGTGACGGAGGCCCGGCGACGGCGTGCGGCGGCCGACTCGGCCGAGCGGCAGGCGCTGTCCGACGCCGTACGCACCCTCGTGGAGGACCTGTGTGTGAGCCAGGGTGACGCGTGCCGGCTGCTGGGCATGTCCCACCAGACGGTGGCCCGGCTGTCTCCGGCCCGCGGTTCCGCCGACGCCCGCCCGTGGCGTCTCGACGGGCGGGCCGCCGCGCAGAGGTCGCTGGCGCCCGGCAGCGGAACTCGCGCCGGAGACGGGGTCGACATCGGCGGCAGTGGTCCTGGCGATACTGGCGATGGCGGTACTGGGGGTACGGGCGGTCCCGGTGCTGCCGGAGGACGTGGTGGCGGTCGGCACGCGGGCGCTGCCGACCGTGTCGCCGGTGGCGGTGACGAGGCGGACGACGCGCACCGGACGCAGCGTGCTCCCGAGCGCCGCCCGGGCGGTTCGTCCCACCCGGGCGACGCGGCGCGCGCGAACGGTCAGCGGCCGGCCGCGTCGGCGGTCCGGCCACGCTGGGCGATCGCGGAGGACGAGCCCTGAGCCCCACGAGTACCGCGGAGTGCATGGCGGAGCGCATGTACGGCGGCACGCGCGTACGGCGGGAGCCGCCCGGCCTGCGCCCGTTCGGCCCGGATCGGCCTGTGCCAGTTCGGCCCCGGCCCGGCCCGGGGCGCTGCGGGCCGGGCCGGGCTCGCCGCCGGACCTGAGCGGCCTCGTGCGGCCGCGCGGGGCGCGGGGTGTCCCGCGACACTGAATGCATGACAGCCCAGAGCCCTGCCGAGCGTCCCCGGGCGGCCCCGGCGGCCGCCGCCGGCCGTGGCGACTACACCGGTGCCGTGTACGGTTCGCTGCTCGCGGCTTCCGTGGTGGTCGGCGCGGGAGCGCTCGGTTCGTTCCCGCGGCTGGAACTCATCCTGCTTCTGCTCGGCACCGGAGTGGTCTTCTGGGCCGCGCACGTCTTCGCCCGGTTCTTCGGGCAGCGCATCGCCTATGTGTCACCGGGCGGGCCCGAGATCCGGCGCATCTGCGTGTCCGAGCGGCCGATCCTCGAGGCGGCCGTCCCACCGGCCCTCGCGGTCGCCGCCAGCCCGCTGCTGGGGCTGGACCTGGAGGGGACGGTGTGGCTGGCCCTCGGTGTCGCGGTGGCGGGGCAGGTCGGCTGGGCGGTCGTGGCGGCGTTCCGGGCCGGGGCGTCGGGGCGCATCATGCTCGCGGCCGGAGCGGTCAACCTGGTCCTCGGCCTGCTGATCGTGGCGTTCAAGGTCGCCCTGAAGCAGTGAGTCCGTGCGCCGGGCTCGGCTTATCGGCCTCGGCTCATCGGCCTCGGCCTATCGGGTCCGGCTCATCGGCCTCGGCCTGTGCGGGTGCGGCTCAGCGGGTTGGGCGGCGAGCCCTGGGGCGGTGGCCGGCCGACGAGCGGTCATCGCGGGGGGCGTTGCGGTACCCGTGGGAAGACCGTGAACCTGAGCCGGTGCTCCGGTGTGGGGGCCCAGCGCCGCGTGCAGTACGTGCAGTACCAGCGCCACCGGTCCTCGGAGCCGGGGGCGGTGCGGGTGGTGTCCTTCCACAGCGGGGGACGTGAGGGGCACTGCGGGCACGACGGGGGCTTCGGCACCATGCGGACTCTCCTTCAGTCCGCTCCAGCGTGGTGCTCCGGGGGCCGGCCGGTGGCGCGGATCCGTCGCCGCCACCCGGACGGGGGACCGGTCCGGGCGATCCGGCCGGCGCGCCGGGCACCCGGCGGGCTCCTCCGGCCTCACCGTGCCGAGGTCGGTCTCCGTCCGGGCGGAGCACCCGCTCACGGAAGCGGGAAGCGGCGTACGTACCGGCGCTGCCAGGGAGTCTCGACGGCATGGCGGTCGTAGTGGCGCCGAACGAAGGCCACCGCCGCGGCGGCCGGTACGCCGTCGATGACGGCGAGGCACGCCAGCGCCGTGCCGGTACGGCCGCGTCCGCCGCCGCAGGCGACTTCGACCCGCTCCGTGGCCGCCCGCGCCCAGACCTCGCCCAGTGCGGTCTGTGCGCGGTCCCGGTCGCGGGGCAGGCGGAAGTCCGGCCAGCGCAGCCACTCGGCATCCCAGGGGACGTCGGGAGGCCGCTTGTCCAGCAGATACAGCGCGTACGTGGGCGTGGGGCCGTCCGGCAGTGGATGCCGCAGGCCGCGTCCCCGCATCAGCCGCCCGGAGGGCAGGCGGAGGACGCCGGTCGCGGTCTGCGTCCAGGGCTCGGTCATCGGAACCTCCGGCCTCCGAGGCGTTCCCCTTCCGCCGGGAGCGGACGAGCAGTCAACGGTCCTGGTGAACGCGGGATCAATGTTTTCGTAAAGTCCGCGTGAGGACGCGGGTGTTGGGAGGGTGTGAGGGAAGACACGTCGAGCGGGGACGCCGGGCGCCCCCACCAGCCACGATCGCGGTGCGCGGGCCGGTGGTGCGCGTCACCGCGGCGGTTCGGCGGGTCACGGTTGTCGGTCCCGCCGCGTAACCTTGTGCCCATGTCCCCAACCCTTCGCGAGCTTGGTTCCGTGCGGTCCGCAGCCGTGGTGAATGCGGAGATTCGTGCGTTGTGGGAGAAGTCCGGGAGCCGGCTGTCCACCGCGGACGAGGCGAGGTACCAGCAGCTGCTCGTGGAGTGGGCCGCGGCCGTCGCCGCAGAGCGCGCCGAGGCCGGTGAGGCGGACGAGGAGCCCGGGGCGGCCGGCACCCCTGCCGGGGCCCCGCTCGCGGGCGGAGTCCTTCGCCTGACCCGCGCCGCCTGACCCGCCCTGCCTGACCCGCGCCGCCTGACCTTCATCGCCTGACCTGCGCCGTCTGACCAGCACCGGCCTGCCTGGCCCGGCCTGCCCGGCGCCCTCCGAGGAGCCCGTCTGTCAGTGCCGTGGCCCACACTGGATTCATGTGCCGCAGCATCAAGACCCTTCGACCGCCCGTCCTCCCCGAAGAAGCCACCGAGGAGGACATCAGGGCCGCCGCCCTGCAGTTCATACGGAAGGTGTCCGGGTTCCGGGCGCCCGCCGCGCACAACCGGGAGGTGTTCGACCGCGCAGTCGACGAGGTGGCGGCGGCGACGCGAAAGCTTCTCGACGGGCTGGAGGTGCGCGGCGGCGCAGGCGCGACGCGGAAGGCTACGCAGGATCCGGCGCCGGACGCCGCATGACATAGGCCGCGACGAAGCCCGCGCCGAAGAGGGCGGCGACGGACACCGCCACGCCCACCCAGGTCGCGCCCAGCCACTGCCCGCCGAACCAGCCGAGGCCGACGCTGTAGCCCGCCCAGGCCACGGCGGCCAGGGCCGACCAGGGCAGGAACTCCCGCACCTTGCGGTGCGCCGCGCCCGCGCCGAGGGAGACGACGGACCGGCCCGCCGGTGCGAACCGGGCGATGACGACGAGCAGTCCACCGCCCCGGCTCAGTGCCGCGCCGAGGCGTTCCCGTGCCGCCACCAGACGCCGGGAGCGGGCGATGGCGCGGTCCAGCCGCTCCCCGCCGCGCCGGGCGAGCCGATAGGCGACCAGGTCACCGAGCACGGACGCGGTCGCCGCGCACAGCAGCAGCGCCGGCACCGAGGGCGCGTCACCGGACGCTTGGATGGCGGCCGACGCGAACGCGGTCGTTCCGGTCACCGCGCCCTGTCCCGCCGCGGCCGTCGTCCCCGCCGCCGCCGTCGCGGCAGTGATCACCAGCACGCCGCTCGGCAGCACGGGCAGGAACACGTCGAGGAGCACGGACAGCGCCACCACCGCATAGATCCATGGGCTGCCGAGCAGCAGCCCCACGGCCTCGAACACCACGACTCCCCACTGGATGACAACGCCGCGACGTCGCAGGGGAGCGGCAGGGGCGGCATGACAGCCATAGAGCGTACGCCTGCGCGGACCGGGGAGATCGTCAGGGTCGGGGTGACGCCGGACACGGCCGTACGAGTGCAGTCCGTCCGGTCGCGGCCCCGCTCCGGGCGCGGCTCGGGACACCGCCGGTCCGCTCGCGGTACGAGGGCCCCGTGCGTACGCCGGCTGGGCGCGTACGCGGACCGTGGGCACCCGGAGACGAGGAGTGGCAATGGCGGCTGCAGGCGCACGGGCGGGGGTGGCGGCCCTGGTGACGCTGGCGGTAGGCGTCTTGGGCGCGGCCTATGGAGTGGGCCACGGGCTCCGAGACGGCGATCGGTTCGGCCCGGTCGCCGGAGCCGCAGGAGCGGCACCGTCCCATGGAGCGGCACTGTCCCATGGAGCGGCACCGTCCGAAGGAGCGGCGACGGCCCCGTCCGCAGGAGCGGGGACGGCCCCGTCCGGCGGCGTCTCACACGGGGACCTCCCACACGGGGACGCACAGGGGGACGCACACGGTGGCGTCCCACATGGCGGTGCCCCACACGGGGACCGCTCACACGGTGGCGTCTCACCCGATGGGGCTCTCCCCGGCCGCGCCCGGCCCGACGGCGTCCAGGTGCCGTCGTCGGACGAAACCCGTCGTGCCGACGGGACCCGACTCTCCGGTTCCGTCGGCGCGCCCGCCGCTGGCGAAGGGGTGGCGCTGCGGGCGTACGGCCGGTTCACTCCGCCCGGTTCGTTCGTCCCGTCGACGGCGCTCACCTACGACCGGACGCTTGTGCCGGCGGGGGCGTGGATCGTGGTGGAGCAGACGACCGAGAGGTCGGGGACCGTGGTACGGGCCCGCGTGGGCGGGGTGAAGCCGGGGCACGCTTTCGGCGCCCATGTGCACACCGCGCCGTGCGACGCGGACCCCGCCGGAGCGGGGCCGCACTACCAGCACCTGGCCGCGCCGGGCGCCGATCCCGCGAACGAACTGTGGCTGGACTTCACCGCCGACGCCGCCGGGGAGGGCAACGCCGAGACCCGGCACCGGTGGGGGCTGCGGCGCGGTGGGGCGCAGTCGGTCGTCCTGCACGCCGAGCAGGGCGGCGCGGGCACCCGAGTGGCCTGCTTCACGGTCCCGTTCGGCGGCTACGGGACACCGTGACCCCGGACCCCGGACCCCGGTGCCGGGGCGGCCCGTTGGGCGCCGGTCGGCGACCGCCCCCCGGCGAGGCCGGCAGCCGCCGGCGCGGGCCGCGGGCGCCGAGTCGCACACGCCCGGGTGGGATGCGCCCGGGTGGGATGCGCCCGGGTGGGATGTGTTCGGGTGGGATGTGCCGGCTCGCATCGGGTGGGCCGGTGTGTGAGGACACACCTGGAGGCCCTTCCGGCGGCACCGCACGTACGCACGGAGGACCGTGTGGCGCCTGGCCGCCGGATCGGGCGCCCGGCGACGACCTGACCTGACGGGCCATGGACACCCGCGTCCGCATGCTGCCGGGTTCCGGCAGTCATCCCCGCGAGGAGCATGCCGTGGCCCCGCCTGCCCGCCGGGGGACGCCCTGTGGCTCAATACGCCCCACAGCGAGCATGCGGGAAAGCGGAAAGAGGTCAGGTGACCAGGACCAGGAGCAGGAGAGCGGAGGCACGGCGGCGCGGCCGCACGTGGTGGACGCGGGCCTGGGGGCTGTCCGTCGCGCTCCTGGGCGCAGTGGCAGCCTTGGCGGGCGTCGCCGCCTTGTCCACCGTGCCGGACAGCGTGGACGAGGTACGGGTCTTTCGGTCCGCCCGGCCGTGCGCCGTCCCGGTGTCTCCCTCGGCCGACTGCCTGCGCACGTACCCCGCGACGGTCCGGGGGACGGTCGTCGAGCACACGGCCCGGAGCGGGCTGTACCTCCTCAAGCTCGACGGCCCGCGCCCGATTCCCGCGGAACTCGACATGGGCGACGAGGAACCGCTGCTGAGGCATCTGCGCAAGGGCGACCACATCACCGTGACCGTCTGGCGCGACTACGCCACCGCCGTCACCAAGGACGGGGTCACCCAGGAGTCCGGCGACACGCCGGACGGCCTGCCCGAGTTCCAGACCGCTCTCGGGCTCGGTCTGCTGGCGGTGGGAGGCTACGGCGGCTATGCGGGAGCCACGGCGGTACGGCACGCGCGGCAGCGATCACATCCCGGCCCGGTGGCCCTGTGGGGCCGTTGGACCGTGGGGACCGTGCTGGCCTCCATGCCGGCGGGCATCGTCGGCTACGAGACGGAAACCGGCCCGGTGGCCGTCGTCCTGCTGTGGCTGACGCTGCTTCCTGTGATCTGGCTCATCGCCGGACGCCGGGAAGGGCGGAGCCGTGGACGCCACGGCCGCGCGCCCGCCCCCGACCGGACCGCCGACAGCACGACCTGGCTGCGGTACCTCCAGGGTCGCTCCTGACCGCGGGGCACCCCACCGCGGCCCGGCGCCGGGCCGCGGTGGCACAGGGCCCGGTGGGCGCCCCTCACCAGGGCCGCGACCGGCTCACACACCGGACTTGCGGCGGCCGGGCACGGAGCGCGGCGGCCGGGCACGGAGCGCCGCCCACGTACCACCGACGCGCCGCCGGAGCGCCGCCTGCACGCCCCCGCGTATCACCGCCGCCCCGCCCACGTACCACCGACGCGCCGCCGGAGCGCCGCCGGTGTACCGCTCAGGCCGCGACCTGCGCCGGCTCCTCGGGGTCGGCCGCCCCCTTGGCGTCCCGCCGCGAGAACAGGTTGTCCAGTGCGGGCGCCCCGGGACCGGTGAAGACCAGCAGCAGGAACACCCAGCTGTAGATCGCGGCGCCCTCGCCGCTGTTCTGTATGGGGAACAGGCCCTGGGGCTGATGCACCGTGAAGTAGGCGTACGCCATCGCGCCGGACGCGATGAACGCGGCGGCGCGGGTGCCCAGTCCGACCAGCACCAGGATGCCGGCGACGAGTTCGATCACCGCCGCGTACCAGGTCGGCCAGGTGCCCGCCGCCACCGTGTCCTCCGCGCCCGGCACGCCGAAGAGCGCGCGCGTCCCGTGGCAGGTGAACAGCAGACCGACGACGATGCGGAACGCGCCGAGCGCGTACGGCCGGGCCCGGTCCAGTCGTGCGGTGATCGGTCGAGCAGCCACGTGGGTCTCCTCCGGTCTGGGGGACATGAACCCGGTCTGGGCACATGAACCGATGAGACGTAAGTAAGGCAGACCTAATCGATACTTGCAAGTTCAATATTCGGGTGGCGGGCGTCGTTCACGAGGAGTTCACGCCGCGCGCTCACGCGGAGTACGGCGCGGGCCACCGCGTCGGCGTCCGAGAGCGTCACGGAGTCCACCCCGGGTCGCGCACCCGCGGCCGTCACCCAGTGCACACCCTCGGTGGGCACCCCGACGGCGAACCTCGCCGGATGTGAACGTCCCTGACGGTCGATCAGGTGGTAGGGGCGGCCGGTCACGTCGAGGCCGCCCGTCTCGTAACCGTCGATCGTATGCGGCCTGCACTGGCCGGTCCGCAGCATCCGGCCCAGCAACTCGTCCCGGCTGCGGCGCAGATCGGGCTCGGGCAGCCGGGCCTCGATCAGGGTCGTCGCCGTCACCGCGGAACCGGGCACCTCGGGCGACTCGGCGACGAAGGCCCCGCCCTCCGCCCGGACGGCCGTCCTCGGGCCGACCACCTCCAGCACCCCGGCCTCGATCAGTGCCGCCATCTCCTCGATCCGGCGGCGCGGCGGCCCGATGGAGAGGAAGGCGTTCAGCGGCGTGTACCAGCGGTCCAGATGGTCCCGCCGCGACCTCCCGGACAGCCCGCGGTGGTCCACGATCTGCCGCACCTCGTTGCGGACGTCCCGCAGCACGTCGAGGGCCGCTTTGACGGGCCCGTCCACATTGCCGAGCGCGGCGTGCCCCGCGTCCCGCCGGAGATGGCCGAGCAGCCAGCCGCGGAAGGCGTCCGGACCGTCGAACGTCTCCGCCGCGTACGGCCGGCAGATCCGCTCCCAGGACCAGCGCGCGGACTCCGGGCAGCCGTGCGCCTCCAGGACCGCGGCCTCCTCGGCGCTGCCGTGCGTGGTGGCGAGGAACGCGGCCCGGAAGCCGGGGTCCGCCGCGCCGGAGGGGCGGAGCAGCGTCTCGTAGTAGACCGTCTCCACCTCCTTGGCGATCATCGGCCATATCTCACCGAGGAAGTCCGGCGGTTCGCCCGCGTCCGCGCGCCGGCGGAAGCGGGTGATCACATCGGGGGTGAGGACCAGCGGGTGGTGCCGGCCGGAGGCGCCCTTCGCGTTGTCCCCGCGCGCCTCGTACGGGATGCCGCGCCGCGAGCCCGCGTGGAGTCTCGGCTCGCGGCCGGACGGCCGGTACACGAGCCGCTCCCCGCCGTCCGGGGTGCCCTGCCGTACGTAGGAGCCGCCGCGGCCCGTCGTCAGCAGCGCCATGTGGTCGAAGAAGTTGAGGCCGAGTCCGCGCAGCAGCACCGGCTCGCCCGGGGCGATCCCGGAGAGGTCCAGGTCGGCGGGGTTGGCGGGGGCGAAGTGGCGCAGGCCGTGGCGTCGTGCGTAGGCGCCGAGTCCGGCCGGGGTCGCTCCGGGGGCTACCGGCAGATGGCCCTGCGCCAGCACCACGGCGCTCAGTCCGGACAGCACCGTCCCGTCGTCCAGTACGAGTCTCTGCGAGCCGTCCGCGGCGTCGTCGAGGCGTACCGCACGCGCGCGGTGCGTCTCCACCCGGACCGTGTCGGGGGCGTTCGCGGTGACGGTGCGGAACGCCCAGGCCAGATAGCGCCCGTAGCAGGCCCGGGTCGGGTAGTCGTCGGGGCCGAGCGCCGGGTCGCCGCCGGCCGCCGCCCAGGCGTACAGGCTGGGGCCCGTCCGTACCGGCCCCTCACAGGCCACGCTCTCGTCGGTGAACAGCGTCACCTGCGAGGCGACCGTGTTCATCAGCAGTTCGCCGGGCTGGTCCGTGCGCCACACCTGTCCCGGCCCGGCCGGGGCGGGGTCGATCACATGCACGGTCAGCGGCGTTTCCGGGGCCAGTTCGGGAACGGAGGCGCAGAGCCTTTCGAGGACCGAGGTGCCGCGGGGACCCGCGCCGACGAGTGCTATGGCCGGGGGACCCGGGGGACCCGGGGGACGCGAGGGAGCCGGGGGAGCCGGGGGACCCGGGGGACCCGGGGGACGCGAGGGAGCCGGGGGAGCCGGGGGCAACGCGGGTGGCGCGGACAAAACACTGACTCCCGGGTCGAGATGGGGCGGGTGGCGGCGCGGGAAGAGGACCGTCCGCCTCATCATGCCCCCTGCCGTGTGAGGAGTCCGGGGGGTGGCGGTGAGGATCGCCTTCCGCCGTGTGAAGTGTCACGGACCATCCGTGAGGATTCGCTCGTCCACGGTCAGAAGCCGTGCACCCGTACGATCCGTGGCGGTCTGGTCCAGCCGGAGCTCGGCCGAACGCCCGTTCAGGGTCAGCGTCATCAGCTGGTTCCCGAACCAGGGACCGCCGCTCTTGTCCCACCGGACGACCGGCCGTCCGGCCCTGCCGTGCCGGGCCATGGCCCGCCCGAGCCGCCGCCCCGCGCGGCTCCACCCGAAGCGGAAACCGACCCGCATCGAGGCGTGGATGGCGTTGTGCACGGGTGAGCATGTCAGCTGGAGCACCCGGGCGGTGGGCGCCGGGTCCGGCCAACTGGGCTCCGCCACATAGGCGTGGTGCACGTCCCCGGACAGCACGCAGACCGTGGAGGGCGCCAGCGGCCCGCTGCCCACCTCCCTGATCAGGGCGGTCAGCTCCTCGAACGAGGACGGGAAGGCCGCCCAGTGCTCGAGGTCCGCCCGTCTTCGCAGGCTCTCCCCGACGCGTGCCCAGCGCGCGCCCCGCTCCCCCCGGCACAGCGCCGCGTTCCAGCCCTCCACGTCGTGGATGGCCGGGGGCAGCAGCCAGGGCAGCGAGGTCCCGATGAGCAGATGGTCGTACGAGCCCGGCGCCTGGAGGGCCTGGTCGCGCAGCCAGCTCGTCTCCTCGTCGTCGAGCATCGCACGGTGCCGCTCGTCGAGGACGCGGGCGCCACGGGTGTCGATCATCAGCAGCCGGGTCCTGCCGAAGTCGCGCCGGTAGCTCCAGCGGACGGAGGCGGGGTCGGCGTCCGCCCGGGCCGCGAAGGCGCGGAGGGCCTCCGTGCCGTCCGGGGCGTCCCGCACCGCCGCGTAGACCGGGTCGTCGGCCAGTTCGGCCGGGGAGAGGTTGCCCAGGTGCTGGTGGACCCAGTACGACATCAGGCCGCTGAGGATGCGCTCCCGCCACCAGGGTGTCGCCCGCATCTCCGCGACCCAGGAGGCGCTGGTGTTCCAGTCGTCGATGACGTCGTGGTCGTCGAAGATCATGCAGCTGGGGACGGTGGAGAGCAGCCACCGTACCTCCGGGTCCAGCCAGGATTCCTCGTACAGCCGGGTGTACTCCTCGTAGTCCGCCACCTGCGTCCAGGGCGGCTCGCTCAGATCGCGCCGGGTCGCGAGCCAGCGCTGGGTCTCCTGCGAGGTGGCGTCCGCGTACACCTGGTCGCCCAGCAGGACCAGGAGGTCGGGGCGCTCGCTCTCCGGCTCGGCCGCCATCCGCTCGGCCAGGGTGTCCAGCGCGTCCGGTCCGATCGGATCCTGCTTGCGGGCCGGTGGCGCGGACCACCGGCAGGAGCCGAAGGAGACCCGTACCGACTGGGCGGGGATGGCCGGCGTGCGGATCACGCTCGGCGGGTACGGCGAGTCGGCCGGCGGCCAGACCCGGCGCCCGTCGAGCAGCACCTCGTACTCCGTCGACGCGGCGGGGGCGAGGCCGGAGACGGGGATCAGGGCGTAGTGGTGGCCCTCGATCTGGAAGGTGCGGGCGGAGCCGCCCGCTCCCTTCGACGAGACGCCCGCTCCCTTTGACGAGCCGCCCGCTCCCTTCGACGAGACGCCCGCTCCCTTCGGCGAGACGGCCGACGGGCCGCCCGGGGCCTCGGCGTCCCCGGCGGCCGGTCCGGGGGCCTCGCCGGGGCCCTGCCCGGAACCTTTCCCGGAACCCTCGCCGGGGGGTGCGCCGAGGCAGCGCACCTCGGCCGTGCACGGCCGGTCCGCCTCGACCCAGACGGTCGCGTGCTCACCGGTCTCCCAGTCCACGTACCGCAGTAGTGGTCCCAGGCGCAGCCCCGCTGCCATGTGCCCTCCTCCGTCGCCCCACCCGTACGGTACGGAACGACGGGGGAGGGTGGCGCGGTTCCATGCCGGGGGGACCGGTTCGGCCGGTGCCCGGGTGGGCCGGTCGCGTGTCCGGGGGCGGCTGGTCACCCCCGGTCGCCCCCCTGGTCGCCCCTGGTCACCCCCTGGTCGGCCTGGTCGCCTCCGGCCGGCCGGCGGTCGTGGGTCAGCAGCCGTTGAGAACCGACTGCAGGGCGGACTTCTCGGCGGAGTCGACGGACAGGTTCCAGTAGTGCTTGGTGTGCACCCACATCCGGGCGTACATGCAGTGGTAGGAGCTGCTCGGCGGCATCCACTCGGCGGGGTCCTGGTCGCCCTTGGACTGGTTCACGTTGTCGGTGACGGCTATCAACTGCGGCCGGGTCAGGTCGTTGGCGAACGCCTGGCGCGAGGAGGTGGACCACGAGCTGGCGCCGGAGCGCCAGGCCTCCGCGAGCGGCACGATGTGGTCGATGTCGACGTCCGAGGCGGCGTACCAGGTGGCGCCGTCGTACGGGGAGTACCAGCTTCCGCTGACGGCGGCGCAGCTGGAGTCCTGGACGACGCCGGAGCCGTCGCGCTTGAGGACCACCTCGCGCGTGTTGCAGGCACCCGACTGGGTGATCCAGTGGGGGAACTTGTCGCGGCTGTAGCCGGAGGAGGAACCTTCCGTCTTGACCGTGAGCTGGCCCAGGTAGGTACGGGCGGTGGCCGCGCTGACCGGCGTGGGCGGGGCGGCCTGGGCCTCGGGCGCGGTGAGCAGCGCGGTGGCCGACGCGAGGGCGACGGACGCGGCGAACACGGCGGTCCGGGTGGCTCGACGCGCGTAGAGACCTGACATGCGAACTCCTGGGAGAGTGGGGGGCGTTGACCGGATCGGACCCTGAAGGGCCGGGCCCGCGCCATGGTTGCGGCGCCGGATTGCCTGGGGATGGGCGCCAGGTAACAGAGTGGCGACATGAGCACGTCACTTCAAGAGGTCGGCAGCACCGGCAATTCACCTCGGCACGCTTAGGGTTGGCGTGTGCTGCTGCCGGTCAATGTGACGTTCGGGATCGTCCTCGCCGTGCTCCTGGCCGCCGCGGCCTGTGTCGCGGCCGTCGCCCACCTCGGGCCGGGCCGCGCCCGCGAGATGGTGGTGGCGGGCCTGCGTGCCGCGGTCCAACTGGGTGCGGTCTCGCTCGTCATCGGCTGGGCGGTCCGCTCCGTCCCGCTGCTGTTCGCCTTCCTGCTGGTGATGTACGCCGTGGCCGTACGCACCGCGGGCCGGCGCGTCACCCCGAACGGCACCTGGTGGCTCACGGCCCTGCCGATCGGCGCGGGAGTCGTTCCGGTCGTCGCCGCCCTGCTGCTCACCGGCCTCGTCCCGGTGAAGGGCATCGCGCTCATCCCGGTGACCGGCATCCTCATCGGCGGCGGACTGACCGCGACGGTGCTCGCCGGGCGGCGCGCACTCGACGAGCTCACCACCCGGCACGGTGAGGTCGAGGCCGGCATGGCGATCGGGCTGTCCGACCGCGACGCCCGGCTGGAGGTGGTCAGGGACGCGGCCGCCGACGCGCTGCTGCCGGGACTCGACCAGACCAGGACGGTGGGGCTGGTCACACTCCCGGGCGCGTTCGTCGGGATGCTGCTGGGCGGGGCGTCACCGCTCCAGGCGGGTGCGGTGCAGTTGTTCGTCCTCGTCGCGCTGATGGCGGTGCAGGCCGTCGCGGTCGCGGTGGTGCTGGAGCTGGTGTCCCGCGGCCGGCTGCACCGGGACCCCCCGGCCGTCGCGGCGGGAGGTGCGGACCCGGGTCCGTGACGGGCGGATCGGGGCGGGACGCCGCAGCCGGCGGTGGCCGGGGCCGTACCGCCGGGCCGGGCCCGTGGCGCCTGCCGGGCGGGGGCCGGGGCCGCACTGCCGGGCCGGGCTGTCGGGACGGGCGGGGGCCGGGGCGGGTTTGCACTGCCGGGTCGGGGCCGTACTGCCGGGCCGGGACCGGCTCTGCGACGGTCGCCCCGGGCGTCCCGTACCCTGTGGGCAGGAGAAGGGGAGTAGCTCTTCGCCGGAACGTCGACATACTGCCGGGCTCGCCCGGCCGGCGCCCGGAGGCGGCCGCGCAGGCGTGGTCCGCCAGCGAGACCTTCGGCCAGCAGTGACCATGACCATCCATGGCCGCTGCCGCGCCGAAGCGACCCCTGGAACGCTCTTGCTCAGGTCTCTCGGCGCGGCGGGGCCCGACCGATCGAGGAACCTCTTCCCGTGCTCAGTATCACGATCATGGCGATCACCTTCGGTGTCGTCTTCCTCGCCGAACTCCCCGACAAGACGGCGATGGCCGGACTGGTGCTCGGCACCCGCTACCGCGCCTCGTACGTCTTCGCCGGAGTCGCCGCCGCCTTCGCCGTGCACGTCGCACTGGCGATCGCGGCGGGCAGTGTGCTGACCCTGCTGCCGCAGCGGCTGGTGCAGGCCGTCGTCGGCGTGCTCTTCCTCGCGGGCGCGGCGATGCTGCTGCTGAAGAAGTCCGATGACGGCGACGAGGGCATCAAGGCCCCGTCCGACCAGTCCTTCTGGAAGGTCTCGGGCGCGGGCTTCATGCTGATCCTGGTCGCCGAGTTCGGCGATCTGACCCAGATCATGACCGCCAACCTCGCGGCGCGGTACGACAGTCCGCTCTCCGTCGGCCTGGGCGCGGTACTGGCGCTGTGGGCGGTGGCCGGACTGGGCATCGTGGGCGGCCGGACACTCCTCAGGTACGTACCGCTGAAGCTGATCACGAAGATCGCGGCCGGGCTGATGCTGGTGCTCGCCGGCCTCAGCCTGTACGAGGCGGTCGCGGGCTGAGCCGCACCGGACGGTACGGCGGGTAGCCGTGCCCGGCGGGTGGCGGTAGCCGTGCCCGGTGGGTGGCTGCCGCCCGCCTCCGCGTCGCACGTCGCGCCGCCCCGCCTGCGCGTCGCATGTCGGCCCCCGCCCCAAGTCCGCTCCCCGCCCCCGCATCCGTCTCCGTCTCCGCCTCCCACCTGCGGCTTCGCCCGGCTGCCCGGCGTCGTCGGCGGTTCCGGCGGTCGGGTTCCCGGACCCGGATTGGCGCTAAGGCGATTCGGTTTGTATCGTGAAGGAACAAAGTGGCCTCCGCCCGCACCCCCTGACCGGCGGGTGGAGGCCGCTCTGCGCCCAGGGCCCCGGTCTGCCGCCGACGGCCCGACATCCGCACCGGATTCCCAGGACGGCCCCGATGCCCAGCCCAGAGACGCCCGCAGCGACCGCCGCCCCGGGACCGCACCCCGAGACCATCGGCCCGTTCAGGGCGCTGCTGCTCGACATGGACGGCACGCTGGTCAACTCGGACGCCGCCGTGGAGCGCGTCTGGCGCTCCTGGGCGGTCGGCCACGGCCTCGACCCGGACGAGGCGCTCAAGGTCGTCCACGGACGCCAGGGATACGCGACCATGGCCGCTCTGCTCCCGGACCGGCCCATGGAGGAGAACCTCGCCGAGAACCGGCAGTTGCTCGCGCAGGAGACGGCCGACCTGGACGGCGTCGTGCCGATCGCCGGGGCGCCCGCCTTCATGGACTCCGTCGCCGCCCTGCCGCACGCCCTGGTCACCTCGGCGGACGCGGCGCTCGCCACGGCCCGGATGAACGCGGCGGGGCTGCGCATGCCGGACACCCGGGTCACCGCCGAGTGCGTCGGCGCCAGCAAGCCGGATCCGGAGGGCTTCCTCAAGGGCGCGGCGGAACTCGGCTTCGCACCGGAGGACTGCGTGGTACTCGAGGACTCCGAGGCCGGCGTCACGGCCGCGCGGGCCGCGGGAATGCGGGTTCTCGGCATCGGCCCCCGTGCCGCGGCCTTCGCTCCGGACGCCCACGCGCCCGACCTCACCGATGTGCACGTCCGGGCCGACGCCTCGGGTGTGCTGACGTTCGCGCCCGCGCGCCGGGACTGAGCCTGCGGCGGGCGCTCGGCGTCGCGTGTCGCGGGTGCCGGGAGCGGCTGTCGTGCCGAGCCGCACGCCCGCGCGGAGCGCCTGCCGGGCCGCACACGCCGACCGCGTCATGTGGCGGGCGCGGCGTTCGGCCGTGGCGGTCGCCGCAGACCGGCTCTCGTCCCGGTCGCCGCAGACCGGCTCTCGTCCCGGTCGCTGCCGTACGCGCCCGGCGCGTAGGCCTGGTGCTCAGCGGCGGCCGTCGCCGTCCCAGTCGCCTCCGCCGTCGCCCTGGCCGTGGTCGTCGCCGGGGTAGCGGGTCTCGGCCTCCAGCGCACTGCGGGTCGCCGGTCCGTAGACGCCCTCGGGGTCGCCCTGGATGCCGCTGTAGTACTGGTAGGCCGCCACCGCGTCCTCGACGCGCCGGTCGTAGCGGCCGTGGTGGCGTCCGCCGTAGAAGCCGGCCTGCTCCAGCCGTTCCTGCAGTTCGGCAACCTCGGGGCCGCTGTCTCCGCGCCGCAGGGTGACCCCCGGGTCGGCGGAGGTGGAGCCGGGCGAGGCCACGCCCGTCGGGGTGGGCGCCTCCGGTGGGGACGTCGGGCCCGCGGCGAGCGGAACCGGGGACGACGAGCCCGTGGCCGCCGGTGCCGAGGCCGAGGCCGGTTCCGGCGGTGAAGTCGATGCGGAGGGCGACGCGCTCCGGGTCCGGGACGGGGAGGCGGACAGCGGTGCTTCGGGCGCCTCGGGCGCGGCCGACACGAACGGGGCCGTGGTCTCGCTGTCGGGCAGCGCCCGGTCGTCCCCGCCGCCGTCCTTCGTCAGCAGCCCGGTCGCGTAGGCCGCGGCCAGGAGCACCGCCACCACGGCGGCGGCGGCCACCGCCATGTGCCGCCCGCTCCGGCCGCGTCCCCGCCGGAGCCCGGCGGGCGCGGGATCCGGCCCCGCGCCGGTCATGTCGTACGCGGTGTCGTGGCCGTGCAGGTGGCCGTACGCGTACGTACCCGCGTGCCCGGCCCCGCCCGGCGGTCGCCCGGACCCTCCCGGCGGCTGCCCGGACCCTCCCGGCGGCTGCCCGGGGACGCCGTCCCGCGAGGCGGCACCCTCCTGCCCCGCTGCGGCGTCCCGCCCGGCGGCGCCGTCGGCCGTGGGCGGAAGCACCTGCGTCAGCTCCTGCGGCAACTCCTGCGTCAGCTCGGGCGGCGGCCCGGCCGCGGTCGCGTCCGGGGCGCCCGCCGCATCCGGGAGCGCCACATACGGCCGCACTCTCAGCGGGTCGAATCCCTCCGCCGTCGCGCCCTGTCCGCAGCGGCAGTTCCCGACCCCGCCGGATCCGCCGCCGGTGCCGTCCTGCCTGCCGCATACAGGGCAGACGTGTCCCGTCATCGTGGGTTCCCTCCCCTCGCGCTGCCAGCGATTATGCAGCCCCTGTCCAGTACCCGGACGGCGAGCCTCCGCTCGGCGGGCCATAACCGTACGGAACGCCCAGGATGGGAGGAGCAGACGCGTGTGCTGCGGACCGGAGGGCTACTCCATGGCGCGGGAAGCGAGCACGCCGGCCTCCGACCCCGGACCGATACCCCGGCCCGGCGAGAGCTCGAACCGCCGGAACGTTCTCGTCGCGATCGGCGCCCTGCTGCTGGGCCTGCTGCTCGCCGCGCTCGACCAGACCATCGTGGCCACCGCGCTGCCGACGATCGTCAGCGAGTTCGGCGGCCTGGAGCACCTGTCCTGGGTCGTCACCGCGTACATCCTCGCCTCCACCGCGGCGACCCCGCTCTGGGGCAAACTCGGTGACCAGTACGGCCGCAAGAAGCTCTTCCAGACGGCGATCGTCATCTTCCTGATCGGCTCCGCGCTCTGCGGCATCGCGCAGAACATGCCGCAGCTCATCGCCTTCCGCGCCGTCCAGGGCCTCGGCGGCGGCGGCCTCATCGTGCTGTCCATGGCGATCGTCGGCGACATCGTCTCCCCGCGCGAACGAGGCCGCTACCAGGGGCTGTTCGGCGCCGTCTTCGGGGCGACCAGTGTGCTCGGGCCGCTGCTCGGCGGCCTGTTCACCCAGCACCTCAGCTGGCGCTGGGTGTTCTACGTGAATCTGCCCATCGGCGTGGTCGCGCTCTTCGTGATCGCCGCCGTTCTCCACATCCCGGTCCGGCGGAGCCGGCACACCATCGACTACCTGGGCACGGTCCTGATCGCGGCCGTCGCCACCTGCCTGGTCCTCGCCGCCTCGCTCGGCGGCACCACCTGGGCCTGGGGCTCGCCGCAGATCATCGCCCTGCTCGTGCTCGGGGCCCTGCTCCTCGCCGCCTTCGTCCGGGCCGAACGCCGCGCGGCCGAGCCCGTACTGCCGCTGAAGCTCTTCCGGAACCGGACCTTCGCGCTCGTCTCCGCCATCAGCTTCATCGTCGGGTTCGCGATGTTCGGAGCGCTGACGTACCTGCCGATGTTCCTGCAGGTCGTCCAGGGCGTCACCCCCACCATCTCCGGCGTCCACATGCTCCCGATGGTGATCGGACTGCTGATCACCTCCACCGTGTCCGGTCAGATCGCCAGCCGGACGGGCCGCTGGAAGGTCTTCCCCGTGGCCGGCACCGCCGTCACCGCCGTCGGCCTCCTGCTGCTCCACCAGCTGGATCCGGCCACCCCGACCTGGGAGGTGGGCGCCTACTTCTTCGTCTTCGGCTCCGGACTCGGCCTGGTCATGCAGGTGCTGGTGCTGGCGGTGCAGAACGCGGTCGGCTACGAGGACCTCGGCGTCGCCACGTCCGGCGCCACCTTCTTCCGCTCCATCGGCGCCTCGTTCGGCGTCGCGCTCTTCGGCACGCTCTTCACCGGCCGGCTGCGTGAACTCCTCACCGAAGCGCTCGCCGGCCGCACGCTGCCGCCCGGGGCCAGCCCGGAACGGATCGCCGACGACTCACGCGCGATCACCCTGCTGCCCCCCGGACTGCGCCCGGCGGTCGTCCAGGCGTTCTCGACCTCCATCACCGACGTCTTCCTGTACGCGGCCCCGGTCGTCGTCGTCGGATTCGTCCTCGCCTTCTTCCTGCGGGAGGACCCGTTGCGCGGGTCCGTCACCGCGCCCGAGGCCAGCCAGACCATCGCCCCCAACCCCGCCCAGCGCTCCTCGTACGACGAGTGCGCCCGGGCGCTGTCCGTCCTCGGCTCGCGCGAGGGCCGCAAGGCGGTCTACGTCAAGATCACCGCCAGGGCCGGGCTCGACCTCAGCCCGGCGGCGAGCTGGCTGCTGCTGCGCATCAAGCGCCACGGGCTGGTGGAACCGGCCCGGCTCGCCGAGGCGACCCATGTACCGGTGAAGGCCGTCACCGACGCGTCACGGGAGGTGGAGGAGCGCGGGCTGGCCCGGCGGGAGGGCCTGTCGCTGATGCTCACCGACGCGGGTGTGGACGCGACGGCGAAACTGTCCGAGGCACGGGAGGAGTCGCTGGCGGAGCTGCTGGGCGACTGGTGGGGACCGGACCGGCCCACCGACCTGGTCCAGCTGGTGAAGGAGCTGACCGCCGAGCTGTCCGGCTCCGACGAGGAGCGCCCCGACGGCGGTGAACCGCACCGGGACAACCAGGCCTGGCGCTTCCCCGCGCACTGAGGGAACCGGAACCCGGCCGGCCGCGCGGAGCGGACCCCGGGCCGGGCGGAGACCCCGGGACCGGGACCGGGAGCGGGACTGGGACCGGGGCCGGGAGCGGGACCGCGACCGCTGGGTGCGGGAGCGGCTCAGGCCGCCGCGCCATCCGCCCCGTGCACCAGCTCCCTCCCGTACCAGACGTCCATGTACGGTCCCTCGCAGTACGCGGGGATCTCCCGGTAGCCGTGCCGTGTGTAGAGGGTGCGTGCCCCGACCAGGTCGAGCCGGGTGTTGAGCACCATCCGCCGCGCCCCGAGCCGCCGGGCTGCGTCCTCCAGCGCCGTGAGCAGGGCCGACCCGCCGCCCGTACCGCGGAACGCGGGGCGCACGAACACCCGGGTCAGCTCGGCCCGTTCGGCGTCCAGCAGCAGCACCCCGCCGCAGGCCGCCGCCTCCCCGTCATGCCGTCCGACGGCGAACTCGCCGGTGGGGGCGGTGAGCAGCGCCGCATCGTCGTCCGCGAGACCCTCGTCGATCTCCGCGTCGGTGATGTGCCGCCGCCAGTAGCTCCCGGCCACATCGGCGTAGTAGTCGCGCCGAAGGGCGATGGCGTCAGGGCTGTCGAGGCGCTCGGGGAGCACGGTCCATCGCGTCATGCCGACAGCTGTACCCGACCGGCCCGGCGCACCGCGAACGGTTTACCGGCCCGCGGGCGGGTGGAGCGGTCCACCCCGTACGACCGGGCAAACGCCGCGTGCGGCAGACCGCGCTGCCAGCGCCGCCAGCGCTGCCAGCGCCGCCCTTCCCGCGCCACGGGTCGGCCGCGATCACCGCGGCTCGCGGCTCTCCAGGCCCCCTATGGTCGCGTCGGCCAGACCAGCGCCTGGGCGACGATGACGCTCTCCCCGTTGAACGTGACCGCGGGGCCTTCGTGCAGCTCGTAGCCGAGACCCATCAACTCGCTCACACGGCGGCAGAACGCGGCATCGTCCGGCCCGGTCAGAACCCGGTAGACGGGCAATCCGTCAGGCGGTGTGCTCATGGGCGAAGAATCTCATGCAGGCACCGGGTGTCCATGAGCGCCCCCGGCTCCATTCCCCCACGGCCGCCGGGCGGTGCAGGTCCGGGCCGCGAACGGGAGCCGGTGCCGGTGCGCGAACGGGCGGCGGTGCCGGTGCGCGGACGGGCGGCGGTGCACGCCCGTTCACAGACCGGCACCGGGGAAGCCCGCCCGGCGCGGGCCGCGAGACCCGGCGCGCACCATGATCGACGATATTGGGCCCCGCGTCCGTATGTGTACCCGTGCACCACGGACCCCCACCGACCGCCGCAGGACACCCCGAATCCCGACCGGGACCGGCGGGTACGTGTCCCAGGTCGCCTCCGCGCCGTTGACCGTCTGCGCCGCTCGGCCCGCGGGCGCCCCACACGGGCGCCCCCGCCGACGGCACACCGGCACGGCACCCCACAGCACCAGTCCCGCCGACGAGAAGGAACCCGATCGATGCCCTCCATCTCCTCCAGCGCCTCCGCGACCCTCGACGACCTCGAAGCGGACATCCGCCGCCGCAACCCCGGTGAACCCGAGTTCCACCAGGCAGTCCACGAGGTGCTGGAGACACTGGGACCCGTGCTGGACAGGCGGCCCGAACTCCGCGAGGCCAAGCTGGTCGAGCGCCTCGCGGAACCGGAGCGGCAGCTCATCTTCCGGGTGCCGTGGCAGGACGACCGCGGCGAGATCCACGTCAACCGAGGCTTCCGGGTGGAGTTCAGCAGCGCCCTCGGCCCCTACAAGGGCGGTCTGCGCTTCCACCCGTCCGTCAACCTGGGGATCGTGAAGTTCCTCGCCTTCGAGCAGATCTTCAAGAACGCCCTGACCGGCCTGGGGATCGGGGCCGGCAAGGGCGGCAGCGACTTCGACCCGCGCGGCCGCTCCGACGCCGAGGTGATGCGCTTCTGCCAGTCGTTCATGACGGAGTTGCACCGGCATCTCGGTGAGCACACCGACGTGCCCGCCGGCGACATCGGCGTCGGCGGCCGGGAGATCGGCTTCCTCTTCGGCCAGTACCGGCGCATCACCAACCGTTGGGAGGCGGGCGTGCTGACCGGCAAGGGCACCTCCTGGGGCGGCTCGCACATGCGCCCCGAAGCGACCGGCTACGGAAACGTGCTCTTCACCGCCGAGATGCTGAAGGTACGCGGCGAGCAGCTCGCCGGCCAGCAGGTCAGCGTCTCCGGGTCGGGCAACGTGGCCCTCTACACCGTGGAGAAGGCACAGGCGCTGGGGGCGCATGTGCGCACCGTCTCCGACTCGGCCGGGTACGTCGTCGACGACAAGGGCATCGACCTGCCCCTGCTCAAGCAGATCAAGGAGGAGGAGCGCGGCCGGGTGAGCGACTACGCGATCCGCCGCGGCGCGTCCGCGCGGTACGTGCCCGGCGGCAGCGTCTGGGAGGTGCCCACCGATGTGGCCCTCCCGTCGGCGACCCAGAACGAACTGACCGCCGACGACGCGGCGGCCCTGGTGCGCAACGGCGTCAAGGCCGTCTCCGAGGGCGCGAACATGCCCACCACCCCCGCGGCGGTGCGCATCCTCCGCGACGCGGGTGTCGCCTTCGGCCCGGGGAAGGCCGCGAACGCGGGCGGCGTGGCCACCAGCGCGCTGGAGATGCGGCAGAACGCGGCCCGCGACCTCTGGCCCGCGGCCCGCGTCGAGGAGGAACTGGCCCAGGTCATGCGGAGCATCCACGAGACGGCGTACGAGACCGCCGCCCGCCACGACAGGCCCGGCGACTATGTGGCGGGCGCGAACATCGCAGGCTTCGAACGGGTGGCGGACGCCATGCTCGCCCAGGGCCTGATCTGAGGCACACCGCTCCTCCTCGGTGAGCCGCACCTCGGTGCGACCCCGGCCGCCCCCTGGCACACTGCACCCGGAAGCGGAAAGACGCGGCAAGACGCGAAATGACGCGGAAGACGCGGGTGACGGGGGGCGGTTGCGGTGGACGGCACGGCGGGGACGGAACGAGTGGACGCGACACCCGGGACGACGCCCCGGCCGGGCCCGTACCCCGGACACAAGGAAGCCGTCCAGGCCGTCCGGGCCGTCCGGGCCGTCGGGGAGCGGTGGCTGCGGGAGTTCGCCGGGGAGGGCGACTTCGTCTGCTCGCCCGCCGGGCTGTGGCTCGCGCTCGGTGCCGTGGCGGCGGGCGCACGCGGCGGTACCGCCGAGGAACTCCGGGCGCTGCTCGGCGCGGCCGGGGACGACGCGGCCCGGGCCGTCACCTCCATGGCCCGGGAACTCGACGGAACGGACGCGCTGGCCGTCGCGACCCGCGTGTGGAGCAAGGTCCCGGTCCACCGCACCTACCGTGAGGCACTGCCCGGCGTCGGGTTCGGCCGTCTCGGCGACGGGCAGGACGACATCGACGCCTGGGTGAGGGAGGCGACCGGCGGGCTGATCGGAGGGCTACCGGTCCCCGTCCCCCCGGACACGCTGCTCGCCCTGGTCAACGTCCTCGCGCTGAAAGCTCGTTGGGAGACGCCCTTCCCGGGCCACCTGACCGTGCCCGCGCCGTTCACGGACGCCTCGGGGACCGTGCACCGGGTGCCGACCATGCACCGGCGGCTGGCCCCCGGCGACGCGTGGACCGCGGGCCGGGCGCAGGTCGCCCAGCTGCGCTGCGAAGGTGGTTCGGGCGCGGTGGTCCGCCTCGTCCTCGGTGCGCCGGGCGCCGGCCCCGCGGAGGTGCTGCCCGCGGCCTGGGCGCCCCATGAGACGTGTACGCCCGTCGGAGCGGAGGCCGTCGACCTCGCCGTGCCCCGCCTCGCCCTGCGGACGACGACGGACGTGACGCCCCAACTGCCCGCTCTGGGCGTACGGCAGGCCACCACCGCGCTCGCCGACTTCTCCGGACTGTCACCCGAGCCGCTGGCGATCTCGATGGTCGTCCAGGAGGCCGTACTCAAGGTCGCGGAACTCGGCG
Source organism: Streptomyces tirandamycinicus (assembly GCF_003097515.1). Classification (NCBI taxonomy): domain Bacteria; kingdom Bacillati; phylum Actinomycetota; class Actinomycetes; order Kitasatosporales; family Streptomycetaceae; genus Streptomyces; species Streptomyces tirandamycinicus. Next base: position 1,287,944 of record NZ_CP029188.1, on the reverse strand, counting down.
TGGAGGCGGCGGCCGCGACGGCGGTCCTCACCCGCGCGGGCGGCGCCCCCCGCCCGGTCCGGGCCCTCCGCCTCGCCTACGACCGCCCCTTCGGTATCGTCGTACTCGACGCCTCCGGGCGGCTCCCGCTCTTCGCCGCCTGGCAGTCGACCGCCCCGGCGGGCGGCCCGGCGCCGGGGGAGTGACGACCGCACCGGCCGACCCTCCCTGCCGCCGTGGAGGCCGGAGGTGCCGGTGCGGTCGGCTGCCCGCCGGTCAGCCCTGCTTCGGCGATGCCTGCTGGACCACCTCGAAGGACCACAGGGTCGAACCCGTCGCCGCGGGCTTCGGGCGTTCACCTTCGCCGCTCCCGCCGCTCCCGCCGCCCTCGCCCCGGTGGGCGGCCTGCATCGGGCCGGACATCCAGTTCTGGAAGTCCTCCTCGCTGCGCCAGCGGGTGTAGACGAGGTAGTCGTCGGTGCCCTCCAGCGGGCGGAGCAGCTCGAACCACTCGAAGCCGTCCGAGGACTCCACGGCCCCCGCACGCGCGGCGAACCGCTGCTCCAGGGACTCCCGCTGCGCGGCGGGGACGGTCAGCACATTGATCTTCACGACGCTCATGAGGTGCAGGATAGGCGCGGCGCGAGTCGCCCGCGGCCCCGACCCGGCGGGGCGGCGGGCGCGCGTCCTGCCGGCACCCGCCCGGGAGGCACGTACGGGTCGTGCCCCCACCCGTGGCGACGCCGGGCCGTTCAGCCCGTGACGCGGGCCAGCAGAAGACCGTCGTACCCCCGCGCGCCCACCGTCTGGAAGGCGGTCGCGGTGAGCCGCGGGTGGGTCGAGATCACCTCGAACATCCGGCGGGTGCCCACGACGGCGGGGTCCTCGCTGGTCGCGTCGAGGACCGAGCCGCCGCGTACGACGTTGTCGACGACGATGACGCTCCCCGGCCGGGACAGCTTCAGCGCCCACTCCACGTAGTGGGGGTTGTTGGCCTTGTCGGCGTCGATGAAGAAGAAGTCGAACGGGGCCGTGCCCTCGGACTCCAGCGCGGCCAGGCTGTCGAGGGCGGGACCGACCCGTACCTCCGCGTTCTTGTCGAGCCCCGCGCGGGCGAGGTTGGCGCGGGCCACGTCCGCGTGCTCGGCGCTGTACTCGAGGGAGACCAGCCGTCCGTCGGCGGGCAGGGCCCGGCCGAGCCAGATGGTGCTGTAGCCGCCGAGCGTGCCGATCTCGAGGATCCTCGTCGCGCCCTGGGTGAGGGCCAGCAGGTGCAGCAGCTTCCCCTGGTTGGGCGCGACGGCGATCTGCGGCAACCCGGCCGCGTCGCTCGCGGCGACCGCGGCCTTCAGCGCGTCGTCCTCGGGCACCAGCAGGTCGGTGAAGTAGGCGTCGACGGCGTTCCATTGCTGTTCAGACATACGGGCAACGTATCCCACGCCCGAACTCCCGGCCGGACGGCGGAATGCCTTTCGGCCTGCGGCTCCCCACCGCCCCGTGCCGTACGGTCCCCTGCCGTACGGTCCCGGGCCGCACGGTCAGGCGTCTCGGTCCGGGGCCTCGGTCGGGCCCGGGAAGACGCCGATAGGGCGCCTTCCCGGGTGGATCGCCGCGTCCAGCCAGCATCCCCCGCCCGGGGCCGCCGCGCCATTCGGCCGCGGCCATCAGTGCGCGGCTGCCTGTCCGCGGGTGCCTGTCCCCGGGTGCCTGTCCGCGGACGCGGTACGGGCCCCTCCCCGGAACCCCTCAGCGGGCCTGCCCGGGTGCCGGCCGTCCAAGGGGCGCCGGCGGCGCGACGCCGGGCCCGGCGTCCGGGGCGCGGCACTCGAACCAGACGGTCTTGCCGGTTCCGCCCGTACGCGACACGCCCCACTTGTGCACCACCGCGTCCAGTAGCGCCAGTCCCCGTCCCGACTCCTCGCCGGGCGCGGCCCGGCGCAGCACGGGCAGCGCGGGGCACTCGTCCCTGACCTCCACCCGGAGACCGGACGGGCCGCGCTCGACGAGCAGCCCGCAGCGGCGGCCGGGGACGTGGTCGTGGACGTTGCCGAGCAGTTCGGTCAGGGCGAGTGAGGCGTCGTCGGCCAGTTCCGGCAGGCCCCACAGGGCGAGGTAGTGGCGGAGGATGCGGCGCACATGGCGGGCCGAGTGGTCCCCGACGGTGAAGCGCATGCCGTACTGGGAGGCGGGCCCCGGGGCGGGGGCGATGTCGTCGATCACGCTACGAGGGTGGGACCGGACGGCTACGCTCTGCCATGGCCTGAATACAACCCGTCCGGCAGTGGGCGGAGTTGAGTACGAGGGAGCACGCCGTGACGCATGTCAACGTCCTCGACCCGGGCGCCTCGCCGCTCGACTACTACGGCTACGAACTCCGCCGCTACCGCGAGGCGGCGGGGCTCACCCAGAAGCAACTGGGCGCCGTCATCAACTACACCGGCTCGCTGGTGGGGCAGATCGAGACGGCGCGGAAGCTGCCGACGCAGGAGTTCAGCGAGCGCACGGACGCGGCGCTGGGGACGGACGGGCTGCTGACCCGGCTGCTGGGGCTGGTGCTGCGCAGCCAGTTGCCCGCGTGGTTCCAACAGGTGGCGGAGTTGGAGGCGCGGGCGACGGAGATCTGCACCTTCCAGACCCATATGGTGCACGGGCTGCTCCAGTCGCCGTCGTACGCGCGGGCGGTGCTCGGGGCCGTGGACCGGGGGAATCTGGACGACCGTACGGCCGTCCGGCTGGCGCGGCAGCGCATCCTCGGCAAGGAGGAGCCGCCGGTGCTCTGGGCGATCCTCGGGGAGGCGGCCCTGCGCCAGTCGATCGGCGGGCCCGCGGTGATGCGCGAGCAACTGGCGCGGTTGCTGTCCTTCGCCGACGACCTCCGGGTGAACGTCCAGATCCTGCCGTTCCGGGCCGGGGCCCACGCGGGACTGACAGGCTCGTTCAACCTCTACCGCTTCGGGAGCGACCCGGCCATCGTCTACACCGAGGGATATGGGAAGGGCCATCCGACGGCCAACCCGGCCACGGTCAGGGACTGTTCACTCCGTTACGATCACCTCCAGGCCGCCGCGCTGTCCCTCACGGACTCGACGGACCTCATCCGGCGCACGATGGAGGAACGCTATGGGGAGCAGCAGCTCTGATCCGACCGGTGCCCGCTGGCGTACGTCCAGCTACAGCAGCGACCAGGGCGGCGATTGCGTCGAGTGCTTGCCGCTCGGCGGCGCCGTGTGGCGTACGTCCAGCTACAGCGGTGACCAGGGCGGCGATTGCGTCGCGTGCGCCCCGCTCGCCGGTGCCGTATGGCGCACGTCCCGTCACAGCGGCGACCATGGAGGCGACTGCGTCGAGATCGCCGAGACCCCGCAACTCGTCGCCGTGCGCGACTCCAAGGTCCCGGCGGGGGACGTGCTGCACTTCCCTGCCGGCGCGTTCTCCGCCTTCGTGCGGACGCTCTGAGGGCATAGCCCCCGGCACCCGCCAGGCCGGGGTCGGCATCGCGCCCGGAACCGGTGCGGTCGGTGCCGCCCCGGGGCCGCCGCGCGCCCCGTGCCGGCGGTGCCGCGGGGCCGCCCGCGCCTTCCCGGACGCTAGGGCGTCGGTGACGCCGTCGGGGACGGCGGCGGGCTGGTCTTCTCGGACTGCGGCGCGGTCGGCAGGTCGAACACGTTGCGCGGGGTCACGACCTCGGTGACGGCGCGCCCCAGCAGCGTGCTCAGTGACTGGCCGCGGAAGTCGGTGTCGGAGTTGACCAGGATCACCAGCGTGGCGCGCTGGGAGGGCAGTTGCACGGCGAGCGTCTCATAGCCCGGCAGCTCCCCGTTGTGGCCGATCCAGTTGCCCACCCGCATGATGCCGAGGCCGTACTGGACCTCGGGAATGCCCGTCGGGCCGAACTTCAGGCGCTCCTTCTGGGTGGCGGGGTCGAGGAGCCGGCCGTCGGCCAGGGCGGGTACCCAGGTGTTCAGGTCGCCGAGGTCGGAGATCATGGCGCCGGCCGCCCAGGCCCAGGACGGGTTCCAGTTGGTGGCGTCGACCGTGCCGCCGGACGGAGTGGCCGTGGCGGCGCCGGACTTGGTGTAAGGGGTGTAGCCGTGGGCGTACGGCTCGGGCATCGCGTCGTCCGTCGGGAACGAGGTCTGGCCGAGCCGCAGCGGGGCGTAGACGCGCTGCCGGAGGTAGTCCTCGAGCCGCTGCCCGGTGACCTTCTCGATCACCAGCCCCAGCAGGATGGTGTTGGTGTTGCTGTACTCCCACTTGCTGCCGGGCGGGAAGTTCAGCGGGTGCGCGAACGCGTAGTCGAGGAGCTGCCGAGGGGCGAACGTCTGCTGGGGATCGGCCAGGAGGGACTTCTCCCACTTCTCGTCCTCGGAGTAGTTGAACAGACCACTGCGCATCTCGGCGAGCTGGCGCAGGGTGATGCGGTTACCCGCCGGTACGCCCTCGACGTACTTCCCGACCGGGTCGTCGAGCCCGACCCGGCCCTGGTCGACCAGTTGCAGCAGGCCGGTGATGGTGAAGGTCTTGGTGACGCTGCCGATCCGCATGTGCAGATCGGTCTTCATGGGCGTGCCGGTCGACTTGTCGGCGACGCCGAAGGCCTTCTCGTACGTACCGCGGCCGGGAATCCGGATGCCGACGATCGCGCCGGGGATCCCGGCCTCCTCCATGGTGTCCTCGACGGCCTTGTCGAGGGCCTCCACCAGGGCGGGATCGAATTCCTGGCGCTCGGTGTGCGCCTGTGCGCCGGTCAGGCCGGTGGCGACCAGCAGCAGGGCGGCGAGGATCGCCGGCACGACTCTGAGACGGATCATCCGCGGCCACCTCTGGTTTCCGGTCGTGTGGTTTCCGGTCGAACGAGGTGAAACGGCTCTTCGGGATGAAGGCCGTTACAGGGATCATCCATCATAAGATCGCCGCAATCGGACGGCGACTCGGGTGGGCTTACCGGCGCCCCGGGCGCATGGCCCTCACGAGAACGAAGCCCGCGGGAATGCGCTCCGGGGACCGGCGCCCGGGCGCACGAACCCCGGCGCATGGGCCCCGGCGCACAAATCCGGGCGCATGGGCCCCGGCGCACGAATCGGCGCAGGAACCCCGGGCGCGGGTCCCTGTCCGTCATGTGACCGCTCCGGGGCGCGTGTCTCCGGGCTATCCGCCGGTGCTGACCCGGAGCTCCTTGATCCCGTTCAGCCAGGACCCGCGCAGCCTGCGCGGGTCGCCGGCCAGGCGCAGGTCCGGCAAGGTGTCGGCGATGGCGCCGAAGATGAGGTCGATCTCCCTGAGGGCCAGCGACTTGCCGAGGCAGAAGTGCGGGCCCCCGCCGCCGAAGCCGAGGTGCGGGTTGGGGTCGCGGGTGATGTCGAAGACCTCGGGGTTCTCGAAGACCTCGGGGTCGCGGTTGGCGGAGGAGTAGAAGAGCCCCACCCTGTCGCCCTTCCTGATCTTCCGGCCGCCGAGTTCGGTGTCCCGGGTCGCGGTCCGCTGGAAGGAGACCACGGGCGAGGTCCAGCGGACGATCTCGTCGGCGGCGGTCGCCGGGCGCTCCCGCTTGTAGAGCTCCCACTGGTCGGGGTGGGTGAGGAGGGCGTGCATGCCGTGGCTGATCGCGTTGCGGGTCGTCTCGTTGCCCGCCACCGCCAGCAGCAGTACGAAGAGGCCGAACTCGTCGGAGGAGAGGTTGCCTTCGTCCTCGGCCGCGACGAGCCGGGTGACGATGTCCCCGGCCGGGCACTCCTTGCGTGCGGCGGCCAGGTTCATGGAGTAGCCGATGAGCTCCATGGCGGCCTCGGCGCCGATCTCCTCCGTGATCGCGTACTCCGGGTCGTCGTACGCCACCATCTTGTTCGACCAGTCGAAGATCCGGGCCCGGTCCTCCTGCGGTACGCCGATGAGTTCGGCGATGGCCTGGAGCGGGAGTTCCACGGCGATCCGGGTGACGAAGTCGAAGCCGCCGTCCGCGTCGCCGCTCGCGTCCTCGACGATGCGCCGGGCGCGGTCGCGCAGTGCCGACTCCAGGCTGCGTATGGCGCGCGGGGTGAAGCCGCGCTGCACTATCTGCCGGACCCGGGTGTGCTCGGGCGGGTCCATGTTGAGCATGATCAGTCGCTGGGCCTCGATCTGGTCGCGGCTGATGTGCCCGTTGAAGCGGATGATCGCGGTGTTCTCGCGGGAGGAGTACAGCTCGGGGTGGGTGGAGACGTACTTGACGTCCGCGTGGCGGGTGACCGCCCAGTAGCCCCCGTCGTCGAAGCCGGTGGCGCCGCGTGGCTGCGGGCACCACGAGACGGGGGCCGTCTGCCGCAGCCGGGCGAACTCGGGGTGGGGGACGCGGCTCTCCAGCAGGTCGGGGTCGGTGGCGTCGAACCCTTCGGGAAGACGGGGGCAGGGCATCGGCAACTCCAGGTCTCGCGGCTGGACGGCTGTGCGGCGGCTGCGCGATTCGGGCGATCCGTGCGACGGTCCGTCCGGCGATCCGTTCGACGGCGTTGTCTGACGGTTCGTCAGAACCTCTCGCAAGGTAGTAACGGGTTCCATAACTGGCAAGACGCATGGCGGGAACTGTTGCCTGCAGGAGCCTTGCATACCTGGGGTAACCCTCATAAGACTGCTAGAGAACTAGAACGCGTACTAGTTCTTCTTGCGGTTCTCGGGTGCGGGGTGCCGGGACACCCCGCACCAGTGCTGAGGAGAGGACGAGCTCATGGCCGCGGAACCCGTCATCGTCGAAGCCGTACGCACACCCATAGGCAAGCGCGGTGGCGCGCTCGCCAATCTGCACCCCGCCTATCTGCTGGGCGAGACCTACCGTGAACTGCTGGGCCGCACCGGCATCCACGCCGACTGCGTCGAGCAGATCGTCGGCGGGACCGTCACCCACGCCGGCGAGCAGTCGATGAATCCGGCGCGCAACGCCTGGCTCGCCATGGGGCTGCCCTGCGAGACCGCCGCGACGACCGTCGACTGCCAGTGCGGCTCCTCGCAGCAGGCCGCGCACATGACCGCCAACATGATCGCCGCCGGTGTCATCGACGTCGGCATCAGCTGCGGTGTCGAGGCCATGTCGCGGGTGCCGCTGGGCAGCGGCTCCAAGCACGGCCCGGGCAAGCCGTGGCCGGACGAGTGGAACGTCGACCTGCCCAACCAGTTCGAGGCCGCCGAGCGCATCGCGCGCCACCGCGGACTCAGCCGGGAGAACGTCGACGCACTCGGCCTGATCTCCCAGGAGCGGGCGGCGGTCGCCTGGGCCGAGGAGCGCTTCAAGCGCGAGACCTTCGCCGTCCAGGTGCCCACGACCGAGGAGGAGCAGTACGCGGGCCAGGGCATGTGGCGGCTCGTCGACCGCGACGAGGGCCTGCGGGACACCTCGATGGAGGCGCTGGGCGGGCTGAAGCCGGTCATGCCGACCGCGGTCCACACCGCCGGGAACTCCTCGCAGATCTCCGACGGCGCGGCGGCGATCATGTGGGCGTCCAAGCGCATGGCGCGGGCGCTCAAGCTGAAGCCGCGCGCCCGGATCGTCGCCCAGGCTCTCGTCGGGGCGGACCCGCACTTCCACCTCGACGGGCCGATCGACGCGACACGGGCGGTGCTGGGGAAGGCCGGGATGTCGCTCAAGGACATCGACCTCGTGGAGATCAACGAGGCGTTCGCCTCCGTCGTGCTGAGCTGGGCGCAGGTCTTCGACCAGGACCTCGCGAAAGTCAATGTCAACGGCGGGGCGATCGCCCTGGGGCACCCCGTGGGCGCGACGGGCGCGCGGCTGATCACGACCGCGCTGCACGAACTGGAGCGTACGGAAGGGGAGTTCGCGCTGGTGACGATGTGTGCGGGCGGGGCGCTGGCGACGGGCACCATCCTGCAGCGGCTCTGAGCGGCTCTGAGCGGCTCTGAGCGGCTTCGGTGCGTGGACGGGGCCGCCCGGGCGGGTACGGGTGCGGGTCCTTCGGCGGCTCGGCACGGTCCCGGGCGGCTCCGGGAGGCCGGTTCGTCCCGTGCCTGGAGGGTGAGGGATTCCGTACTCGGAGGGTGAGAGCTTCCGTGCCCGGCGGCGAGGTCTTCCGGGTACGGCGAAGGCCCCGGTCCCACGCGTGGTGCGTCGGTTCGGGGCCCGGGGCCGCTCTGCGCGGCAGTCCGTCGTCCGCCGTCAGGCCGGCTCAGTACCAGTGGTTGGCCTGCCAGAAGCTCCAGGCGCCGCACGGGCTGCCGTAGCGCTCCTTCATGTAGTCCAGGCCCCACTTGATCTGGGTCTTGGGGTTGGTCTTCCAGTCGGCGCCGGCCGAGGCCATCTTGCCGCCCGGCAGGGCCTGGACCAGGCCGTAGGCGCCGGAGGAGGCGTTGGTGGCCGTGTGGTTCCAGTTCGACTCCTTCGAGACGATCTTGTCGAAGCACTGGAACTGGGCGGCGGGCATCATCTGCTTCGCGACCTCCTTCGGCGTCGCGGCCGAGGCCGTCGACGTCGTCCCCATGACCGCGGCGGCCGCACCCAGAAGCACGGCGGTACCGGCGGCGAGGGACTTGCTGCGGGTGGAGGCGCGGGTGATCAGCGAGCGGGACAAGGGCTTACCTAACGTTCGGGGACTACGGGTCGCGCGGGGCGGGCCGAGCCGGGCTCGTGTGCCGGGCTCCAGGCCCTGCTGCGCCGTGCGACGGGAACAGTTGTAGCCGGGGCCGCGGACCCCGTGCCGTGACCGGGCTCACGCCGTAGATACGACATAGAGGGAGCATTAAGGGTCTTAAGTCCCAAACTGGACATATGTGGTCTATGTGCAGGTGGGGAAGGGTGACCCGGGAGACGGGGTCCTCGGACGACGGCTACGAGGGCCGATAGTTCCGGGACCAAGGTCCTGTGGGACGCCTCACCTCTCGGCGGGGGTCCCGGCCGCCTCGAATGTGACCCGCGCCTCGAACGCGGCCCGTCGCGTCGCCCTCCGGAGCGCCCTCAGCAGCGTCGGACCGGCCGCCAGGGTCAGCACGACGGTGAGGACCGCCCGGCCCAGATCCCAGCCCAGGGAAGTGGCGAGCACATACGCGCCGAAGCGGACCAGGTTCTCCGCCACCGGGGCGCCCGCCTGGAAGGAGACGCCCGAGGCGAGGCCCGGCACGATGGTCCAGCCGTAGAGGTTCATGACCGTGCCGTACGCGAACGCCGCGGCGCAACCGTACCCGGCGAGCATCAGCAGCTCCGCGCGGCCCCTGAGGCGGTCGGCGCCCGGCAGCAGACCCGCGCCCATCGTGAACCAGCCCATGGCGAGCATCTGGAACGGCATCCACGGCCCGACCCCGCCCGTGAGCAGCGCGGACGCGAACATCGTCACCGAGCCGAGGACGAAGCCGAAGCCGGGCCCGAGCACCCGGCCGCTCAGCACCATCAGGAAGAACATCGGCTCCAGACCCGCCGTGCCCGCGCCGAGCGGCCGCAGCGCGGCACCGGCCGCGGCGAGCACACCGAGCATGGCGACGGCCTTCGCGTCCATGCCCCCGTCGGCGATGGTGGCGACCACCACACCGACGAGCAGCGGCAGCAGGGCGGCGAACAGCCAGGGAGCGTCCTGGGCGTGGCCGGTGACGGCGGCGTCCGCGTCGGCGAGCAGCGGCCAGCAGAAGGCGACGACGCCGATCGCGCTGACGAGGGCGAGGGCGGCGACGGCCCGGGGGCCGAGCCGGACGGGACGGGCCGCGGCCGCGGGGCGGTCGGCACGGGCCGTGGGGCGGTCGTGACGGTTGTGCAGGTCGTGCCCGATGTGTTGGTCGTGCCGGTCGTGCCGCTCACGGCGGCCGGGCAGGCCGATCGTGCCGCCGGTGTCGCCGGTGCTCACAGGGCGGCCTCCACCTGGGCGACGGTGAGCCACGGCTCCGGGGCGAGGATCTTGGCGATCTGCGGTGCGAAGGCGGGGGACGAGACGACCACGTCGGTCGTCGGGCCGTCCGCCACGACCTCCCCGCCCGCGAGGATCACCACCCGGTCCGCGATCTCGGCGGCAAGCTCCACGTCATGGGTGGCCAGCACGATGCCGTGGCCCTCCGCCGCCAGTCCGCGCAGCACGGAGACCAGCCGCGACTTCGCCGCGTAGTCGAGTCCGCGGGTCGGCTCGTCGAGCAGGAGCAGCGGCGGGCGGGCGGTCAGCACGATCGCCAGGGCGAGCGCCAGCCGCTGCCCCTCGGACAGGTCCCGCGGGTGGGTGGCGTCCGCCACCCCGGGGAGCAGCTCCGAGACCAGCTCCCGGCAGGTCCCGGGAGCGGCCCCGGCGTCCGCGTCCGCGGTGGCGCACTCGGCCCCTACCGTGTCCGCGTACAGCAGGTCCCGCGGCTCCTGCGGAACCAGCGCGACCCGTCGCACCAGCTCGGCGGGCGGGGTGCGGTGGGGCGTGCGCCCGCCGACCCGGACCGACCCCGACGCCGGTTCGACCAGTCCGACGAGGCTGCCCAGCAGCGTCGACTTCCCGGCACCGTTGCGGCCCATCAGCGCGACGGTCTCCCCGGGCCCGACCACCAGGTCGACCCGCCGCAGCGCCTCGACCCGTCCGTGCCGCACCCCGAGCCGCGCCGCCTCCGCGAGCACGGCCGGGTCGTGCGGCTTCTCGTCGGGCGCTCCGCCCGGCGCCGACCGGCCCCGCCCGGCCCACGGGAACAGGGCGCCCAGCCCTCGTCTCCCGGCCTTCCCGGCCCTCCCGGCCTTCCCGGCCCTCCCGGCCTTCCCGGTCTTCCCTGCCTTCCCGGCAGCCCCTGGACTCCCTGGTTCTCCTGCCGTCCCTGGACTCCCTGCCGTCCGTGGTTCTCCCGCCGTCCCTGGGCTCCCTGGGCTCCCTGGGCTCCCTGGACTTCCCGGAGCGCCCGGTGCCCCCGGTCCTTCCGCGGCCCGCCGCCCACGGGTGGCCGGGCCGGGAGCAGCAGTGCCCGACGTGCCCCGCGCGGCCGCCGGGGCCGTGCCCGCCAGCCGGGTACGCAGGTCCTCCGCGCGGCGGCGGGCGTCGCGGACGGAGAGCGGGAGGGGCGACCATCCGGCGAGGCGCCCGAGGGCGACGACCGGGGGGCGGACCGGGGAGAAGGCCATGATCTCGGCCGGGGCGCCCGCCACCGGGGGCTCACCGGGCCCGGGGAGCAGCACGACCCGGTCCGCGTACTGCACCACCCGCTCCAGCCGGTGCTCGGCCATCAGCACCGTCGTCCCGAGGTCGTGGACGAGCCGCTGGAGCACCGCCAGCACCTCCTCCGCCGCAGCCGGGTCGAGCGCCGACGTCGGTTCGTCGAGGACCAGCACCTTCGGATGGGGGGTGAGGACGGACCCGATCGCGACCCGCTGCCGCTGGCCGCCCGAGAGCGTCGTGAGGGGGCGGTCGCGCAGCTCCGCGAGCCCCAGCAGGTCCAGCGTCTCCTCGACCCGCCGCCGCATCACCGCCGGCGCCAGCCCCAGCGACTCCATGCCGTACGCCAGTTCGTCCTCGACCGTGTCGGTGACGAAGTGCGCGAGCGGGTCCTGGCCCACCGTGCCGACGAGGTCGGCGAGTTCGCGCGGCCGGTGCGTGCGGGTGTCGCGCCCGTCGACCGTCACCCGGCCCCGCAGGGTGCCGCCCGTGAAGTGCGGCACCAGCCCGGAGACCGCCCCCAGCAGGGTCGACTTGCCGGCTCCCGAGGGCCCGACCAGCAGGACGAGCTCGCCCTCGGGGACGGTGAGGTCCACCCCGGCGACCGCGGGCGCCGCCCCGGTACCGCCGTACGTCACCGAGACGTCGTCGAAGCGGATCATGACGGGGACTCCTTTGGCGGCACGGGCGCCACGAACGCGGGCAGCAGGCCCAGCAGCACCGCCGCGGCGGGCCACAGCGGCAGGGCGGGCACGGTCAGCGGCACGACACCGGGATGCAGCGCGCCGGGCGCGTACGTTTCGGCGCGGATCATCAGCGCCGCCACGACGGCACCGGACCCCGCCACCAGCCAGGCCCGCGGTCCCCACCGGTCGGGGCGGTACCGGGTGCGGACCTGGCGCCGGCCGCCGAGCCACAGCCCGCCGAGCGCCGCCGCGAAGCCGCCCAGGAGCACGGGCAGTCCGTACCCCGCGCCCTCCGCGGCGAGCAGCCCGTACGAACCGGCGCACACCCCGAGCAGCCCGCCGAGCACCAGGGCGGTGGTGGTGTGCCGGACGGCGGGCGGCACCTGCGCGGTACGGCCGTACCCGCGCGCGTCCATGGACGCGGCGAGCGCCACCGAACGCTCCAGCGCCCCCTCCAGTACCGGCATCCCGATCTGCAGGACGGCCTTCACCCCGCCGGCCGGACGGCCCCGCAGCCTCCGCGCGGTGCGGAGCCGGAGCACGTCGGCGACCATGTTCGGGGCGAACGTCATGGCGACGACGACCGCGACCCCCGCCTCGTACAGCGCGCCGGGAAGGGACTTCAGCAGCCGGGCCGGGTTGGCGAGCGCGTTCGCCGCGCCGAGGCAGATCAGCAGCGTCGCCAGCTTCGCCCCGTCGTACAGCGCGAACACCGTCTGCTCCAGCGTGACGCGGCCACCGATCCTGACGCCCTGCGCCCAGTCGGGCAGCGGCGCCTCGGGCAGCGTGACCAGGACGTGGGTTCCGGGGATGGGCGAACCGAGGACGACGGAGAACGCCAGCCGGAGGGCGACCACGGCGAGGCCGAGCTTGACGAAGGCGCCGTACGAGCGCGCCCAGGGGGAGTCGGTGCGCCGGGCGGCCACGACGTACCCGGCGACGCCCACCAGCAGCCCCAGCAGGAGCGGATTGGTCGTCCGCGACGCGGCGGTGGCCAGGCCCAGGGCCCAGACCCACCAGGCTCCGGCGTGCAGGGCGTTGCTCCGGCCGGCGCCGGGCGCACGCAGTGCTCCGACCAGCGGCCGGCGCTCCGCCGGCGGCCTGCCGTACCCCCGGCGTCCGCCCGCGAGGTTCCCGCCGCTCCCGGGGTCCGCCTCCGCGGCCGAAGGCGTTGTTGGCCATCTGGAGCTGCGGCAGGGTGACGGGAATCTCCGCGGCCACGGTCGGGATGACCACGGCGACGAGCCCGACCGCGGGAGTGCCTGCCCCACCGGAGGGTGCCGACCGGACCGGAGACATACCGGCCCGGCCAGGGGGAATGCCGGCCCGACCGGAGAAGTACCGGCCCCACCGAAGGAGTTGCGGGCACATGCTCGTCCCTCCTCCCACATGACCGAGGCCCCCGACGTGTGGGCCGGGCCCATGGTCGGGGAGTGTCGGCCACAGCACGCTGGGGCGGCGCACCCACCCGTTCGCCGTTCACTCGGAGGCCGCCGCCATGCGTCTGTCCCGTACGCCCCGGGGCACACCGGCCGCGCCGGGCGGCCCGGGCGGCGCCCCCGGGGCACCGGGTGTGCGCTCCCTCCCCACCATGGCCGGCCCCCCGCCCCCTCCCCCGGGCCAGGGACTTCACCCGGGCCACGCGCCTCTTCCGGGCCAGGCGCCTCCCACGGGCCAGGCGCCTCCCACGGGCCGGACACCGACCCCGGTCCCGTTCCCGCCCCCCGGGTGGGCGGCGCACCACCCCGCGCCCGCGTCGCACACCCCGCATTCCGCAGGGACCCGGTACGGCGGCTACCCGGCGTACGGCCCGCCGTCCCTCCCCGGGGCGCAGCGCCGCGACAGACGGGGCACGGTCGCCCTCGTCGCCGTCGCGGTGGTGGTCGCGGTCGCGGCCGGCAGCTCGGTCTACACGCTCATGAACGGCGAGCACACGGACGCCCCGACGGCGCCCGGACCGTCGGCGTCCGCGGCCCGCTCGCCCGGTGCCCCCGGAGGGCAGCGCGTGCCGACGGCCGACGGCACGCCCACGACGACGGAGTCCTCCCCCGCCGCCCGTACCGGTACCGTGCCGGAGGAGTACCTGGGCACCTGGCAGGCCGAGTTCACGACCGCCGACGGCAACGCGCACACGCGTGTCATGACCATCACCGGCGGCTCGGCGGGCGAGACCGTCATGACCCTGACCGGGCGGAGCGCCGGCTACGACTGCCGCTGGGCCGCCACGCTGCGCGCCTCCGGTCCGCCGCTCGAACTCGGCCCCACACGGGTCACCTTCGGCGATCGGAGCAGTTGCTCACCGGGCCAGTGGAGCCGTCTCGACATGCCCGACGACCGCACCATCGTCCGCGAGCTGGTCGGTTCGGGCGGAGCGCCGCTGACGTACACGAAGAGGGGCTGAGCTCTCAGCGGCGGTTCCAGCGGAGGGCGAGCGTCCCGTCCCCGCCGAGTTCGGGTTCCACCTGGGTGCCGAACGCCCGCCCGGCCCGGCTCAGCACCTCGCACAGCCACCCGGTGTCCTTCGCCGAGGCGTGGTGGAGGGTCATCCGCCGCGCCTGCATCGGCACGATCCGGAGCGCGGCCAACTCGCCGGTGCCCGCGTCCAGGGTGGGGAAGTACAGCAGCCGCAGGTCGTCGCGGTAGCGCTCGTAGCCCGTGATCCCCTCGTAGTCGTCGATGAGGTCGCCGCAGCCGTACAGGACGAGCTTGCCGTGGTGGACCTGGATCGGCCGGGGGTGGTGGGAGGAGTGCCCGTGGACGAGGTCCACACCTCCCTCGACGAGCCGGTGGGCGAAGGCACTCTGGCTCTGCGACACCCCGTATCCCCAGTTCGAGCCCCAGTGGATCGACACGACCGCGAGATCGCCGGGCCGGCGCACCTCGCGCAGCCGCCGGACGAGCGCGTCGGCGCTGCGGACCGACAGGTCCGGTACGTAGTCGACGCCCGGTCTGCCCTCAGCCGCCGCCCAGCGCGAGGGGACCCCGGCGGACGCCATCCCGCAGGACAGGACCAGCACCCGGCCCCCGCTCCGGGTGGGGACGGCGACCGGCCGCTGGGCCTCGGCCCGGTTCCGCCCGGCCCCGGCGGGCCCGAGACCGGCACGGCCGAGCACGTCCAGGGTCTCCTCCAGGCCGCGCCGCCCGAAGTCCAGCACATGGTTGTTGGCGAGCGCGCAGACGTCGGGCCGTGCCGCGGCCAGGCACGGCACGTTGTCCGGATGCATCCGGTACGTCACGGCCTTGCCCGAGGCGAAGTCGTCGCTCGTCGTGACGCTGCTCTCCAGGTCGATCACCCGGACGTCGGGGTCGAAGCGGTCCAGGACGCCCAGCGCCGCGCCCCAGGGCCAGGTGTAGTCGACGGGACGCGGGATCGCGCCGTTCACCGCCTCCGCGAGCGCCACATAGTCCCGGGCGTCCCGGATGTAGCTCTCCCGCAGCGCGGGGTCGCCGGGGTGCGGAAGGATCTGGTCGACGCCCCGGCCCGGCATGACGTCGCCGCAGAGGAACAGCGTCACGAGACCCCGGCCGTTCATGCACCGATTTTCCCACCGATGGCCCGGCTCGCAGGGGCGTGCGGGCGCTCCGCCCGGGAGCGTGCCGACACCCCGCCCGGGTCCGTGCAAGCCCTCTGCTCCGGTCCGTGCGGGCCCCCGCCCGGGTGCGTGAGGTGCCGGACGGCGATCGGGTCACCACCGCGACCGGCCACGTCGCCCCGTCGCCCCGTCGCCCCGTCGCCGCGACCGGCCACGGTTTCCGGTCGCTGTCCCAAGGCGCCGTCTCAAAGCGCTGCCCCAAAGCGCTGTCTCACGGCTCTGTCCATGGACACGCTTCCAGACGCGGTCTCCAGACGCGGTCTCCAGCCACGCCTGCAGACGCGGTCTCCAGGCGCGGTACGCCCGGGGGCCAGCCGCGCGTCACCCCGGGTTCACGTACTGAGCCTAGGAAGTGGAACATGTCGTTCCTCAACAGGCGCCGCTTCCTGGCCGCCGCCGGCACCGCCACCGCCGCCGCCGGTGTCCTGGCCACCCGTACCGCCGTCGGGGCCCCCGCCCCCGGCGGCCCCTTCCGGCACGGCGTCGCCTCCGGCGATCCGCTGCCCGACGCCGTCGTCCTGTGGACCCGGCTGACCCCCACCGCCGACGCGCTGCCCGGATCCGGTACCGGGCCGACCGTCCGGCTGGAGTGGGAGATCGCCTCCGACCCGGCGTTCCGGCACATCGCCCGCAGCGGAAAGGCCACGGCCACCCCCGACGCCGACCACACCGTCAAGGTGGACGCGACGGGGCTGGCCGCCGGGACGACGTACTGGTACCGGTTCCGCTACCAGGGCACGGTCTCCCCGGTCGGGCGGACCCGTACCGCACCCGCCGCCGGTGAGGCGGTCGGGGTGCTCCGCTTCGGCGTGGTCTCCTGCGCCAACTACATGGCGGGGCACTTCTCGGCGTACCGCCATCTCGCCGCCCGCAGCGACCTCGACGCCGTCATCCACCTCGGCGACTACCTCTACGAGTACGGAAACGGCGAGTACGGCCCCGGTCCCGCGATCGGGCGCGGCCACGAGCCCGCGCACGAGATGGTGTCGCTCGCCGACTACCGGCGCCGGCACGCGCAGTACAAGACCGACCCGGACCTGCGGACGCTGCACGCCGCCGCCCCCTTCATCGTCACGTGGGACGACCACGAGTCCGCCAACGACGCCTACGACCAGGGCGCCGAGAACCACACCGAGGGTGCGGAGGGCTCGTGGACGACCCGGTACGCCCACGCACGCCGCGCCTGGGGCGAGTGGATGCCGGTACGCGAACCCGACCCGCGGCGCGTCCACCGGCGGCTCGTCTTCGGCGGCCTCGCCGATCTGTCGATGCTCGACCTGCGCTCCTACCGCAGCAGGCAGGTGGAGCAGGACCGGCTCGGGGACGTAGGCGACCCGGACCGCACCATCACCGGCGACGCCCAGATGGAGTGGCTCAAGGATGGGCTTGCCACGTCCCGCGCCCGCTGGAAGCTGATCGGCAACCCTGTGATGATCTCGCCCGTGCTCTTCCCCCCGCTGCCGGAGGACATCGCCCGGCCGCTGGCGGACACCACGGGGCTGCTGCCGCCCGAGGGAGTCCCCTACAACGTCGACCAGTGGGACGGCTACACCGCCGACCGGCGCGAACTCCTCGGCCATCTGCGCGACCGGGGCATCGACGACACCGTGTTCCTCACCGGCGACATCCACTCCTCATGGGCGTGCGACCTGCCGCTGGATCCCGGGACCTATCCCGCCGGTTCGCCCTCCGTCGCCACCGAACTCGTCGGCACCTCCGTCACCTCGGACAACCTGGACGACATCACGCGATCGCAGCCCCGCACCAGCTCGCTCGCCGTGGAGACGGCCATCAAGGGAGCCAACCGGCATGTGAAGTACCTGGAGTTCGACTCCCACGGGTACTCGCTGCTCGAAGTCACCCCGCAGCGGGTGCAGATGGACTGGGTGTACATCAGCGACCGCACCGACCCACGCGCCACCGCCCGCCGCGCCGCCGGCTACCAGGTCCTCGCGGGCAGCAACCGCGTCTCCCCCGCTGCCGCGCCCCTCGCGGACTGACCTCCGGGACCGCCCCTCACTCCCCACTCCCCACTCCCGACACCCGACACCCGACACCCGACACCCGACACCCGACTCCCCACTCCCGACTGGAGACCTCACGTGTCCCGCCACGCCCAACCCCGTATGACCCGCCGCAGGCTCCTCGCCACCATCGCCGGCGGCGCGGGTGGCGCCATCGTCGCGGCCGCCGGGACCGGGGTCCTGAGCGCCGGCGCCGCCGAACCCCGCCTGCGCACCTATGTGCTCGTCGTCGACGGCTGCCGGCCGGACGAGATCCGGCCGCTGCTCATGCCGCGCCTGTCGGCGCTGCGCGACGCCGGGACGACCTACCCCGCCGCCCAGTCGCTGCCGGTGATGGAGACCATCCCGAACCACGTGATGATGATGACCGGGGTCCGGCCGGACCGCTCGGGCGTACCGGCCAACTCGGTCTACGACCGGGCGGAGCGGGTCGTGCGCGACCTGGACCGGCCATCGGACCTGAGGGCGGCCACCCTGTTCGAGCTGCTGCGCGACAAGGGCGTCAGCAGCGGCACCGTGCTGTCCAAGCGCTATCTGCACGGGATCTTCGGGACCAGGGCCGACTACCGGTGGAATCCGGAGCCGCTGATCCCGGTCAGCGGCCACGCACCGGACCGGTACACCGCCGACGCGGCGATCAGGATGATCGACTCCGCCGACCCGGACGTGATGTTCGTGAACTTCGGCGATGTGGACCGGATGGGACACAGCGACCTCACCGGCACCACCGTCGAACTGGCCCGCACCTCCGCGCTCGCCGCCACGGACACCCAGGTCGGCAGGGTGCTGGACCACCTCAAGGGCACCGGCCGCTGGGACAGCAGCGTCGTCGTCGTGCTGGCCGACCACTCCATGGACTGGTCCGTACCCACCGCGGTGGTCAGCCTCCAGCCGGAGTTGGACAAGGACCCGATGCTCAAGGGGCAGGTCGTCATCGCGCAGAACGGCGGTGCGGACCTGCTGTACTGGACCGGAGCGTCCGGCAGCCGCGCGGCGGCGGTCGAGAGGATGCGCAAGGCCGTCCTCGCGCGGGAGGGCGTACTGTCCGCGCACACCCCGCGAGAGCTGCGCCTCGGCCCGGAAGCGGGTGACCTGGTGGCGTACGTACGGCCCGGCTACCGCTTCTCCGACCCGCACACGGCCTCGAACCCGATTCCGGGCAACCACGGACACCCCGCCACTCTGCCCATCCCGTTCTTCGTCGGCGGCGGCGCGAGCGTCGTCCGGACGCGGACGGTCAGCGACGCACCGGCCCGTACGGTGGACGTGGCCCCGACGCTCGCCGCGCTCTACGGGCTGCGCGGGCCCAAGGGCGGTTGGGACGGTGTGGCCCGGACCGACGCGTTCACCAGCGTCCCGGCCCGCTGACGAGGGCGGACACGCGGGCGGCGCGGAGGCACGGCCCCCACTGACACGATCCGGATCCCTGTTCCCGGGCAGGTGGATTGACGCTGGTTCATGCAGGTTCGATGGGGTTGTCGTCAGCTTCGCGGTAGCTGAGGAGGTCTCCCGGCTGGCAGTCCAGTGCGCGGCAGATGCCGGTGAGGGTGGTGAAGCGGATCGCTTTTGCGCGGCCGTTCTTGAGGATCGACAGGTTGACGTTGGTGACCCCGACGGCGGTCGCGAGTTCTGTGAGCGTCATGCCTCGTTCTGCGAGGAGACGGTCGAGATGCACGCGGATGGCGCGGTTCTCGTTCGCCTCTGCCGGCATCAGACAGTCCCTTCAAGATCCTCACGCATGGCTGCGCCGACGTTCATGATGCGCGCGAAGGTCAGCAGCCCGAGGCCGGTCAGCATTACCAGGTAGGGGGCCGTCATGGTGCTCACCACGGTGTCGGGGGAGAACGCGACGTCCTTGGTGAGTGTCGCCAGCAGGGCTGCCCGGCCGATCGCCTGGGCGATCTCGGCGACCAGACTGCCGATCAGCAGCAGCCACCCCAGCAGCCGCAGCCTGGCGGCGACCTGCTCGGTGTAGACGCCGTCTCGCGCGGCCGATCGCAGGAGCCGGTTGAGTACGAGGAGCCCGCAGATCAGGAGAATCAGCGATGGGACGTCTGTGAGGAGTCCGAGGAGCCGCTGGTAGGCGCTGGGATCCTCGGTGCAGTACTCCGGCATCACGGAGACACGGGCTCCCGGGCGGGTGCCGAAGATGGCGTCGACGGCGCTCGAACTGCCCCCGATCCAGTCGGCGGTGACGCAGTTCTCCGCCGCGGTCCAGAACGGGACACCCTGGTTGACCAGACTGAAGGCGACGGCGATCAGAAGCAGGCCGACAAGCAGCAGCACAAAGCCCGAGACCGTCTTGTGGAAGGGTTCAAGGAGCTTGCGGTCCTCAGCCATCACCACCCCCGACGCATTGGTTGATGTATCGCTTTTCGATGTTATCGATAAACGATACACGACCGTCGGGGGCGATGGTAGCGGCCGCCGAAGTGCGCACCGGCGTGTGCGAGCACCGGCTCGGCCCGTGGGTGAGCGGGGCCAAGGGACGGCAGGGGGGCTGCCGCGGGGACTCTGTCAGCCCAGCAGTTCGACGGCCGCCGTGCGCAGCAGCAGCGGGTGCACGAAGCGGTCGTCCGCGACGGGCGGCACGCGCCAGGCGAGAGGCCAGGTGGGCCCGTCGAGCGCCGGGACGGGTACGTAACCGGCACTCCCGACGGAGGAGTTGTAGCGGATCACCCCGCGTGGCCAGGAACGGTGTGCCGTAGTGCCGACCGGGAGCAGGAAGTAGACACCGCGGCAGCCGTTCGCCTCGGTGACGATGGGGCCGGGGTCGCCGCCCGTCATCCGGTCCAGGAGATCGGCCAGCCGGCGGCCGTCGTCGCCGTCGACGCGTACGGCGTCGAAACGCACGCCCGCCTTGCGGAGCCGGAATCCGGAGACCGGGATCCAGTCCAGGTCCAGGTCCGGTTCCATTCGTCGATTATCCGTATTCACGGGGCCAGTGTGATGCCGTCCGGATAGCGTTCTCCATAGCCTTGCGAGGCCGGTCGGACACCCTTTGACCTGCGCCAACCTGCCTTGATCGAGGTCGAATTCGGCGGGGACCGATGGTGACCGGTTGAGTCCGGTCGAGTCGAATGGTGATCGCAATGGCGCGAGCGGAGAACAAGCAACTGGCGGGTCCGACCGCACGGCTCGTGGCGGACGTCGCCCGCAAGTTGCGGGTGCGGAAAGGCTGGACGCAGGAACAGCTCGGGAAGGAGATCGGCTTCACGGGTTCGGCGGTGAGCGCGATGGAGACGGGCGCGCAGCCGGCGAGCGACGCGATGCTGGTGCAACTGGAGCGGGTACTCGGGGACGGGATGGACATCTTCGAGCAGGCGAGGACGTACGTACGGCTGGAGAAGTACCCGGCGCAGTTCAAGGACTACGCGCTGCTGGAGCAGAAGGCGGTCGGGCTCCATCTGTATGCGACGCTCGTGGTGCACGGGCTGTTCCAGACGGAGGAGTACGCGCGGGCCCTGATCGGCGGCGGGTATCCGCCGCTGCCGGAGCAGCGGGTGGAGGAGCTGGTCGAGGCGAGGCTGGCGCGGCGGGCACTCTTCGAGCGGGAGCCGGTGGCGCTGATCGAGGTGGTGCTGGAGGAGTCGGTGTTGCGGCGGACGATCGGCGGCCACGAGGTCATGCGTGGCCAGATGCGGCACCTTGCGGAGTGCGCGCGGCGGCGTAACGTGACGTTGCAGGTGCTGCCGCTGGAGGCGGGGCTGGGCGGTGAGCACGCGGGTGACAACGGCGGGATGACCCTGGTGGAGACCTCGGAGCACGACCACCTGGTCTATCTGGAGATCCAGTTCGAGAGTCTGCTGATCAAGGACCCCGCAAAGGTGAGTACATACGCCCAGCGGTATGCGAAGATCCGGGCACAGGCCCTGGGCCCTCGTGAATCACTGGGCCTTATCGAGCAGTTGGCAGGGGAGCAGAGATGACCGACAGCCTGCGCTGGTTCAAGTCGAGCTACAGCGACAGCAGCGGCGGCGAGTGCATCGAAGTGGCCTTCGACTGGCGCAAGTCCTCCTACAGCAGCTCCAGCGGCGGAGAGTGCGTCGAGGTCGCCGCCTGCCCCCACGCCGTCCACGTCCGCGACTCCAAGAACCCCGAGGGCCCGGTCTTCACCGTGGGCCCCGGGGCCTGGGCGGCGTTCGTCGGCCAGGCCGCCGGGGCGTAGCCGCAAGAGCCGGACCGATCAGTCCTCGGCCGGCTCCACCCTTGTGACCTTGCCCTTCAGGTCGGCTTCCAGAAAGCCGACGACGTGGTCGTCCACGCGGTAGACGGCCAGCCCCAGCGGTGTGCCGAAGGTGTCGTCCGGAGGGCGGACCAGGACGTAACGCATCGTCGGCTGCTTCACGTTGAGGTCCTTCTCCGCCCGCTTCAGCAGAGCGGGGAGGACGTCCCAGTCGAAGTCGTCCAGGCTGAACGGGCGGTCGCCGCTGAACAGCGAGCCGCTGATGATGCCCTTCCGCACGCCCTGACCCGGGCGGTAGGTGTAGCTGTCGTACCTGGTCTCGCTGCCCTTGAGCATGATCTCCGCGGACACGTAGTCCGGGTAGACGCTGAAGTCGGCCGCGCGGTCCGTCCCGGTCGCGGCCTTGATCTCCTTCACCGCCGTCCGAATGCCGTCCGGGGTCAGCAGATCGGTCTTCGCGTCGGCCTGGGACGCCGGTGCCGACGCCGAGGGGGCCGCCTCGGGCGGTGCGGGTGTCGCGCCCTTCGTCGCGGTCGAGGACGATCCTGGCGAGGACGACCCTGGTGGGTTCGCCGCCGTCCCGCCGCCCTTGCCCCCGCCGTCCGGGAACATGGTCCACACCAGGACGCCTGCCAGCACGGTCGCGACGGCGGACGCGGCGATCGCGATCCGGGCCTTCCGTCGGCCGCCGGGTCCCGGCGGCGTCTGCCGTGTGGGGCCCGCCGGGTAGGGGGTCGGCGGCCCGACCGGACCCGGTACGGCGTCGCGCGGAGCCGAAGGCCCGAAGCCCATGGGTGGCCCGAACCCTGCCGACCCCCCGGCCGGTGCGGCCGTCTGCCCCGCCGGAGGTGACAGCCGGTACGACGTGGTTCCGCCCGCCCCGCCCGGAGCAGTGGGAACACTCGGCGGACTCACAGGACTCGAAAGACTCGCAGAACTCGAAGGACTCGGCGGACTCGAAGGACTCCCAGTCGGCGGAGTCGGCGGGGTCGGCGAGGTCTGCGCACTCGGCGCGCCGGGGGCCGAGTCCCGGCCCTCGGCGGCCTCCGCGAGCATCCGGTCGGCGGTGTCCGCGTCCGCCCGGACAGCCGGGTCCTTGACGAGCGTGGCGTTCAGGAAGCCGGTCAGCGGTCCGGCCTGGAAGGGCGGCGGAAGCTCCTCGCTGAGGAGGGCCGCCAGCGTCGCGAGGGTGCTGCCCCTGCGGAGCGGGTGACGCCCCTCGACGGCGACGTACAGCATCATCGCCAGCGACCACAGATCGGAGCCCGGGCCGCCCTCGTCACCGGAGATGCGCTCGGGCGCCATGTAGTCGGGCGTGCCGATGATGGACCCGGTCGCGGTCAGCGCCGTCGACTCCCTGATGGCCGCGATACCGAAGTCGGTGAGCACGGGGCGTCCGTCGGGTCGCATCAGGACGTTGGCGGGCTTCACGTCCCGGTGCTGGATGCCGGCGGCGTGCGCGGCGCGCAGCGCGGCGAGCACCTCGCGGCCGATCCGGGCGGCCTCGGTGGGCGCCAGCGGGCCCTTCTCCAGCCGGTCATGGAGTGATCCGCCGGTCACCAGCTCCATGACGAGCCACGGGTAGGTGTGCTCCCCGCCGTCCACCACATGGTGGATGGTCACCACATTGGGGTGGTCGACGCGGGCGAGCGCCCGTGCCTCGCGCAGCACCCGGGCCCGGAGCATCGCCGCGCCCTCGGGGTCGTACTCGGCGAGACCGGGATCGGGCGGCCGTACCTCCTTGAGCGCCACGGCCCGGTGCAGGACCAGATCGCGCGCCCGCCACACCATGCCCATGCCCCCGCCACCGAGCCGCGCCTCCAGCTCGAAGCGCCCGTCGATGACCCGTCTGCCGGGTTCCCCGTCGCTCATGGCCGCCGAGCCTACGAGATGCGGACGACACCGCCCCGGGCAGGTGGGGTGCACCGCTCCAGCGCCTCCGGCCCGGAGCGTCCTGCGCCGGCGTGCGGGGATCCCGCCCGGGAGTGCGCCGAGCGGGCGGCGTGGGCCGCCCGCTCCCGCCGATCCGCCGGACGCGTCAGCAGTACAGGTTGCCTCCCGTGGGCACGCCCAGGATCTGGGTGAAGCGCTGGTAGTTGTTCACCCGGCTCTGGACCTGCGCCGGGTTCTTGCCGTCGCACTCCAGGGAGCCGTTGATCGAGCGGATCGTGTGTCCGAAGCCGGCCTGGTTGACCATGGCGTTGTGGCCGGTCATCGTGCCGGGCCCGCTCTGGGTGTTCCAGTACCAGAGGCCGGTCTTCCAGGCGACGGCCGACTCCCGCTCGACGCGCCAGGGGTTGCCCAGCAGGTCGATGCCGAGGGCGTCACCGGCGGCCTTGTAGTTGAAGTTCCAGCTGAGCTGGATCGGGCCGCGGCCGTAGTACGCGGCCTGGCCCGCCGGGCAGCCGTAGGGCTGGCTGCGGTCGCAGTAGTGCGGGTAGTTGGCGGTGTTCTGCTCGACGATGTGCACCAGGCCGCCGGTCTCGTGCGCGACGTTCGCGAGGAAGGCCGCGGCCTCCTGCTTCCTGACGGTGTCGCTGCCGGTCTTGGCGAAGGCCGGGTACGCGCTCATGGCGCTGGTCAGTCCGCTGTACGTGTAGAAGGCGTTCCGGTTCGGGAACATCTGGTTGAACTGGGCCTCGCTGACGACGAATCCCGAAGGGTCCGGGTTCGGGTTGCCGCCACCGCCGCCGCAGGCACCCTGGTCGGCCCAGACCTCGGCGGAGCCGGGGGTCTCGTTCTGGGTCCACCACTTGGCCTGCCAGTTGCGGCCGTTGTGGGAGGCGGTCATGCCGCCCGTGTAGACGGACGAGGAGTTCCAGGCCGCGGCGCACGCGGCGGCGGACGCGGTCGAGGGGACGAGGACGGTGAGTCCGAGCACCGCCGCGAAGGCGGCGAGCAGGATGATGATCCGACGCGACAACGTTATCGACCTTTCCCTGTGGGGGTGTGGGGGTGTGGGGGTGTGGGCGATACGGGGCTGAAGGCACGCGGGAGGGTTCCCGAGTCGTGTCGCCGTGGGGCGTGTTGAGCACTGAACAAGCAATGGTCTGAACCTGTCAAGGTCTAGACCAAGATGTGGCCTGAATCCCCGCCTGCCCGCCCGGCAGGTGGAACGCGGGGAGCGGCGGCCGGAACGGAGGCGATCTGCCGGGCCGGGAAATGCCACGCCGGTCCCGCCGCTTCTCTGCAAGACTCGGGCATATGAGCCGACGACATTGACCCCTGGCAGCAGGTCCTGGAACGGGCTGTCGCGGACCGCCGCGGCGGGTGAGCACCCGGCGTCCCCGTCCGTTCCGCAGAAGGACCACCCTCCATGCTCGTCACTCCGCCCTGCCCGCCCCCGTCCCCGGAGCCGTCCCCGGACCCGAACTCGTCCCTGGCCCCGAACTCGTCCCTGGCCCCGGCCTCGTCCCCGGCCCCGTTCGATCCCGGCGTACGCCGACTGGAGCGCACGCTCTACCTGTACGCGGGACTCGAGGACTTCGTCCTGCTCTACCCCCTCTACGCACTGCTGTTCGCCGAACACGGCCTGGACACCGCGGAGATCTCGTCCCTGTTCGCCCTGTGGTCACTGACCGCTCTGCTGGTCGAGGTCCCGTCGGGCGTCTGGGCCGACATCGTGTCCCGCCGGCTGATGACCGCCGTCGGGCCGCTGCTCACAGCGGCCGGGTTCGCCCTGTGGGTGCTGTTCCCCTCCTATGGCGCGTACGCCGCCGGTTTCGCGCTGTGGGGTGTCGGCGGCGGGCTGCGCTCCGGAGCCATGGAGGCCCTGGTGCACGACGAGCTCGAACGGCTCGGCGCCGCTTCCCGTTACGCCCGGGTCATGGGCCGCGCCGCCGCGGTGAGCATGGCCTCGACCGCCGCGGCCACCGCCGTGGCGGCGCCCGCCTTCGCCCGGGGCGGCGAACTGCTGGTCGGGGCCGCCAGCGTCACCGCCTGTCTGCTGTGCGCCGCCGTCGGCGCGGCCCTGCCCGAACACCGCGCCCCCGCCGCCCCCCGTGCGAAGTCGGCGAAGTCGGTGAAGACGGTGAAGACGGTGAAGTCAGCGGAGTCCTTGAAGTCAGCTGATTCCGCGCAGTCGGCGAAGTCCGCGCAGTCGGCGAAGTCTGCGCAGTCGGCGAACTCCGCGAAGCCAGCGGAGTCGGCGAAGTCGGTGAAGTCGGTGAAGCGCCGGGCCGTCCGCGGCACCTATGCGGCGACCCTGCGGGCGGGGCTCGCCGAGGTGCGCGGAAGCAGTCGCGTGCGGCACGCCCTGCTGCTGTCCGTCGTCGCCGGCTCGGTCTGGGGCGCGCTCGACGAGTACGTCCCGCTGCTGGCCGCCGCCACCGGTGCCGCGACGGCGACGGTCCCGCTGCTGGTGCTCGTGGTCTGGGTCGGGGTGACGCTCGGGTCGCTGCTGGCGGGTCCGGGCGAGCGGCTCTCCGGACGGGCCCTCGGGGCCGCCGTCGCGTCGGGCGCGGCGGCTCTCGCGGTGGGTGCGCTGAGCGGCGGCCCCGGCGGGTTCGTGCTGGTGGGGGCCGGGTTCCTGGTGTTCCAGCTGACCGATGTGCTGGCCGACGCCCGTTTGCAGGGCGCGATCACGGGCCCGAGCCGGGCCACCGTGACCTCCCTCGCGGGGCTCGGCACCGGACTCACCACCCTGCTGGTGTACGGAGCGTACGCGGGACTGTCCGCGCACGCGTCGCACGGCACCGTGTTCGCCCTGCTGGGCCTCCCGTACCTGGCCGTCGCCGTCGCGCTCGGCAGGGCGCGGACGTGAGCCGCAGGAGGTGGGCGGGGGCCTGCGGGCCGTGGTGGCGCCGGGGGCGGAACTCCGGTCACCGCGGCGGGTGCGGGGCCACGGGACGGCAACGGCCCGTGGCCGGCGAGCGCTCGGCTCACCGGCCACGGGCCGTTGCGACGGCGGGTTCCGCCGCGCGGTCCCGCCGGCCTACAGGAACGAGTTGATCTCGATCGTCTCGTCACGGCCCGGGCCGACACCGATCGCGGAGATCGGCGCCCCGGACATCTCCTCCAGCGCCCGCACATAGCCCTGCGCGTTCTTCGGCAGGTCGGCGAAGGTCTTGGCCTTGGTGATGTCCTCGGACCAGCCCGGCAGGAACTCGTAGACGGGCTTCGCGTGGTGGAAGTCGGTCTGCGAGTACGGCAGCTCCTCGACGCGCTCCCCGTCGATCTCGTACGCGACGCAGACGGGGATCTGCTCCCAGCCGGTCAGCACGTCGAGCTTGGTGAGGAAGAAGTCGGTCAGGCCGTTGACGCGGGTCGCGTAGCGGGCGATGACCGCGTCGAACCAGCCGCAGCGGCGGTCGCGGCCGGTGGTGACACCGCGCTCGCCGCCGATGCGGCGCAGCGCCTCGCCGTCCTCGTCGAACAGCTCCGTGGGGAACGGGCCCGCGCCGACACGGGTCGTGTAGGCCTTGAGGATGCCGATGACCCGGCTGATCTTCGTCGGGCCGACGCCCGCGCCGGTGCAGGCGCCACCGGCGGTCGGGTTCGAGGAGGTGACGAAGGGGTACGTGCCGTGGTCCACGTCCAGGAGGGTGCCCTGGCCGCCCTCGAAGAGGACGACCTTGCCCTCGTCCAGGGCGTCGTTCAGGATCAGCGTGGTGTCCGCGACGTACGGCCGGATCTGGTCGCCGTAGCCCAGCAGCTCCTCGACGACACGGCCGGCCTCGATGGCCCGGCGGTTGAAGACCTTGGCCAGGAGCTGGTTCTTCTGCTCCAGCGCCGCCTCGACCTTCTGCGTCAGGATCGACTCGTCGTAGAGGTCCTGGACCCGGATGCCGACGCGGTTGATCTTGTCGGCGTAGGTCGGGCCGATGCCGCGGCCGGTGGTGCCGATCTTGCGCTTGCCGAGGAAGCGCTCCGTCACCTTGTCGAGCGTGACGTTGTACGAGGTGATCAGATGGGCGTTTCCGCTGATCAGAAGCTTGGACGTGTCGACGCCGCGATCGTTCAGCCCGCTCAGCTCGGAGAGCAGGACCGCCGGGTCGACGACGACTCCGTTGCCGATGACCGGGGTGCATCCCGGCGAGAGGATTCCGGAAGGGAGGAGGTGGAGCGCATACTTCTGGTCACCGACCACCACGGTGTGGCCGGCGTTGTTGCCACCCTGGTAACGCACCACGTAGTCCACGGATCCACCGAGGAGGTCGGTGGCCTTTCCCTTGCCTTCGTCACCCCACTGAGCACCGAGCAGCACAAGTGCGGGCACAGGCGTACACCCCTTCCGGGCGGGGCATGTCCATGGTCGGGGGCCTGAGCCGCCAACCGGTGTGCCCCGGAATAGACGAAGCCCCTGGCGCAATCGCGCAAGGGGCTCTTGCACAAAGATGCTACCCGAGGAAGGACCGAGGTGTCGGCTCCCGACCAGCTCCTGGTGGTCATCGACCCGGTCGCCCGCCGTTTCGACGGTGAGTCCGTGCGTATCGCGAAAGATGTGCTGTGTGCCGGGTCGGCGGCGAAGATCTGCCTGCCGGACGGACCTGGGGAGTTTTCCCGCGCCCTGGCCCGAAGGGGTTCCCGGCGGCCCGTGGTGATCGGTGACGACCGTACGCTGCTGCGCGCCGTGGGCCTGCTGCACCGGGCACGGGAGCTCGCCGACGAGGCCCTGTCGCTGGTTCCGGTCGGGGCCCGGGGCTCGGTCGAGACGGCCCGCTCGCTGGGCGTGCCGACCGGTGCCGTGGCGGCCGCCCGGGCGGTCCTCGACGGTGCCGCGCACCGGCTGGACCTGCTGGCCGACGACAGCGACGGGGTGGTGCTGGCGGATCTGCGCATCCCGGCCGGTCCGGCCGCCGACGGGGCGGCGGGGCAGGCCGGCTCGGTGTGGCACACCTGCCGCTCCCTGGTCCGCACCCTGGTCCGTCCCGTTCCGCAGGCACCGCCCGGCGTACGGCACCGGCTGCGGGTGGAGGCGGACGGGGTACTGCTGAGCGATCTGGACGAGCCGGTCGAGGACGTCCGCGTGCGCGCGGCCGACGGCGCCGCGGAGGTGACCGTGAGCCGCGGATCCGGCGCGGGCCCGGTACGGACCCTGGCCAAGGTCGTCACCGTCTCCGGCACCGACTTCCGCTACCGCGCCGACGCACTCGTCGCCGGACCGGTCCGGTACCGCACCTGGACCCTGCGCCCCAGGGCGTGGTCGCTGACACTGCCGGGGCCGCGGGCCGCCGCGGACTGAGAGGTCCGGCTCGCGGCTGCGGTCGGGTGCGGGCGGGCACCCGGGCTCGCGGGTGCGGGTGCGGGTGGGTGTGGGTGCAAGTCCCCGGCTCGCGGGTGCGGGCGGGTGCAGGTGCCCGGCTCCCGGGTGCCGGGAGCACCCCGTGTCAGGACGGGCCGAAGATCCGCTCGCGGTGCTCCCGCCAGCGCTCCATGATCGCGCCGAGTTCCCCTTGGAGGAAGTCGAAGAACGCGGCGTTCTCCGCCAGCCGGCGACCCGCCGGGGTGTCGGCGCCGAGGCTCTCCACGCCCTCGCGCAGCGAGTCCGACCAGCGCTTCAGCAGCACGTCACGGCTGGTGAACGCCTCGTACCACTGGTTGCTGTGGATCCGGTAGCGCTCACGCCGCGAACCGGGCTCGCGCTCCCGCGACACCAGGTGCTGCTGCGAGAGATAGCGCACGGCGCCGGACACCGCCGCGGGGCTGACCTGCAACTGCTCACCGAGCTCGGCGGAGGTCATGGCGCCCGAGTCGGAGGACATCAGCGCGGCGAAGACCCGGGCGGGCATCCGCGTCATTCCGGCCTCGACGAGCTGGGCCGCGAAGCGCTCCACGAAAAGCGAGACGGCATCCGTGTCCCCGGGCTTCTCGGGCTTCTCGGGCTTCTCGGTCATCGGCGCTTCTCGGTCATCGGCGTCATCCTCGGATCATCTCCCCTGCTCAGCAACCCCGTTCCGAGTTTATACGCTTCCTTAACTTCACAAGTTTATGAACATAGCGTACGTTCTGAACCATGACGAAGGCCATCAGTGCCGCCGTACTGCACAAGTCGTTCGGTCGGGCACCCGCGCTGGACGGCCTCGACCTCGCGGTCGAGGCCGGCGAGGTCCACGGCTTCCTCGGGCCCAACGGCGCCGGGAAGTCCACCACCATCCGCATCCTGCTGGGACTGCTGCGCGCCGACTCCGGCGCCGCCCGGCTGCTGGGCATGGACCCGTGGCGGGACGCCGTCGAGCTGCACCGGCGGACCGCGTACGTCCCCGGTGACGTGACACTCTGGCGCAACCTCTCCGGTGGCGAGGTCATCGACCTCTACGGACGGCTGCGCGGCGGACTCGACCGGGCGCGCCGGAACCGGCTGACCGAGCGGTTCGAACTCGACCCCACCAAGAAGGGGCGCACGTACTCCAAGGGCAACCGGCAGAAGGTGGCCCTGGTCGCCGCGTTCGCCTCGGACGCCGACGTGCTGATCCTCGACGAGCCGACGAGCGGGCTCGACCCGCTGATGGAGGAGGTCTTCCGGAACTGCGTCGCCGAGGAGCGCGACCGCGGCCGGACGGTCCTGCTCTCCAGCCATGTGCTCAGCGAGGTGGAGGCGCTGTGCGACCGGGTCAGCATCATCCGCAGGGGCCGGACGGTGGAGAGTGGTTCGCTCGCCGACCTGCGCCATCTCACCCGCACCAGCGTGAGCGCCGATCTGGCGGGCGCACCCGACGGGCTAGCGCGGCTGCCCGGCGTCCACGACCTCGACATCCAGGGCCCGGCGGCCGCCTCCGAGGGCGCCGGGTGCCGGGTCCGGTTCCAGGTCGACACGGACAAGCTGGACGCGGCGCTGCGGTCGCTCACCGAGGCCGGTGTGCGGTCGCTGACCTGCACCCCGCCCACGCTGGAGGAGCTGTTCCTCCGGCACTACGAGGACCGCGTACCCGGGGGCGCGGGGCCCGGCGGAGCGGGCGACCGCGACGGACGCGACCGACGCGACGGCGACGGGCGGGACAGGCGCGACGGGCGCGACGGACACGACGGACACGACGGACACGACGGCCGTACCGAAGGGGCGATGACGCGATGACCGCCGTCGCCGGAACCCGTACGGCGTACGCGACGCGCGGCGCCCGCCGCCCGCTCGCCGGCACCGGCACCCTGCTCCGGCTGGCACTGCGCCGGGACCGGATCGTGCTGCCCGTCTGGATGCTGGTGATCACCGTCATGGTGGTCAGCGGCGCCGGCTCGCTGCAGACGCTGTACGACTCCCCGGAGGAGAGGACCCGGCTCGCCGCGTCGATGGCCGCCAACAGCTCGCTGCGCAGCCTCTACGGCCCGGTGTTCGGCGACAGCACCGGGGCGCTGGTCGCCTGGCGGTTCGGGACGTTCGCGGCCGTGCTGGCCGCGGTGATGAGCCTCGTCGTGGTGGTGCGGCACACCCGCGAGGAGGAGGAGACGGGCCGTCAGGAAATGCTCTCCTCCGCGATGGTGGGCCGACGCGCCCCTCTGACGGCCGCCCTGCTGACCGCCGGACTCGCCAACGCGACGGTCGCCCTGCTGATCACGGCGGGGCTGTCCGGTCTGGGACCGGCCGGAGCGCTCGCCCTCGGCCTCGCGGTCGGCGGCACCGGCATGCTGTTCGCCACCGCGGCGGCGGTCGTCGCCCAGCTCACCGAGAGCGCCCGGCTCGCCAAGGGAGCGACGGCGGCCGTGCTCGGCCTCGCGTTCGTCCTGCGGGCCGCCGGCGACGCGGGCACGGCCGGCGACCCGGCCCGGGGCGGCCTCGGCGGCGAATCCTCCCTGCTGACCTGGCTGTCCCCGGTGGGCTGGGCCGAGTACGTCCGGGCCTACGCGGGCGAACGCTGGTGGGTGCTGCTGCTGACCCTCGGCGCGGCGTGCGCGCTGGGCGCCGCCGCGTACGCCCTGGCCGGGCGCCGGGACATCGGCAGGGGCTTCCTGGCCGCCCGGCAGGGCCCCGCCGAGGGCCGCATCGCGACCGCGGCGGGGCTCGCGTGGCGGCTCCAGCGGGCCACCCTGTCCGGCTGGGCGGCCGGCTTCCTGCTGGCCGGGACCGTCTTCGGGGGCATGGCCGACGGGGCGGCGGACCTGGTCGGCGACAACGAGCGGGCCAGGGAGGTCTTCGAGCGGATGGGCGGGCAGACGGCGCTCACCGACGCCTTCCTCGCCGCCATGATCGGCATGTTCGGGCTGGTCGCCGCCCTGTACGCGGTGGGATCCGTGCTGCGCATGCACGGCGAGGAGACCTCCCAGCGCGCCGAGCCGGTCCTCGCGAACGCGGTCGGCAGGATCTCCTGGGCCGCCGGGCATCTGGCCGTCGCCTTCGGCGGTGCCGTACTGATCATGCTGCTCGCCGGGGCGGGACTGGCACTCGGCCACGGCGGGGACCTGCCCGCGCTCACGGGCGCCGCGCTGGTCCAGGTCCCCGCCGTGTGGACGATCGCGGGCGTGGCGCTGCTGCTGTACGGCACGGCCCCCGCGGTCGCGACGGCCGGCTGGGCCGTGGCGGGGCTGTGCCTCGCACTCGGGTGGGTCGGCCCGGCGCTCGACGTGCCCCGGGCCGTCCTGGACCTCTCCCCGTTCGGCCATCTGCCGAAGGTGCCCGGACCGCCGATGGACTGGCCGCCGGTGCTGGTCCTCATGGCGCTGGCGGTGGCCCTGACGGCCGCGGGCCTGGCGGCCTTCCGCCGCCGGGACCTGCGGATCTGACGGACCGCGGATCCGACGGACTCCGCGTCCGACGGGCTCCGCGTCCGACGGGCCCCGGATCCGACGCGCTGCGGATCGACGGCCTCCGCATCCGACGCGCTGCGGATCCGGCGGACCGGTCCGACAGCCGCGGGCCGGAAGCCCCGCTGCCCGGAGAACGAGCGCCTGGGCCGCCGCTCTGCGGTGGCTGCACCGCCCCTGGCTCGCAGCGGTGGCCGCCGTCGCCGGGCTCGCCCTCGGTGTCTGGGTGCTGACCGGCTGGTGGGTCCCGTACGAGCGACCGGAGTTCGTCCACTGAGACCGCCCGCGCGGGCCCGCCTCACAGCTCCACGCGCAGCTCCCGCAGCCCCCTGATCACATAGCCCGGCTTCCACTCCGGCTCCGCCGCGAGCCGCATCGTCGGCGCCTGCCGCAGCAGTTCTCCGAAGGATGCGGCCAGTTCGACCCTGGCGAGCGGGGCGCCCAGGCAGTAGTGCACACCGGCACCGAAGGTGATGTGCGGGTTGTCGGCACGGCCGAGGTCGAGTTCGCCGGGGCGCTCGAAGCGGGCCGGGTCGCGGTTGGCCGAGCCGAAGAGCAGCGCCAGCTCCGAGCCGCGCGGGACGACCGTGCCGCCGATCTCGATGTCGTCGAGCACCCAGCGCTCGAACATCTGCAGCGGGGTGTCGTACCGCATCAGCTCCTCCACCGCCGTGGACAGCAGCGAGTGGTCGGCCCGCAGCCTCGCCAGCTCCGCCGGATGGCGGAACAGCGTCCACCAGCCGTTCGCGGTGGTGTTCACGGTCGCCTCGTGTCCCGCGTTCAGCAGCAGCACACAGGTGGACACCATCTCCTGCTCGCTGAGCGTCTCCCCCTCGTCGTGCGCGGAGATCAGCGCCGACACCAGGTCCCCGCCCGGCCGGGCCCGGCGCTCGGCGATCAACTCGCGCAGATACGCGGAGAACTCCACCGAGGCCCGGACCGCCCTGGCCGCGGTCT
Source organism: Streptomyces tirandamycinicus (assembly GCF_003097515.1). Taxonomy (NCBI): domain Bacteria; kingdom Bacillati; phylum Actinomycetota; class Actinomycetes; order Kitasatosporales; family Streptomycetaceae; genus Streptomyces; species Streptomyces tirandamycinicus. Next base: position 1,254,764 of record NZ_CP029188.1, on the reverse strand, counting down.
CCTCGGACGGGTTCAGCTCGAACATCCCGCAGATGTCCGCCGACCAGGGCCGCAGCGACCCGCGGTCGGACTCCGGTATCCCGAGCATCTCCGCGATGACCGCGACCGGCAGCGGCTCGGCGACCTCGGCGAGCAGATCCCCGCCGCCGTTCTTCACCAGAGCGCGCACCAGCCCGGCGGCCAGCCGGCGCACGGTCGGCTCCAGGGCCTGCACGGTCCGCGGAGTGAACGCCTTGGTCACCAGCCGCCGGATCCGCGTGTGGTCCGGCGCCTCGAGGTCGAGCAGCCCGTTGTCGTTCAGCGTGTGGAAGGGCTCGTGCCCCGGCGGCGGGGGTGTCCGGCCGAACTCCTCGTGGGTGAACCGGTGCAGATACGTACGGCCGAGACGGCGGTCCCGCAGCAGGGCGGACACATCGGCGTAATGCGGCACGAGCCACTGCCGCGTGGGCTCGAACCAGTGCACCCGTCCCCGCTCGCGGAGTTCCGCGTACGCGGGATACGGGTCCGCGGTGAAGGCGGGTGACCAGGGAGCGAACACGGGAGCATCCATACGCGGACGCTAGCCGTCCGCGGCGCGGCGCGGGAGGGGCCGCGTTGGTTCGACGAGAGACGTCACCGTGCGTACCGTACCGACCACAACGGGCCACCATCCCGCCGTACGACCACGCCCACCACCCCTCCATCCCGGCGGCAACGGGCCGCCATCACCCCTCCATCCCGGAGGGAACAGGCCGCCACCACCCCGCCGTGACCACCACGGCCACCAACCCCGCCGTACGGCCACGGCCACCACCCCCACCGTCCAGGAGGCACCGGGCCTCACCCGCACACCCGTCCCGGAGGCACCGATCCTGTCCACCCCCCTCGCCGAGGCACTGTCCGTCCTCCTGCTGCTCCTGGTGCTCTTCTGCGCGGTCGTCAGGCCCTTCGGCGTGCCGGAGGCCACCGTGGCCGTACCCGCGGCCGCGGTGCTGATCGCCACCGGCGCGATCTCCGCGGAACACGCGGCCGAGGAGGCCGCCCGGCTCGGCCCGGTGATCGGCTTCCTGGCCGCGGTACTGGTACTGGCCCGGCTCTGCGACGACGAGGGGCTGTTCCGCGCCTGCGGTGCCTGGATGGCACGGCGGTCGGCGGGACGGCCCAAACGGCTGCTTGCGTCCGTCTTCGGGCTCGCCTCGGTGATCACCGCGGTGCTCAGCCTGGACGCCACGATCGTGCTGCTCACCCCGGTCGTCTTCGCGACCGCCGCCCGCATGGGTGTCCGGCCGAAGCCCCACGTCTACGCCTGCACCCATCTGTCGAACACCGCCTCGCTGCTGCTGCCCGTGTCCAACCTGACGAACCTGCTGGCGTTCTCGGCCAGCGGTCTGAGCTTCACCCGGTTCGCCGGCCTGATGGCCCTGCCGTGGCTGGTGGCGATCGCCGTCGAGTACGTCGTCCTCCGCCGGTTCTTCGCCGCGGACCTGAGCACCGGCACCGGAGCCGACACGTCCGGCGGAACCGTCGCGCTGCCGGTGTTCGCGCTCGCCACCGTGGGCTGCACACTGGCCGGATTCGTCGCCGCCTCCGCGCTGGGCCTGGAGCCCGCCTGGGCGGCCGCCGCGGGAGCCCTCGTCCTCGGCGTCCACGCGGCCGTCCGCCGGCGCACCACCGTGCGCGGCATCGTCGGCGCCGCCTCCCTGCCGTTCCTGGCGTTCGTCCTCGGGCTCGGCATCGTGGTCCGGGCGGTCGTCGACAACGGGCTCGCCGATCTCCTCGGACAGGTGGTGCCGTCCGGCACCTCCCTGCCCGCACTGCTGGCGCTCGCGGGCCTGGCCGCGCTGCTCGCCAACCTGATCAACAATCTGCCCGCGGTGCTGGTGCTGCTCCCCCTGGCCGTGCCCGCGGGGCCCGGAGCGGTGCTGGCCGTCCTGCTGGGCGTGAACATCGGCCCCAACCTGACCTACGCGGGCTCGCTGGCCACGCTGCTGTGGCGCCGGATCGTGCACCAGCACGAACACGAGGTGGACCTCGCGGAGTTCACCCGACTCGGTCTGCTCACCGTGCCGGCCGCCCTCGTGCTGTCCGTCATGGCACTGTGGGCGTCACTGCTCGTGCTCCAAGGCCCGGGAGGCTGATTCCCATGCCCGTGATCGTCTGGATCGCCGAGGGCACCTGGCCCGCGTGTGTCGACGCCGCGCGCGCCCGTACGGCCGAGGACGAGGACGTCACCCTGCTGCACGTCGGCGAACCGGTGTCGGCGGGCATCGCCCGCGGGGCGTTCGCCGGCCTGCTGGGGCGGGGGCGCCGGGAGGACGATCCGGGGGACCGGGTGGAGGGCCTCGGCGCCGACTCGGCCGCACGGCTGCTCGCCCTGGCGGCCGAGCGCTTCGGCCGGCCGTGCACGCGACGCGAGCGCTCGGGCCGGGCGGAGCGGGAGGTCGTCGCCGCGGCCGAGAACGCCGATCTGCTCGTCCTCGCCAGGGACGGGGACCGGGGGCACCTGGGGCCGCGCAGTCTGGGCCCGGCCGCGCGGTTCGTCGTGGACCACGCCCCCTGCCCCGTACTGCTGGTATGGCCGGAGCCGGCGCCGGACCTGGCAAGCCTGCCGCCGGAACCGCCACCGCACGAGCCCGCACCGCCGCCGCACGAGCCCGCACCACCGCGGCAAGAGCCGGGACCGCCGCCCCCGCCGGGGACACCACCGCGGCCACCGAAACCACCACCCCGCCCTCAGGAACCGCCGCCGCACGAGCCCGCACCGCAGCCCCCGCCGGACGCGCCACCGCCCCCGCCGGACGCACCGCCACGCCCGCCGGACGCTCCACCGCCCCCGCCGGAGGCACCACCGCGGCCGCCGGAACCACCGCCGCACACGCCCCGCTGAACGACGCGTTCGTCCCGGCGCGGACGTGCTCAGCCCGGCGTGACCAGCCGCGCCTCGTAGGCGAACACCGCCGCCTGCGTCCGGTCCCGCAACCCCAGTTTCACCAGGATCCGGCTGACATGGGTCTTGATCGTGGACTCGGCGACGACGAGCTGAGCGGCGATCTCCGCGTTCGACAGACCCTGCGCGATCAGGACCAGGACCTCCGTCTCGCGTTCGGTCAGATCACCGATCCGGGTCAGGGCGGGCGTCCTGGGCGCCGCCGAGATCCGGGAGAACTCCGTGATCAGCCTGCGGGTAACGGTGGGCGCCAGCAGCGCCTCGCCGGCCGCCACGACCCGCACCCCGTCCGCGAGCCGGCGGGCGGAGGCGTCCTTCAGCAGGAAGCCCGAGGCACCGGCGCGCAGCGCCTGGTACACGTACTCGTCCAGGTCGAAGGTCGTCAGCACCAGCACCTTCGCCTCGCCGTCGGCGGCGACGATCTCGCGGGTGGCCTCGATGCCGTTGAGCTCGGGCATGCGGATGTCCATGAGGACCACGTCGGGGCGCAGCGCGTCGACCTGTGCGACCGCCTCGCGGCCGTTGACCGCCTCGCCGATCACCTCGATGCCGGGCATGGCGTTCAGCAGGACCGAGAAGCCCTCGCGGACCATGGCCTGGTCGTCCGCGATGAGGACGCGGATGGTCATACGGTCTCGTCCTTCGCCACGGGGAGGAACACGGCGACCTCGTAGCCGCCGTCCTCCGTCGGACCGGTCGTCATCTCCCCGTTCAGCATGGAGACGCGCTCCCGCATGCCCGTGAGGCCGTGACCGGATCCGTCGGACAGGGGCGAGCGGAGCCCTCGCTCCCCGGTGGCGGCCGGGTGGTGGGCCGGCTTCCGCAGTCCGCGGGCGGGGCCGTTGACGATGCGGACGCCGAGTCCGCCGAGGACGTACGCCACCTCGACCTTCGCGGACGCGCCCGGCGCATGGCGCAGCGCGTTGCTCAGGGCCTCCTGGGTGATGCGGTACGCCGAGAGCTCGACGCCCGGGGGGAGCTGCCGGACCGCTCCGGTGATCGCGAGACCGACCTCCAGGCCGGCGTCCCGGACGTTCCCGAGCAGCCCGTCGAGATCGGCGAGGGTCGGCTGGGGAGCGTCGGGGGCCTCGTAGTCCTCCGCCCGTACGACACCGAGCACACGGCGCAGTTCGGTGAGGGCGGCCACGGCGTTCTCCCGGATGGTCGCGAACGCCTGCGCCAGCTCGGGCGGCGGGTCCTGCACCCGGTAGGGCGCGGCCTCCGCCTGGATGGCGACCACCGACATGTGGTGGGCGACCACGTCGTGCAGCTCGCGGGCGATCGTGGTGCGCTCCTCCAGCAGGGTGCGCCGGTCGCGCTCGACGGCCGTGACGCTCTGCTGGGCGGCGACCTCGCGTTCCGCGTCCCGGCGCACCTGCGCCAGCGCCACGACGAGCAGGGCGACGGCGGAGACGAACAGCAGCGCGGTGGTGTCGCCGGGGTACCCGCCACCGAGGACGGCGGCCGCGAACAGACCGTACGCCCCCGTCAGCAGCCACATCCAGAAGGCGGTCCGCGGCCGGGTCCGCGCCGCGACGACGGTGAGGACCGTGAGGTGGGCGGCGACGGTGGCCGGCGCCCACGGCCCCCCGCCCCCGAAACCGCCGAGGACCGCGAGGAACGGCGCGGAGGCGAGCGAGGCCCAGAAGGCCAGCACCGGACGGACCAGTGTCATCAGCACCGTGACCGCGGGCGCCGCCGCGAAGACGAGGGTGACGGGGCCGAGGGCCCCGGAGTACACGGAGGCGCCGATGAGCAGCACCAGCAGGGCGCCGCCCGCGACGACCGCGTGCGGGGTCCAGACCGCGTACCTGCGGACGGCCGCGGGCAGCCGCCGGATCACCGGTCCGTCGTACGCCATCGGGGCCAGCGGCCGGTACGCGAAGGCGTCGTGGAAGAGGTCCCGGCGCAGACCCGCGAGCGCGCCCATGGCCAGGCGGAACTCGGGACTTCGGCTGTCGGCTCCGGGGCGCGGTATGCGCTGCGTGGTCGGGGCGGTCGGGGTGGTGGGCGTGTCGGTCACGTCGGCCAAGGTACGGCCTGGCACGGACGCGGTCGTCACCTGTGATGCGGATCCCTCCGCGTCCGTCCCAGGTACTACCCGGGTCCTCCCGGGGCGGGTACGGCCCCGGGAGCGGGTACCTCCCGGGGCCGGCCTGGTCCTCCCGGGTCGGCCCTGCTCCTCCCGGGTGCTCCTCCCGGGTCCGCCCGGGTCCGCCCAGGTGGTCCCTGGCCCCTCCCGGTTCAGGCCCGGAACGCCGCCGCGTGCTCGGCGGCCCATGCGGCGAACGTCCGCGCCGGGCGGCCGGTGACCCGCCGCACGGTGTCGACGACGGTCCGGCCTTCGGGCGGGGTGTTCCCGTACACGTCGAGCAGGAAGTCGATCAGGTCCTGCGCCAGACCGGCGGCCCGCCACCGGGCGGCCGCCTCGTCCGGGGTGAGCTCCGTGAGGACGATGTCCCTGCCCCGGGCCTGCACGAGCGCGTCCACCTTGTCCCGCAGGCTCAGCACCTCGGGCCCCGTGATCAGGTACGTCTGCCCGCCGTGGCCGTCCTCGGTGAGGGCGACCGCGCCGACCGCGCCGATGTCGGCCTCGTGGACCATGGCGCTGAGCCGGTCCGTGAACGGCTCGCCGACCTGGTCCTCGGTGCGGATCGCCTCGGCCCACTCCAGTGCGTTCGCCATGAACTCCACCGGCATCAGCACCGTCCAGGCGAGGCCGCTCTTCCGCACGGCGTCCTCGAGCGGGGTGTCACCGCCGCCGTTCAGCACGGTGATCCGCCGCACCCCGGCCTCACGGGCGAGTGCCACGATCTCCGGCCCGGTCTCCAGCGGGGCCATGTACTCCCCGCCGAAGGTGATGAGGTGCAGTCCGGTGACGCCCTCCAGCGCCGGGGCCAGGCCGGCCGGATCCGTGAGGTCGCCGCGGACCGCCTCGGCGCCCGCGGGCAGCGACGCCCGGGCCCGGCCGGGGTCACGGGTCAGGGCACGGACCGTGTGCCCGCGATCCAGCAACTCGGCGACGACATGGCGCCCGACCGTGCCCGTGGCGCCGGTGACGAGGATCTTCTGGGGGTGCGTGGGGTTCGTCATGGGCACACCGTAGGAGGGCTTGCGGACACCTTCTGTCCGCATCTCTGGCCCCATCTCTGGCCGCATCTCTAGCCGCATCTCTGTCGGCATCTCTGGCCGCATCTCTTCCGTGTAGGGCACCCGCCGGCGGCCCCCACCGTGCACGGCACCCGACAGCCGTTCCCCGGGTCCAGCCCCGCCGCCCTCGGGCCTCCGTTCCGGCCCTCCGGTCCCGCCCTCGGGTCCCGCCCTCCACCCCGGCACGCCGCTCCGGCCCACCTGAACGGCCACCTGCACGGCCACCTGAACGGAGCCCGTCACCAGGCGAGTTGGGCGATCTCCTCCGCCACCACCGCGCAGGCGTCCGCCGACGGATCGATCAGCGGGAAGTGACCGACGTCCCCGAGCAGGGTGAGCCCGACGGTCTCGCCCGCCTTCGCGGCCGCGTCGACGAAGGACTCGGCGACGGCCTGCGGCACCACGGTGTCCTCGCGCCCCTGGACGACGGCCGTGGCGATCCCGGTGGGCAGCAGCGCGGCCGGGTCCGCGCATCCCATGCGCGCCTCGGACTCCGCCCGCCCGCCGAGGAACTGGTGCACCGCGCCGCCGCACACGTCCAGCTCGGCCGCCCGGCCCAGGTCGGCGATCGGCGCCAGCGCGACGACACCCCGCAACTCCGGGGCGGCCGGGAGCCGCCAGGGCGAGCCCACCGGCAGTACGTGCCGGGCGGCCGCCCACAGGGCGAGGTGCCCGCCCGCGGAATGGCCGGTGAGGACCGTGCGCCGCGGGTCCGCCTGCGGCAGCGCGACGCGGGCCAGTCCGGCCAGCGCGTCCATCGCGGCGGCGATGTCGTCGAACGTCTCCGGCCAGCGCCCGGCGACCGGCCCGCCGCCGCCCTCCTCGCCGCGCGGCTGGGGCAGCGACGCGCCCCTGCGGTACTCGACGTTCGCCACGGCGAAGCCGCGCCGCGCCAGGAAGTCCGCGAACGGGGTGATGTGCCGCCGGTCGTACGGCGCCCGCCACGCCCCTCCGTGCAGCACCACCACGAGCGGCGCCGTGTCCCGGCCGTCCCGCGGCGCGTAGAAGTCGACGACCTGGTCCGAGTGTTCGCCGTAGGCCGCCGAGGCGTCCGGGGCGACGGCCGGATGCGACAGGGCCGAAGCCTCCTCGGCGGCGTCACGAGCGGCGGCGGGGTCCGGCATGCTGCTCCAACCTTTCGGTGAGGGGGCCGAGTCGGCCTGGCCAGCCGGGACGGTACCAGGCCGCCGGCCCCCGGTGATCAGCCGCTCGGTGGGGAGTTCACTCCGGCCAGCACGTCGGCGAGGACCCGTGCCGCGCGCTCGGTGTCCGCGAAGCCGACGTACAGCGGGGTGAAGCCGAACCGCAGCACGTCCGGGCGGCGCAGGTCGCCGACCACACCGCGGGCGATCAGCGCCTCCATGACCGCCGGTGCGTCGGGGCAGGCCAGCGCCACCTGGCTGCCCCGCTCGGCGTGCGCGGCCGGGGTGAGCGAGACGACTCTGCCGCGCGGCACATACGCCTCCACGCACTCGAGGAAGAAGTCGGTGAGGGCGAGGCTCTTGGCCCGTACCGCCTCCACCGTGACCCCGTCCCACACGTCGAGTGCCGCCTCCAGCGCCAGCATGGAGAGGATGTCGGGCGTGCCGACCCGGCCGCGCACCGCGCCCTCGGCCGGCCGGTAGCCGCGGGTCATCCCGAACGGGTCGGCGTGCGAGTTCCAGCCGGGCAGCGGCGAGTCGAAGCGGCCCTGGTGGCGCTCGGCGACGTACAGGTACGCGGGCGAACCGGGACCGCCGTTGAGGTACTTGTACGTGCAGCCGACCGCGAGGTCCACCCCGTGCTCGTCGAGGCCCACGGGCAGCGCGCCCGCGCTGTGGCAGAGGTCCCAGACGGCGAGAGCGCCCTGCGCGTGCAGCGCCGCGGTGATCCCCGGCAGGTCGTGCAGGCGGCCGGTGCGGTAGTCGACGTGGTTGACGAGTGCCGCGGCGGTGCGCGGGCCCACCGCGTCGGACACGTCGGCGGGGTCGACGACGACCGTCCGGTGGCCGGTCAGCCGGGCCGCCGACTCGGCGATGTACCCGTCGGTGGGGAAGGTCGTGGCGTCGACGAGGATCTCGTCCCGGTCGGCCGGCGCCATCCGCACCGCCGCGACCACGGCCTTGAAGACGTTCACGCTGGTGGAGTCGCCGACGACGACCTGCCCGGGGGCGGCGCCGACGAGTGGGGCTATCCGCTCGCCGATCCGCTCCGGCGCCGTCCACCAGCCGCTCTCGTCCCAGGAGCGGATGCGCAGTTCGCCCCACTGCCTGCCGACGACGTCGGCCATCCGGTCCTGGACGTGGCGCGGCAGGGCGCCGAGCGAGTTCCCGTCCAGGTAGACCGTGCTGTCGTCGAGCGCGAACAGCTCCCGCCGCTTGGCCAGTTCGTCCGCCGCGTCCCGTTCCGCGGCCCGTTCCCTCAGGCGCGTCTCAGACATGGCTGCGCGCCGTCCACAGCTCGGGGAAGACGTTCTTGGCCGCCCGCTTCTCCAGCCAGGCGACGCCCGCGGAGCCGCCGGTGCCGGCCTTGGCGCCCATGGCGCGCCGGGTGGCGACGAGGTGGTCGTTGCGCCAGCGCCACACCAGTTCGCCGACGTCGGTCAGCGCCTCGCCGAGGCGGACGAGCTCGGCGTCCTGGTCCTCGTTCGCGTAGACCTCCGCCCACACCCGCTCGACCTCGGGCGACGGCTCGTAGCGCTGCGACAGGTCGCGGTCGAGGACGGACGGGGGAACGGGCAGCCCGCGGCGGGCGAGCAGACGGAGCACCTCGTCGTAGAGGCTCGGCTCGTGGAGGGCCTTCTCCAGCTCGGCGTGGACGCGCGGGGCGCCGCGGTGCGGCACCAGCATGGACGCGGACTTCTCACCGAGCAGGAACTCCATCCGCCGGTACATCGCGGACTGGAAGCCGGAGCCCTCGCCGAGGGCGGCGCGGTACGCGTTGAACTGCACGGGGGTGAGCTGCGAGAGCGGCCGCCAGGAGGCGTTCAGCGCGTCCAGCTCCCGCACGGAGCGCTTCAGCGCGTCCATCGCGACGGGCACCTCGTCACGGCGCAGGGCCCGGGAGGCGGTCTCCCACTCGTGGACGATGACGGTGAACCACAGCTCCATCACCTGGGTGGTCACCAGGAACACCATCTCCCCGGGATCGTCGGAGAGGGGGTGCTGGAGGTGGGTGAGGACGTCTGCCTGGACGTAGTCCTCGTACGGGGTCGTGCCCGCGAAGTCGAGGTTCGGGGTGACCGAACCCGCTCCGGAGGCATCGGGAAATTGCGACATTCGCCGTCTCCTGACACATGTGTCCGGGTAGCGGTCCGCTCCTTCCGTTGCTGGTCTCGGAGCCCCGGTCCCCTCGCGCATCATAAGCACGGGCCCCACCGGTGACGCGAGGGGGCGGGCGCCCGCCGGGGCACCCGCCCGCTCCCACCGCGTCCGGACCGGCGGGGACGCTCGCGTCGCCGTCAGCCGAGGGTGTCGGCCGCCGTCTCGGACGAGTCGCGCAGGAACGCGCTGCAGCGGTCGTACTCGTCCTGCTCGCCGATCGCCTGCGCGGCGCGGGCGAGAGCGTGCAGGGCACGCAGGAAGCCGCGATTGGGCTCGTGCTCCCACGGCACCGGGCCGTGGCCCTTCCAGCCACTGCGGCGCAGCGCGTCGAGTCCCCGGTGGTACCCCGTACGCGCGTACGCGTACGACTCGACGACCCGTCCGGCCTCGAAGGCGTCGTCGGCGAGCTGGGCCCAGGCGAGCGAGGAGGTCGGGTACTTCGCGGCGACATCGGCGGGAGCCGTGCCGCTCGCGAGCAGCTCCCGCGGCTCGGGGTCGTCGGGCAGATGGGTGGGGGGTGGTCCCCCCAGCAGATTCTCGTGGATGGCCATGGCTTCAGTGTCACAGGTCGCCCGCCCTTCCGCCGAGCCGGTGCCGGTGATCGCGGGGGTGACCGCGCCGGCCCCGCCGAGCCGTGCCGGATGCCGGATCGGTTCGCGGGGGCGGGGCGGGCGGCGGGTTTCCCCGCCTCAGCCGGAGGGCCCGTCCGAGGGCTCCCCCGGCGCCTCCGGCGTCCCCGGCCGGCCCGGTTCCCGTCCACGCCGCGGTTCCCGTCCACGCCGCGGTTCCAGCGGCGGCGCGCCGACGCCGCAGTGCACCTTGCAGGTGGCGGGGCAGTGCCAGTCCGCCGGCCGCCGCACCATCGCCCAGGCCAGCACCGCGCCCACCACCAGGATCAGCGCGCACAGGGGCATCGCCCGGGCGAAGGCCGCCGCGAACCGATCCGGCATCCGGTACGCCTCCGGCCCCATCCCGGCCAGCATCGGCAGCGCGGCCACCGCGAGCAGCCCCGCCGCGCGGGCCGCCGCGTTGTTGACGCCGCTGGCGATCCCGGCCCGCGCCGTGTCCACGGACGCCAGCACGGTCGCGGTCAGCGGGGCCACCAGGGTCACCATGCCCAGGCCCAGCACCAGCAGCGCGGGCAGCACATCGGCGGGGTACGAGGCGTCTGCGCCGACCCGGAGCATCAGCAGCATCCCGGCCGCGCTCAGCAGCGGCCCCACCGTGAGCGGGATGCGCGGGCCGATCCGCTCGCCCAGCTGCCCGGACCTCGCGGACAGCAGCAGCATCAGCACGGTGGTGGGCAGCAGGGCGGTGCCCGCGGCGAGAGCCGAGTAGCCCGAGACGACCTGGAGTTGCAGCGCGGTGAGGAAGAAGAACCCGCTGAACCCCGCGTACACGCACACCGTCACCAGATTGACCGCGGTGAACAGCCGGGACCGGAAGATCGACACCGGCAGCATGGCGTTCTTCCGGCGGCGCTCCAGCCGGATGAACGCGGCACCCGTCAGGACGCCCACGACGCCGCTCCACCACGAGCCGTCGATCAGCGCGTACGTCACCAGTGCGAGGCTCAGTGCCCCCAGCACCGCGCCCAGCACGTCGAACCGGCCGTGCGCCGCGGGGTCGCGCGACTCGGGCACATGGCGCAGCGCGACGGGCACGCAGAGCGCGGCCAGCGGCACGTTCAGCAGGAAGATCCACCGCCAGCCCGGGCCGTCCACCAGCCACCCGCCGAGGAACGGTCCGGCCGCCGCGCCGACCCCGCCGAACCCGGACCACAGCCCCACGGCCCTGGCCCGGTCGTCCCGGTGGAAACTCGCCTGGATCAGCGCGAGCGACCCCGGGGTGAGCAGTGCCCCGCCGATGCCCTGCAGCGCGCGGGCGGCGATCAGGACATGGGCGTTCGGCGCCAGTCCGCAGGCCAGCGACGCGACCGCGAACCACAGCACACCGACGACGAACACCCGCCGGCGCCCGTACCGGTCCCCCAGCGCCCCGCCCAGCAGGATCAGCCCGGCGAGGGTCACCATGTACGCGTTGACCGTCCACTGCAGCTCGGCGAGGTCGGCGTCGAGGTCCTCACCGATGTGGGGGAGGGCGACGTTGACGACGGTGGAGTCGAGCAGCGCCATGCTGGACCCGAGAACGGTCGTCAGGACGATCCAGCGCCCGGTGACCGACGCGAGCCTGATGTCCATGGGGCGAATCATCCCGCCCCACGGTGCCCGTGGCGACCCGGGCGGGTCACGGTCACCGCCCGCCCGGGCCATGCCGCCCGGGCCTGCCCCGGACGGGCGGGGAATCTTCAGGACAGCCTGGTCAGGGCCCGCACCAGCGCGTCGGCGCCCGCCTCGGCCTTGGAACGAGGGCAGCCCAGATTGAGGCGCACGAAGCCCTCCGCCCCGTACACCGTGCCCGGCATGATCGCGACGCGTTCCCGCTCGACCAGCTCCCGCTGCAGCGCCTCGTCGTCCACCCGCAGCGCCCGGAGGTCGATCCACGCCAGATACCCGGCCTGCGGCGGCTCCCAGCCGAGGTCCGGGAAGGCCGACCGCAGCCGCTCCTCCAGCATCGCCAGATTCCCCGCCACATAGGCGCGGGCGGCGTCCAGCCAGCCGGCGCCGTGCCGGTAGGCGGCGACATGGGCCGTCAGCGACAGCACGGCCGGGGAGCCGAGCCCCTCACCCGTCTCCATCCGCCGGATGAACGCCGCACGCTCCCCGGGATCGCCGATGATGCCGTACGAACCGTTCAGGGCGGGGAAGTTGAACGCCTTCGACGCCGAGGCGACCACGGCCCACCGGCCCCCGTCGTCCGCGAAGCCCGTCCACGGCAGATGCCGGTGCCCGTCGTGCACGAAGTCCGCATGGATCTCGTCCGAGATCACGGCGACCCCGTGCTCCCCCGCCAGCCGGGCGAACCCCTTCAGCTCGTCCTCGGTCCACACCCGTCCGGTGGGGTTGTGGGGCGAACAGAGGATCAGCACCTTCGCGTCGGGCCGGGCGAGCTCCCGCTCCAGACCCTCCTCGTCGCCCACCGCGACGGGCCGGAGCCGCCGTCCGAGCCCGGTCACCGTTCTGCGGAAGCCGTCGTATGTGGGGGCGTGGACGACGACCCCTTCCCCGGGCCGCGTCCACATCCGCAGCAGCTGCGACAGCTGGCTGAGCACCGAAGGCCCGTACACGATCCGCTCCGGATCGAGCCCGGTGCCGTGCCGCCGGGCGAACCAGTCGCATATCGCCTCGCGGAACGGGCCGAGCCGCCAGTCGGTGTAGCCGAACACCCCGTGTGCCAGGCGCTCGCGCAGCGCGTCCAGCACCGGCGGCGGTGAGGCGAAGTCCATGTCGGAGATGGTGAAGGGCAGCAGTCCCGCGGCGCCGAACCGGTCGGCGACGCCGTCCCACTGCACGCTGGCGGTACCACGCCGGTCGAGTGGGGTGTCGAAGTCGTACGGGGTCCGGTGCTTCCGGTGCGGCTGGTGCGGCTGGTGCGGCTGGTGCGACTGGTGCGGCTGGTGCTTCAACGGCCGATCCTTCCGGACAGGACGAAGGCCCGGCACCGTTCGCCGGTGCCGGGCCTCACGTCGGACTGCATCTCGTCCCGCTTACTTCATCTGCCGCCTACTTCATCTTGTTGCCGGCGGCGCGCAGCACCTGGCAGGCCTCGAGGACACGCTTGGACATGCCGGCCTCGGCGGCCTTGCCCCAGGTGCGCGGGTCGTAGGTCTTCTTGGAACCGACCTCGCCGTCGACCTTCAGCACACCGTCGTAGTTCTTGAACATGTGGTCCGCGACGGGGCGGGTGAAGGCGTACTGGGTGTCGGTGTCGAGGTTCATCTTGACGACGCCGTTCTCCAGCGCGACCGCGATCTCCTCGGCCGTGGAGCCGGAGCCGCCGTGGAACACGAAGTCGAACGGCTCGGACGTGCCGTACTTGGCCGCGACGCCCTCCTGGAGCTCCTTGAGCAGCTCCGGGCGGAGCACGACGTTGCCCGGCTTGTAGACGCCGTGGACGTTGCCGAAGGACGCGGCGAGCAGGTAGCGGCCCTTGTCGCCCAGGCCCAGCGCCTCGGCGGTGCGGATGGCGTCCTCGACGGTGGTGTACAGCTCGTCGTTGATCTCGTGCGTGACGCCGTCCTCCTCGCCGCCGGTCGGGGTGATCTCGACCTCGAGGATGATCTTGGCGGCGACCGCGCGGGCCAGCAGCTCCTGCGCGACGGCCAGGTTGTCGGCGAGGGTCTCGGCGGAGCCGTCCCACATGTGCGACTGGAAGAGCGGGTTCTTGCCCTGGGCGACCCGCTGCTCGGAGACGGCCAGCAGCGGGCGGACGTAGCCGTCCAGCTTGTCCTTCGGGCAGTGGTCGGTGTGCAGGGCGATGTTGACCGGGTACTTGTCGGCCACGATGTGCGCGAACTCGGCGAGGGCGACGGCGCCGGTCACCATGTCCTTGTTGTACTGGCCACCCAGGTACTCCGCACCACCGGTGGAGATCTGGACGATGCCGTCGCTCTCGGCCTCCGCGAAGCCGCGCAGCGCAGCGTGCAGGGTCTGGGACGAGGTGACGTTGATGGCCGGGTAGGCGAACTTGCCTGCCTTCGCCCGGTCGAGCATCTCGTTGTAGACCTCGGGGGTTGCGATGGGCATCTGTCCGCTCCTTGTGATGTGCGGTTTGCGTTGCTTGGCACCCTGACCTGGGGGCGACGTCATCGTCGCACCTATCTTTCCAGACGCCCATGGCGGCTCGGAGAGCAAGGGGCGGGACGTTTCACGTGAAACGCCCACCCCTTGCGGAAAGCGCAGGTCAGATCCGGCCGTCCGAATCAGTCGAGACCGAGGTCCGACAGTTCGAATCCGGTCAGATAGGGCAGCCCCGCCTCGGCGATCGCCCCGGCGGCGCCGCGGTCCACGATCGTGGCCACGGCGACGACCTCCCCGCCGGCCTCGCGGACGGCCTCGACGGCGGTGAGGGGGGAACCGCCGGTCGTGGAGGTGTCCTCGACCACCAGGCAGCGGCGGCCCTTGACGTCCGCGCCCTCGATACGCCGCTGCATTCCGTGCGTCTTCTGGGCCTTCCGTACGACGAAGGCGTCCAGACGCCCGCCGCGGGCGGCGGAGGCATGCAGCATCGCGGACGCGACGGGGTCGGCTCCCAGCGTCAGGCCGCCGACGCAGTCGAAGTCCAGGTCCCGGGTCAGATCCAGCATGACCTGGCCGACCATCGGCGCCGCCTCGCCGTCCAGCGTGATCCGGCGAAGGTCGATGTAGTAGTCGGCCTCACGCCCCGAGGAGAGGGTCACCCTGCCGTGCACCACGGCCTTGTCCTTGATCTGCTGGAGCAGCTCAGCACGTACGTCAGTCATGGTCACGAGCTTAGGGCGTGTGGCGAGAGTCCCGCCCGGCCGGGAACGTCCGCGCGGACTGCCCCGTGGCCATTCGGGCCCGGGAGGTGCCCCCGACCGGCTGCGCCGGCCAGGTCCCTACACCGGTCATTTCCCTACGCCGGCCACGTCCCTACACCGGACGTCGCCATGACCAGGTCGTCGAGATCTCGAGCGGGTCGATGGGCGTGACCAGGCGAGGATGCGTGTTGAGACCGTTCGGCGGGCCGGATTGCGGCTCGACGCAGACCGCCTCCTCCTGCTCGTCGTAGACGACCACCCACTCGGTGCGGCTCTTCACCGTCAGCTCCAGGTGCTCCGGCCAGGTGAGGGTGACGTCGACGCCGTCCTCCATGCCGAAGCAGTCGTCCCAGGGGCCGGGCGTCGGCCCGATCCGCCGGCCGGTGGGCAGGTAATCGGGCCCGCGCTCCTCCTGCCAGTCGGGGATGAAGTCGAGCCGGGCGCCCTTGCCGTCGGGAAAGGCATGGCGCAGGAACCACGGGTGCCAGCCCGCCTGGGCGGGAAAGGAGTCGCCGTACGTCTCGACGCCCAGCTGGAGCGTCAGCGAGTCCTCGGTCAGCTCGAACGTCTGGGTGACGAGCCCGGTGTACGGCCAGGGTTCGCCGAGTTCGTAGGTGAAGACGGCCTCGGTGGGACCGGTGCGGGCGGTGCGCCACGCGGTGTCCCGGCCGGTGCCGTGGATGGCGTGCGGCGGGTCGTTGACCGGCAGCCGGTGCTCCACCCCGCCGTTGCGGAAGCGGGCGTTCCCGGTGCGGCCGCACCAGGGAACCATCGGGAAGCAGCCATATCGCTCGCCCTGTCGCAGCAGCTCGGTACCCGCGACGCGCAAGCTGCTGATCCGGCAGCCGTTGCCCGGAGTGACCGTCAACTCGGCGTCGCCGGCGGTGAGCCGGACGTTCTCTTCGCTACTCACACCCCGACCCTACTGTCGGCCGGCCCGGTGTGCCCTGCTCGTCTAGGCCGCTTGAGGGGCCGTCGGCTACCTGCGACGGCGCAATGCCCGTCCCACCACCACGGCGGAGGCGATGGCGAGCGCGGCGGCGGGGGCGACCCAGCGCAGGGTGCTACCGGCCGAGGCGGGCTGGGGCGCGGGTACGGGGGCGTACCGGCCGCGCGGCGGCGCGTGGTCGACCTCCTCCGCACTGCGGCCGATCATCGTCCGGCGGGCGTGGGCCGCTTCAGCGGGCGGTTCGTCGTCCTCGCCGAGCACCTCGTCCGCCAACGGGTCCAGTGACGACGGAGGCACGTCCGCCTCGAACAGGGACGCGCTCTGGTCCTCTTCGCCGTCCGGCCCGTCCTCGGGTGTGCCGCCCACACCGGCCGAGGGCGCCGAGGGGCCGGAACTCGATGCGGGGGGCTCGTCCCCGGCCGGGGCCTCCGGCCGTCCGGGGGAACCGCCGGAACGCCCGGAACCGCCGGAACCGCCCGGAGCAACGCCGTCGTCAGCGCTCTCGGCGGTCGAACCCTCGGCGGTCGACCCCTCGGCAGATGCTCCCCCTGCGGTCGCGCCCTCGTCCCCGCCCCCTGCGGTGGCGCCCTCGTCCCCGCCCTCGCCCGTGGCGCCCTCGGTGGATACCCCGTCGGTGGCTGCCCTCTCGGCGGTCGCGTCCGCCCCGCCTCCCTCAGCCTCCGCACCGGCGCCGGCGGCCGCCTCGCGCTCCTCGTCCTGCGCCGCGGTGGCCAGGGACGCGGCGAACCGGTCGAGCAGTCGGGTGGCGGACTGCTCGGCGGCGTCGGGAGCCGCCTCGGCGAGGCGGCCGTCCGCATGGGCCGATCCGGTGAAGGAGAGCGTGGTACCGCCCTCGGTCTCGGTGAGCAGGACGGTCAGCGCCACTTTGGCCGAGCCGTGGCCCCGGGCCTCCGTGCCCTCCCCCTCGGCCGTGAAGCCGCCGTCCCGTTCGGTGATGCGGAGCGCGCCCCGGTAGGTGATCGTGTGACCGCCCACCCGGACCTTCAGCCGGCCCGCGAGCGGGCCCGCCGACGCGTCGGCGTCCCGCTGGAGCCCCGGGACGCACCGGGCGACCCGCGCGGGGTCGGCCAGAGTCCGCCGAAGCCTGTCTGCCGGTACCGGAACGAACACCTCATGCTCCATGGAAGCCGAGCCTACTCAGCCTCGGCCCGGCGGGAGACCTTCTGCGCGGAACCCGCACGCCTCACGGCGCTCACTCGGCGTACCGCGGGCGCAGCAGCGTCGACGGCGGCACCCCCCGCGGCCGCTGCTCCTCGACGCCGAGCACCCCGGGTCCCGGGTCCGGCGGGGTGCCCATGGCGGCGGGGACCGCGAGGACGAAGCCGCGGTCGGGGCGGCCCGGAGCGCGGTAGGGCCGGGTGGCGAACCCGGCCGCCCGGATGGTGGACTCGACCGTCCAGTAGGCGTGCGGGCGCGTCCCGACCGGTCCGGCGTGCACGACGAGCCGTCCGCCGTCCGCGAGGACCCCGGCGGCGAGCCCGTAGAACTCCTGCGAGTACAGCTTGGCGCTCGGCGTGACGCCCGGGTCGGGCAGGTCCGCGACGACCACGTCGTACCCGTGGCGGGGTGCGGACGTGCCCCGCAGCCAGCGGAACGCGTCCGCGTACACGACCCTCAGCCGCGGATCCCGGTACACATGCCCGTTCAGCGCGGCCAGTGCGGGATCCGTGCGCGCCAGCCGCACCATCCCCGGGTCGAGTTCGACCACCGTGACCGAGCGCACCCCCGGGTGGCGGAGCACCTCGCGCGCCGCCAGCCCGTCGCCGCCGCCGAGGACCAGCACGTGCGCGTGCGGGCCCTGGCGCAGCGCGGGACGCACCAGGGCCCGGTGGTGCCGGTCCTCGTCCCCTCCGCTCATCTGCAGCCGGCCGTCCAGGAACAGATCGACCGGCCCGTCCTCCGCACCGGTCAGGACGACCTCCTGCACCCCGGTGTGCACGGCCACCCGCACCGGTTCGCCGTACACCGCACGCCGCGCCGCCGCCTCGAAGTCGCCGACCAGCGCCGTCGCGGTGGTCAGCACCGCCAGGACCGTCAGATTCGCCCCGAGCAGCCACCACCGCGACCGCGGCGACAGGTCCCGCCGGAACAGCCACAGCACCAGAGCCCCGCCCGCCACGGCGTTCACCGCGCCCGTGAGCAGGGCACCGGTCAGCTGGCCGAGCCAGGGCAGCAGCAGGAAGGGGAAGGCCAGACCGCCGACGAGCGCACCCACGTAGTCCGCGGCGAAGAGGTCCGCGACCGTCCCCGCGGCGTCCTCCTCGCCCCGCCCGCCGCGCCGGGACGCCCGCTGGATCAGGCTCATCAGCAGCGGGATCTCGGCGCCGATCAGCACCCCGATCGCGAGCGAGAAGGCCACCAGGGCGTACCGCGCCTCACCGAGCCAGGCGAACGCCGCGTACAGCACCAGGGCCGAGCAGCCGCCGATCAGCGCGAGCGCCGCCTCCACCAGTCCGAAGCCGACGGCGGCATGGCAGCGCAGCCGCTTGGCGAGCAGCGAGCCGATGCCCATCGCGAAGACCATGACGGAGAGCACGACGGACGCCTGGGTGACGGAGTCACCGATCAGATAGGAGGCGAGGGCGACCAGTTCGAGCTCGTACACCAGGCCGCAGGCGGCGCAGACGAAGACCACCAGGAGGACGAGGAACCGGCCCGCGTCCGGCCGGACGGGCGGCGGCCGCACCCCGCCCCGCACCGGTGCTGACACAGGCTGGTCGATCATGCCGTAACGCTACGTCACATCAACGTCCCGAAGCGTCACCCACACGGGTGCAACTGCCCCGAAATGCCGTGGCCGTGGGCTCAGCGCTGGACGGGCAGCCGTGCGCCGACATGGGTGCGGGTGACGACCAACTGGCCCTCCTGGGGGTACGCGTGCCAGGTCCGCCAGCGCATCTGGCCGTCGACCTGCTGGGCGACCATCGCCGTGAAGGCGTGCGGCGAACCGGGGAACGTGCCGGCCAGCCCGTGCGGATGGTCCGCCACCAGCGCCAGCAGCTCCTGCGCCCGCCCCGCGAACGACCGCTCGGACAGCGTCTCCACCCGCGCGGCGAACTCGTACTCCCAGTCCCCGAGCCGCCGGGCCACGCCCAGCGGCAGCGGGGTGCTGCGGCCGGGCATGCACGCCACCGTCTCGGAGCAGGTGCCGCGCTCCCCTTCGAGCAGCACCTGGTGGGAGGCGCCCAGAAGTCTCAACTGCAGCTTGGCACCCGGCAGTTCCAGATCGAGCTCGGCGAGCGCGGGCAGCGGCTCCCGCCCCAGCGCCCAGGCCAGATCGGCCGCGCGGGTGTCGGTGTAGGAGGTCTTCAGGGTCGTGAGCATGGGTCGGCTCCGCAATACACGCGTGACGGGTGGACCGGGGCGCCCCGGGGGCAGCACAGGGAGGGTGGGGGATCTGCCGACTCGGGTCCACAGACGGTCCGAGGGCTGGATGTTCTCAACAGCGAGGGAATCATGAAGTGCGCGGCGTCCACAGCGCTTTTACCCAACTTGACGTGCATTACATCCCCTGGGGGGCCTTACGGTTCAACTGTTCAACGGAAACCCACCAGGGAAGTGCACAACTGCGGCGGATTAGTGCATCGGCCGTCAACAGGAAGGCGCCCGGCGGAAGTTCGATCCGCCCGGGCGCCCCCGGTCCCGGCGGCCCGGCGGCCCGTGTCAGCCGCCCCCGCCGTCGCGCATGCGCCGGTCAGCCGCCGCCGTCGCGCATACGCCCGTCACCGGCCACCGCCGTCAGGCACGCCCGTCGGCTGCCGACACCGGCGTCGCGCACCCACCCGTCAGCTGCCGCCACCGCACCCGCCCGTCAGCTGCCGCCACCGCAGCCGCCACCGCACGACGACCCTCCTCCGCCGCAGGACGAACTCCCACCACAGGAGACCCCCGCGCCGGAGGAGGAACCGCTGTGTCCGCCCGCCCACCAGCTGCCGCCGCGGCGGCGCCGGCGGCGCAAGCGCCCGCCTCCGGCCACGGCCAGCACGAGCCCGACGGCCACGATCGCCCCTATGCCGATCACGATCTCGATCATTGACCCCACCTGCTTTCGTCCCCCGAAGCGAGGCTGCTTCCGGCTGCCTGGGAGATGCCCGGGGCCCTCCCGGCCCAAAGCGGACTTGAGCTAGTCCAGAGGTTGCGCGCAGGATGGCCGGCATGACAGCTCCAGGACGCACACCGGGCCCCCGGCCGCTGCTCAACCGCCGCCTCGCCGAGTTCGGAACGACGATCTTCGCCGAGATGTCCGCGCTGGCCGTGCGCACCGGCTCCATCAACCTCGGCCAGGGCTTCCCGGACACGGACGGCCCCGAGGAGGTGCGGGAGGCGGCGGTGCGGGCGCTGCGGGACGGCCGCGGCAACCAGTACCCGCCCGGCCCGGGCGTGCCCGAGCTGCGCACCGCGATCGCCGCCCATCAGCGCGACCGCTACGGCCTCGGGTACGACCCCGACACCGAGGTGCTGGTCACGGCCGGTGCCACCGAGGCCATCGCGGCATCGCTGCTCGCCCTCGTCGAGCCCGGCGACGAGGTCGTCGCCCTGGAGCCGTACTACGACTCGTACGCCGCCTGCATCGCCATGGCGGGCGGCACCCGCGTACCCGTCACGCTCCGGCCCCGGGAGGGCGCCTACGTCCTGGACCTGGACGAACTCCGCGACGCCGTCACCGACCGCACCCGCGTCATCCTGCTGAACACCCCGCACAACCCGACCGGCATGGTCCTCGGCCGCGAGGAGCTGGCGGCCGTCGCGGAGCTGGCCGCCGAGCGCGATCTGCTGGTCGTCACCGACGAGGTGTACGAGCACCTGGTCTTCGACGGCGAGCACACGCCGATCGCGACCCTCCCCGGGATGCGCGAGCGCACCGTGACCATCGGCTCGGCCGGCAAGACGTTCTCGTTCACCGGCTGGAAGGTCGGCTGGGTCACGAGTACCGCAGAACTCGTCACCGCCGTACGCTCCGCGAAGCAGTACCTGACGTACGTGGCCTCCGGCCCCTTCCAGTACGCGGTCGCGGAGGCCCTGCGCCTGCCGGACAGCTACTTCGAGGAGTTCCGCGCCGATATGCGGGGCAAGAGGGAGCTGCTCGCGGACGGTCTGGAGCAAGCGGGCTTCAAGGTGTTCCGGCCGGCAGGCACCTACTTCGTCACCACCGACATCCGCCCCCTCGGTGAGAGCGACGGCTTCGCCTTCTGCCGCGCCCTCCCCGAGCGGGCGGGTGTCGTCGCCATCCCGAACGCGGTCTTCTACGACCACAAGGAGACGGGGGCACCCTACGTCCGGTTCGCGTTCTGCAAGCGCGTCGACGTACTGGCCGACGCGACGAAACGGCTCTACAAGGCATTCGCGCGCTGACCACCGCCGGTGGCTACTACTCGGTGTCCTTCGGGTGCCCCGGAAAGGCATACACCAGGATCACAGTCGAGGTGTCCGGGCTGACCAAGTAGCGGACCCAGCCGCCGCTGGTGATCTCGTACTCCCATTGCTCCAGCTCGGAGCCCTTCCATTCCCTGGTGGCGTGCCTGCCGCGAAGCTGATGCCGGCGGTTCCAGTCGGCCCGCGACACCGGGTCGGTGCGAAGGCAGCGATGCGCGTTCGGCGTTGATGCGCTCGGTTGCCCGCCACGAGACGATCGCTCGGTGGTGCCTTTGACGGGGTGGCGACCAGCAGGAAAACGGAGTGCTCAGGTGTCGTAGACGGTGGAGCGATGCCCGACGTGGACGACCCATACCACCAGCTCGCCGTTGTCGATCGTGTAGAGCACGCGATAGTCGCCCACCCGTAGGCGGCGCCGGTCGGGCTGGGAGACGAGCGCCGTGGTGTCGAACCCCATCGGGTCGCTCTCCAGCTCAGTCAGCTTGGCCAGAATACGGAGGGCCACGCCTCGCGGGATCTTGCGGAGTTCGGCCTGAGCCTCGGGTCGGAAGACGGTGCGGTACTCACTCACTGCGCGCCAGCGTCTCCCTCATGATGTCCTCGATCGGGATGCCGGGTGTCGGGCTGGTCATGCGCTCGTCGATGATCCGGTTGATCTCGCGCTCTTCCCACTCCTGGTACTTGCGCAGCACCTCGATGGACACCACGGCGGCGACCTGCTTGCCGCGCCGGGTGATGACGGTAGGCACGTCGTCCCGGTCGGCCCGCTCCACGACCTCGGCCAGGTGTGCCCGGACATCACGAATGGACTCTATGGGCATGGGTTGCGTCATGCGCCCAAGGGTACCGAGTGTCCCATGTGTACACAACCCGTCACTGTCGCTCGGGGGTGTAGCCCTATGGGCCCGCATGCGAATGAGTGCGTGAAAGAGCGGTGACCCGGGTGACCGCCGCAGCGCCGCTGGTCGCGGCCGTCCGCTCGGCCAAGCAGTTCCTCACCTACGTCTCGTCGGGCCCGTTCCAGTACGCGGTCGCCGAGGCGCCGGCCCTGCCGCACGCGTACTTCGACCGGCTCCGCGAGGACCTGAGAGCCGAGCGCGACCTGCTGAGCTCGGGACCTCGCGGCCGCCGGCTTCGAGGTCTACCGGCCCGCCGGAACGTACTTCGTCACCACCGACATCCGCCCGCTCGGAGAGCCGGACGGCTTCGCCTTCTGCCGCGCCCGGAACGCTGCGGCGTCGTGGCCATCCCAACGCCGTCTTCTACGACCACCGGGAGGCAGGGGCACCCTTCGTGCGGTTCGCCTTCTGCAAGCGGACCGACGTCCTGGAGGAGGCCGTCTCCCGACTCAAGGGGCTGGACACCTGAGCCGAAGACGTACCGGCGATTGTTCCGGCCACAGGGCCTGGTTGCTCCGAGCCGCCGAGCACCCGCACTCGACTGCCGCCTGGTCGGCCGCGTCACCTGTCCGCAGCACTCCTCGCCGTGCCGCGCTGCCGTCGCACCGCGGCGGCGACTCGGCCGAGGACGAGCGGCCCGCCGGCTCAGGCCAGTACGTGGGCGGTCACCCACGCCGACCACGGCGAGTCGCGCCCGACCCGGAACGACCACCTTCGACGACGGGGGCGGTGCCAAGGGCACCGCCGCACCGGGAGTCCCTCGTCAACGGGCGTCCGCCTCGGGCTCCGGACGCGGAAGCTCGTCGAGGTCGAGGGTGAAGGTGCGGCCGTCGGCCAGCGGGATGGGGAGCTTGCCCGTGCCGTACTTGTGGGTGTGCGCCGCGATGTAACCGGTGCCGGTCGGCTGAGTGTGGAGGACGACTTCCTGGGCGTAGGGGTCCACCACCAGGTAGATCGGGATGCCGTAGCGGCCGTACTTCGCGGTGCAGTCGTCGTAGTCCTTGCGTGCGGAGGAGGTCGAAACGACCTCGGAGATCAGCAGGACGTCCTCGAAGCCGTAGCGCCTGCCCTCCCGGCGGGCGTCCTCGCGGAGGATCGCCAGATCGGGGGCGGAGTTCTCGTCTGCGGGGAAGTCGATGTAGACGTCGGAGACGGTCTTCGCATGGCGTCCGAGGGACACGATCGTGTCGTACTGCATCGACTTGATCGTGCTGGAGTGCTCGAAGCTCCGCGGAGTCATGATCAGCTTTCCGTCGGCTCCGAACAGGACCGTGTATCCCTTGGGGAACTCGGTGTGCACGAGCGCGTCGACGCTCATGGGCGGCTCCTTCCCAGGTGTGGTCAGAATACGGCGGACAGCGCCCTGCCACCGAGCCCGGCGGTGCGGCTGCGAGCCCGGTCCGGACGGCCGGCTTCGTCACGCCGACACGCCGTCACGTCGTCACGCCGTCACGCCGTCACGCCGTCACGCCGTCAACGCCGACACGCGCGCCCCGGTGCGCCCGCGGGTCGATCCACCCGGGCGGCTGCCCAGCGGTCGCGCACCGCGCGCGCACCGCCGAAGGTCGGGGTGACGGCACACGCGCGCACGGAGGTGCCCCCTGTTCGCCGAGACCTTCGACAAGGCCGCGTCCGCCGACGGCCGGGCCGTGTCCCGCCCGCGTGCGGCGCTTCACCGGGCGGCGCCCGCCCTGGGGCTGTTCGCGGCCGCACGGCTGACCGGCATGGCCGTGGTGGCCCTGTGGGCCTGGCACATCGGCCGCTCGCCACGGGCACTGCTCGCCACCTCGTGGGACTCCAAGTGGTACGTCGGCATCGCCACGCAGGGCTACGGGCGCACGGTGTACTGGCCGGACGGGGCCGTCCAGTCCGATCTCGCGTTCTTCCCGCTCTACCCGGGGCTGATCCGCTCCGTCATGTCCGTACTGCCGGTCACGGGCGGCACCGCGGGGCTCGCGCTGTCGTGGGCCGCCGCGGGCGCGGCGGCGTGGGGCATCTACGCGGTCGTCGAGCGGCTCCACGGCCGCAGGCTCGCGACGCTCGTCGTTCTGCTGTGGGGGCTGCTGCCGCACGCGGTCGTCCTGTCCATGGCCTACACCGAGCCGCTGCTGACGGCGTTCGCGGCCTGGTCGCTGTACGCGCTGGTGTCCGGACGCTGGCTGTGGGCTGGAGCGCTGGCCGCCCTCGCCGGGCTGACCCGGCCCAACGGGATCGCGGTCGCCGCGGCCGTCTGCGCGGTGGCCGGCTGCGAGCTGTGGAGACGGAGGGGCACCAAGGGCGGCCGGGCGCCCGTCTGGGCCGCCGCGGCGCTGGCGCCCGCCGGCTGGCTGGGCTACGTGCTGTGGGTCGGGGTGCGCAAGGGCGACGTGCCGGGCGGCTACTTCGCCGTGCAGAGCGGCTGGACCTCGCGGTTCGACCTGGGCCTCGGGTCACTGAAGGTGATCCGGGGCATGGTGACCGCCCCGACGTTCTTCGGGTTCCCCATGGCCCTGCTGATCGCCGGGGCCGGGGTGCTGCTCTTCGCCCTCTTCCTGCTGGACCGGCCGCCCCTCGCGCTGCTGGTCTACACCGGGGTGCTGGTGCTCATCACGGTCGGCGGCTCGGGCTTCTTCGAGTCCAAGCCTCGTTTCCTGCTGCCGGCGTTCCCGCTGCTGCTGCCGCTGGCGGCCGCGCTGGCGAAAGCCCGGCCAGCGGCGGCGGTCACGGTGATCGCCGCCCTGGCCGGGCTGTCGTTGTGCTACGGGACGTACCTGACCGTCGCCCCGACGGCGCTGTGAGCCCCTGCGGGGCACTCCGCGCCGCGGCACCCCAGGCGCCTCGGGCGTGTCAGGTGCCTCAGACGCTTCGGGAGCCTCAGGCGTCGGCGTCGGGCTTCTCGTCGGCCGGTTCCCCGGCCGGGGCGAGGCCGAGCTGCTCCACCAGCCACTTGTCGAACTCGATGGCCGCGCGCACCCAGCTGACCGTCGACGAGACGAAGTGCTCCAGGCTGACGCCGGTGCCGATCAGCATCTGCGCCTCGCCGATGAGGCGGACGGTCGTGGGCTGCCCCTCCTCCTCGTGGGTGTGCGTGTAGACCTTCGGCCACAGGGTGCGGCGGTTCCAGTCGTCGACGGCGTCGAGGACGCGGGCCTTGTCCTCCAGCTCGTGGGGACGGTCGTAGAACGTCCGCACCGAGAAGACCTGCTGCTCGTCCTCGCCGCGGAACATGAAGTACGTGCGGAACTCCTCCCACGGCGCCGCGAGGTCACCCTCGTCGTCGACGACGTACTTCAGCTCCATCTGGTCGAGGAGCTGCTTGACCAGGTCCTGGTCGGGGACGACCGGGCCCGCCGGTCCTGACGCAGCCTGGGGCTGGGGCTGTCCCCCGAAGTTCGGAATCGAGGACGGGTCGATGCTCACCGGGTGTTTCCCTTCGTACGGATGCGGCCATCCTCCCCCATCCCGGGCGGGGGCCCGCAACCCCCACCCGGGCGTGGCTCACCGCGCCGGTCCCACCACCAGGCCGCCGTCGGCCCGGTCGACCCGGACCGTGTCGCCGTCCTTCACCTCACCGGCGAGGATCTCCTTGGCGAGCCGGTCCCCGATCGCCGTCTGGACCAGCCGGCGCAGCGGCCGGGCCCCGTAGGCGGGGTCGTTGCCCTCGTCGGCCAGCCACTGGAGGGCCTGCGGGGTGACGTCCAGGGTGAGCCGGCGCTCGGCGAGCCGCTCGGCGAGCCGGGCGATCTGGAGCCCGGCGATGCGCTCCAGTTCCTCCTTGTCCAGGGCCGAGAAGACGACGAGATCGTCCAGCCGGTTGAGGAACTCCGGCTTGAACGAGGCCCGCACCACCTCCAGGACCTGCTGCTTCTTCTCCTCGGCACTGGTCAGCGGCTCCACCAGGTACTGGCTGCCGAGGTTGGAGGTCAGGATCAGGATGGTGTTGCGGAAGTCCACCGTCCGGCCCTGCCCGTCGGTCAGCCGCCCGTCGTCGAGGACCTGGAGCAGGATGTCGAAGACCTCGGGGTGGGCCTTCTCCACCTCGTCGAGCAGCACCACGCTGTACGGGCGGCGGCGGACCGCCTCGGTGAGCTGGCCGCCCTCCTCGTAACCGACGTACCCGGGCGGCGCCCCGACGAGCCGCGCCACGCTGTGCTTCTCGCCGTACTCGGACATGTCGATGCGGACCATCGCCCGCTCGTCGTCGAAGAGGAAGTCCGCCAGGGCCTTCGCGAGTTCGGTCTTGCCGACACCGGTCGGGCCGAGGAAGAGGAACGAGCCCGTGGGCCGGTCGGGATCGGCGACTCCGGCGCGCGAGCGGCGCACGGCGTCGGACACGGCCGCCACGGCCTCGGTCTGGCCGATCAGCCGCCTGCCCAGTTCCTCCTCCATCCGCAGGAGCTTCCGGGTCTCCCCCTCCAGCAGCCGCCCGGCCGGGATGCCGGTCCAGGAGGCGACGACGTCGGCGATGTCGTCCGGGCCGACCTCCTCCTTGACCATGGTGTCCTTGGCGGCCTCCTGCCGGGCCTCGGCCTCGCTGGCGGCCTCCAGCTCCCGCTCCAGCGTCGGGATCTCCCCGTACAGCAGCTTGGACGCGGTGTCGAAGTCGCCGTCGCGCTGGGCCCGCTCGGCCTGGCCGCGGAGTTCGTCGAGCTTCTCCTTGAGCTCGCCCACGCGGTTGAGGGACTGCTTCTCCTTCTCCCAGCGCGCGGTGAGCCCGCGCAGCTCCTCCTCCCTGTCCGCGAGGTCCCGGCGCAGCTTCTCCAGCCGCTGGACGCTCGCCTCGTCGGTCTCCTTGGACAGCGCGAGCTCCTCCATGCGCAGCCGGTCGACGGAGCGCTGCAGCTCGTCGATCTCGACCGGGGAGGAGTCGATCTCCATGCGCAGCCGGGAGGCGGACTCGTCGACGAGGTCGATGGCCTTGTCGGGCAGGAAGCGGGAGGTGATGTACCGGTCGGAGAGCGTCGCGGCGGCCACCAGGGCGCTGTCCGCGATCTGCACCTTGTGGTGCGCCTCGTAGCGTCCCTTGAGGCCGCGGAGGATGGCGATGGTGTCCTCGACGGTGGGCTCGGCGACCAGCACCTGCTGGAAGCGGCGCTCCAGCGCCGGGTCCTTCTCGATCCGCTCGCGGTACTCGTCGAGGGTCGTGGCCCCGACCATACGCAGCTCACCCCGGGCGAGCATGGGCTTCAGCATGTTGCCCGCGTCCATGGCGGAGTCGCCGCCGGCGCCCGCTCCCACGACGGTGTGCAGCTCGTCGATGAAGGTGATGATCCGGCCCTCGCTCTCCTTGATCTCGGAGAGGACGGTCTTGAGGCGCTCCTCGAACTCGCCCCGGTACTTGGCCCCGGCGACCATGGCGCCGAGGTCGAGGGCGACCAGCCGCTTGTCGCGGAGGGACTCCGGGACGTCGCCCTTCACGATGCGCTGGGCGAGGCCCTCCACGACGGCGGTCTTGCCGACGCCGGGCTCGCCGATCAGCACGGGGTTGTTCTTGGTGCGGCGGGACAGCACCTGGACGACGCGGCGGATCTCCTGGTCGCGGCCGATGACCGGGTCGAGCCGGCCCTCCCTGGCCGCGGCCGTGAGGTCGGTGCCGAACTTCTCCAGGGCCTTGTACCGGCCCTCGGGGTCGGGCGTGGTCACCCGGCGCCCTCCTCGTGCCTTCTCGAACGCCTCCTGCAGCTTCTTCGCCGTGGCGCCCTCCTGGGACAGCACCTCGGCGGCCCGCCCACCCTTGGCGGCGACGCCGATGAGGAGGTGCTCGGTGGAGAGGTACTCGTCCCCGAGCTCCCTGGCACGCCGTTCGGCGTCGGCGATCACGGCGAGCAGCTCGCGGTTGGGCTGCGGCGGCGCCACGGTCGAGCCCGTCACGCTGGGCAGGTCGGCGAGGACCCGCTCCGCGCCGGACCGCACGGCGGCCTGGTCGGCGTCGGCGGCCGCCAGCAGATCGGTGATGTTCTCGTTGTCCTGGCCCGCGAGCAGCGCCAGCAGCAGATGCGCGGGGGTCAGGTCGGCGTGCCCCTCGGACACGGCCCGGGTGGTCGCTGCGCTCAGCGCGTCCCGGCTCCTGTTGGTCAGCTCGGCGTCCACGTGCGGCTTCTCCTCCTCGCGTCGGCTCTCCCCATGGCTATGACTCTTCCAAGGTACACAAAGTTGAGCCTATTCCGCTCAAGTACGGCCCGCGGAAGTCCGTCCTCCCCGGATTCGTCGACGCGTACTCCCCCGGGTAGGTTCCGGGACATGGCCATCGACCCCAGGCACCCGCACGAGTCCTTCCTCGGCTTCTGGCGCGAGTACCACCTGTGCACACTCACCACGCCCCGGCCCGACGGCACACCGCACGTCGTGGCGGTGGGCGTCACATACGACCCGGAGGGCGGCGGGACGGGCATCGCCCGGGTGATCACCAACAAGCGCAGCCGCAAGGTCGCCAACGTCCTGGCCGCGGGGCCCGAGGGCGCCGCGGTCGCGGTCTGCCAGGTGGACAAGGGGCGGTGGGCGACGCTCGAGGGGCGCGCCACGGTCCGCACGGACCCGGAGGTCGTCGCCGACGCGGTCGCCCGCTACGCGGAGCGCTACGGCCGCACGCCGTCGCCGAATCCGGACCGGGTGGTCATCGAGATCGCGCTGACCCGCGCGATGGGCCGCGCCTGAGGGGGCCGCGCCCGGTGCCCGGGCGCAGCACAGCGGCGCCATCGTGTTTCAGGTCCACGATGGCGCCGCTGTGTGGGGGAAGCACCTGAGCGATCTTGAACGACGGGGGAACCGCTCAGGCACTGCGGGGGGTGGCGGTGGTGGTCTCCGGTTCGACCAGCTGGTGGTCGCGCTGGTCGAGATTGACGAAGATCATGCCGTACCGGATGGCACAGCGGACGGGGCGTGGGGCCCCACGGGGCCGGCGAAGGCACCGGTAGGCGCGGACGTCCTCGTCGTCCTCGCGGGCGACGACGATCGGTTCCCCGAAGAGAGTGACCATCAGCGAGTCGCCACGGTGGGGGATTGCCGTGACGAGATCGATGAAGTGCCACCCGGATCGGTATGCGGTCGCCATCTCCCGCCGGAAGACGCGATCATCCGGGGGCATGCTCATACGTCCGCGTCCGCCGGCGCGCTCTCCCAAGTGGGTTCGCCCGGGGCCGAGGCCACCGTCGCGGTCACCGTCGTGGGCGCCGACTCCCACGTCGGCTCACCGCTCGCCGCGAGACCTCCGAGAGCAGCCGCAACGGCTATAGCGCACAGTGCACGAACCATCCTGGTCATGGCCGATCTCCACCTCTTTAATCACTACCTCCTCCCCCGCGATTAAGACGATGGCCCACTCCGAACGCCTTCACCAGCGAGGCCAGGCATCATGTTCCTGTAATTCAGGACCCTGAGGGGGGTGCAAATGCAGGCGAAACAGGGCAATGGGGGAGATAAGCACAGTCACGACGAGCTGTGCGAGGCCGGGAAAAAGCTGTATGCGTCCGCTCTGCGCAGTGGCCGCATAGCGCGGTCGGAGGTGACCGACGCACCGTGCCTCATGGACCTGGGCATGCTGCGCCCCGACCCCGACGACACGGAGTGGCTCCGTCCGGTGCCACCGTCCATCGCCCTGCACCAGTTGATGCATCCCATCGAGCGGGAGATCCAGGAGCGGAGACGGCTCACCATCTCACTCGCGGAGTCGTTCGAGCCGTTCATGGCGCTGAACGCACACGATCCCTCCACGACCGACGCCATCACCGTGCTCGAGGGGCTGAACCTGATCAACGCGACGCTGGACCGTGTCATCGCCGAGTGCCAGGAGGAGCTGCTGACGGTGCAGCCCGGCAGCGGCCGCCGGCCCGCGACCCTCCAGGAGGGGCTGCGGCGCGTCTCGATGCTCGTGGACCGGGGCGTCTCGATGCGCACGCTGTACCAGCACACGGCACGCCACCACCCGGCCACCATGGCCTACGTGGAACGGGTGGCCCCCTACGGCTCGGAGGTCCGCACCCTCGAGGAGATCATCGACCGGCTCATCGTGGTCGACCGCAAGGTGGCCTTCATCCCGGCGCGCAGCGACCGCAGGGTCGCCCTGGAGCTGCGCCACGAGGGTCTGGTGCAGTATCTCGTCGGGGTCTTCGAGCAGTTCTGGCTCCACGGCGTCCCCTGGGACGACCAGATCGTCTCCTACGCCCCCGAACTGGACGGCATCAGCGGAGTCCAGCGCTCCATCGCCAAACTGCTCGTCGAGGGACACGTGGACGAGGCGATAGCCCGGCGCCTCGGGATGAACGTCCGCACCTGCCGGGCCCATATCGCCAAGCTGGCCTCCGCCCTCGGCAGCGGCTCACGCGCCCAGCTCGGCTACCTCATCGCCCGCTCCGGGATCCTGGAGCACGATCACTGACCAGGGGCCGGTCCCGCGGGCACGCCACAAGTCAGCCGCGGGTGTGCCGCGGGTGTGCCCCCGCCGTCCGCCGACGGGCACCGCCTGAAACCGGCGAGCCCTGATGAACCTGATGAACCTGATGAACCCCGACAAGCACCGGCGAGCACCGGCGAGCACCGCCGAACCCTGACGAGCACCGACGGCCACTCACGAACCCCGGCAGGCACCGGCAGGCACCGGCGGACCGCGGCGAGGGGGCCGGGAGGTGCGCACCTCCCGGCCCCCTCGCCGCGGTCCGTCGTGCCGTCGGCCCGGCGGGAGCTCAGCCGTCCCGCTTCGGCCGCCACACCACCAACGCGCCCGTCTGCTGCACGTCCTGGTAGGGCACCAGGTCGCGCCGGTACGACGCGTGCACCTGGGCCTCGCGCTGCTGCATCGCCAGTGCGGCGCCCTCGACCGCCGCGGACAGCTCCGCGACCTTCGCCTGCAGGGCCGCCACCTGGTTCTCCAGCTCGATGATGCGCTTGATGCCGGCCAGGTTGATGCCCTCGTCCTGGGACAGGGACTGGACCTGGCGGAGCAGTTCGATGTCCCGGGCCGAGTAGCGCCGGCCGCGCCCCGCCGTGCGGTCCGGGGAGACCAGGCCGAGGCGGTCGTACTGCCGGAGGGTCTGCGGGTGCAGTCCGGAGAGCTGGGCCGCCACCGAGATGACGTACACCGGGGTCTCCTCGGTCAGCTCGTAGGCCCTGCCACCGAATCCGGGCTGTCGACGTCGGCCGTCCATCGCGTCATGCTCCCTTCGCAGCCTGGAACAGTTCTGCCCGCGGGTCGTGGCCCTCAGTCGCCTTGCGGTACGCCTCCAGTGCCTCGCGGGCCTCGTCGCCGAGTTCCACGGGCACCGCGACCTCCACGGTGACGAGCAGATCGCCCCGGGTGCCGTCCTTGCGCACGGCGCCCTTGCCGCGGGCCCGCATCGTACGCCCGTTCGGCGTGCCCGCGGGCAGTTTCAGGGTGACCGGAGGCCCGCCGAGCGTGGGCACCCGCACCTCGCCGCCGAGCGCGGCCTCCGCGAAGGAGACCGGCACCGTGACGGTGAGATTGTCGCCCTTGCGCCCGAAGACCGGGTGCTCACCGACGTGGACCACCACGTACAGATCGCCGGCCGGGCCGCCGCGCTCGCCCGGTGCGCCCTTGCCGCGCAGCCGGATCCGCTGCCCGTCGCTCACCCCGGCGGGGATGCGGACCTGCATGGTCCGGGACGACTTGGCGCGGCCGCTGCCGTGGCAGACCTCGCAGGGGTTCTCGGCGATCAGCCCGCGGCCCTTGCAGTCCACGCACGGGTCGGTCAGCGAGAAGGACCCGCTGCCGCCGCGCGAGACCTGGCCGGTGCCGACGCAGGTCGGGCACACCCGGGGCGTGCCGTTCTTGTCGCCGGTGCCCGAACAGGCCTTGCAGGGCTGCTGGCTGGACATCCGCAGCGGGACCGTGGCCCCGTCCACCGCCTCGGTGAAGCTGAGCGTCACCTCGGACTCGACGTCCTGGCCGCGGCGCGGCTGGGTGCGGGCGCCGGCGCCGGCGCCGCGGTTGAACAGGCCGCCGAAGACGTCCCCGAGTCCGCCGCCGAAGCCGCCGGCACCGCCGGCACCGCCCGGGGCCTGGGCGCCCCCGAAGAGGTCGCCCAGGTCGAAGTTGAACGTTCCTCCGGCTCCGGGACCGGCCCGGAACCCACCGTTGCCGAAGAGCGCCCGCGCCTCGTCGTACTCCTTGCGCCGCTTGGGGTCGCCGAGTACGTCGTTGGCCTCGGAGATCTCCTTGAAGCGCTCCTCGGCCTTCGCGTCGCCCTTGTTGGCGTCCGGGTGGTTCTCGCGCGCGAGCTTCCGGTACGCCTTCTTGATCTCCGCGTCGGTGGCGTCCTTGGGGACGCCGAGAACCTTGTAGTAGTCCTTCTCGACGAAGTCCTTCGTGCTCATCGACGTCCCTCCTTCCGGTACCCGCCGTCCGCGTCAGCCCTCGTCCGGGCCACCGCTCTCCTCGTCCGTCGCCGGCTCCGCCGCCTGCTCCTTGGGCTGGGCCCCCGGCTGCGGCTCGGCCACCGCGACCCGCGCGGGCCGGATGGTCCGCTCCCCGATCCGGTAGCCCGGCTGCAGGATCGCCACGCAGGTCGTCTCGGTGACGTCCGGCGCGTAGCTGTGCATCAGGGCCTCGTGGACCGTCGGGTCGAAGGGCTCGCCCTCCTTGCCGAACTGCTGCAGCCCCATCTTGGCGGCGACGGTCTCCAGCGATTCGGCCACCGACTTGAAGCCGCCGACCAGTTCGCCGTGCTCACGGGCCCGGCCGATGTCGTCGAGGACGGGCAGGAGCTCGGTCAGGAGCTGCGCGACCGCGATCTCCTTGACCGTGATCCGGTCCCGCTCCACCCGGCGACGGTAGTTCTGGTACTCGGCCTGCAGCCGCTGCAGGTCCATCGTGCGCTCGTTCAGCGCGGTCCGGACCTGGTCGAGCTGGGCGGTCAGGCCCGCGTCGGCGGCCGTGCGGGCCGTCTGTGCTGCGTCCCCGGCCTGGGCCGCCCCCTCCTCCGCGGAGGGGGCGGCGGCCTGCGCCGCGTCATCGGGAGTGGCGCCGGAGGGGACGTCGGGCTTCTCCTCGAAACCCGGGGTCTCCTCCGTCATCGGGCAGCGCCACCCTTCTGGTCCTTCTCGTCGTCGACGATCTCGGCGTCGACGACGTCGTCGTCGGCCTTCGCCTGGGAGGCCCCGGCGTCCCCGCCGCCCGCGGCCTGCTGGGCCTGGGCGTCGGCGTACATGGCCTGGCCGAGCTTCTGGGAGACGGCCGCGACCTTCTCGGTGGCGGTGCGGATCTCCGTGGTGTCCTCGCCCTTCAGCTTCTCCTTGAGCTCGGTCACCGCCGTCTCGACCTCGGTCTTGACGTCACCGGGGACCTTGTCCTCGTTGTCCTTGAGGAACTTCTCGGTCTGGTAGACGAGCTGCTCGGCCTGGTTCCGGGTCTCGGCGGCCTCGCGGCGGCGGTGGTCCTCCTCCGCGTACTGCTCGGCCTCCTGGCGCATCCGGTCGACCTCGTCCTTCGGCAGCGAGGAGCCGCCGGTGACGGTCATCTTCTGCTCCTTGCCCGTGCCCAGGTCCTTGGCGGTCACGTGCATGATGCCGTTGGCGTCGATGTCGAAGGAGACCTCGATCTGCGGGACGCCGCGCGGGGCCGGCGGCAGGCCGGTCAGCTCGAACATGCCCAGCTTCTTGTTGTACGCCGCGATCTCGCGCTCGCCCTGGTACACCTGGATCTGCACGGACGGCTGGTTGTCCTCGGCCGTGGTGAAGATCTCGGAGCGCTTCGTCGGGATCGTGGTGTTGCGCTCGATGAGCTTGGTCATGATGCCGCCCTTGGTCTCGATGCCGAGGGACAGCGGGGTCACGTCGAGCAGCAGGACGTCCTTGACCTCGCCCTTGAGGACACCGGCCTGGAGGGTGGCGCCGATCGCCACGACCTCGTCGGGGTTCACGCCCTTGTTGGCCTCCTTGCCGCCGGTCAGCTCCTTGACGAGCTCGGCGACGGCCGGCATACGGGTCGAGCCGCCGACCAGGACCACGTGGTCGATCTCGGAGAGCTGGATGCCCGCGTCCTTGATCACGTTGTGGAACGGGGTCTTGCAGCGCTCCAGCAGGTCCGCGGTCAGCTGCTGGAACTGGGCGCGCGTGAGCTTCTCGTCCAGGTGCAGCGGGCCCTCGGCGGACGCCGTGATGTAGGGCAGGTTGATCGTCGTCTCGGTGGAGGACGACAGCTCGATCTTCGCCTTCTCCGCGGCCTCGCGGAGACGCTGGAGAGCCATCTTGTCCTTGGACAGGTCGACGCCGTGGCCGCCCGCGAACTGCTTCACCAGGTAGTCGACGACGCGCTGGTCCCAGTCGTCGCCGCCGAGGTGGTTGTCGCCGTTGGTGGCCTTGACCTCGACGACGCCGTCACCGATCTCCAGCAGCGAGACGTCGAAGGTGCCGCCGCCGAGGTCGAAGACGAGGATCGTCTGGTCGTCCTTGTCGAGGCCGTACGCCAGCGCGGCGGCGGTCGGCTCGTTGACGATGCGCAGGACGTTCAGACCCGCGATCTCACCGGCCTCCTTGGTGGCCTGGCGCTCGGAGTCGTTGAAGTAGGCGGGGACGGTGATGACGGCGTCCGTGACCTTCTCGCCCAGGTACGACTCGGCGTCCCGCTTCAGCTTCTGCAGGATGAACGCGGAGATCTGCTGCGGGTTGAAGTTCTTCCCGTCCAGCTCGATCGACCAGTCGGTGCCCATGTGACGCTTCACCGAGCGGATCGTCCGGTCCACGTTGGTCACTGCCTGACGCTTCGCGACCTCGCCGACGAGCACCTCACCGTTCTTGGCGAAGGCGACGACGGACGGCGTGGTCCTGGCGCCCTCGGCGTTGGTGATGACGGTGGGCTCACCGCCCTCCAGAACGCTGACGACGGAGTTAGTCGTGCCCAGGTCGATGCCGACCGCACGTGCCATTTCGATTCCTCCAGAGGACTTGAGTGGAACTGGCTCAAGGATGCCTCACCCGCCCCAGGGCGTCAACAGAGCTGAGTCGAGCCGACTCAACTATGGTGCGTCCGCCTTCCTACTGCCCGCCCGGCGCGGCCTGCATGCACCCCCGCACCCACCGTGCCATCGTTCTGCAAAGCACGCGAAAGGTTCATAGACGCGTCCGAGTGGACAGAAACCCTCCGGTATCGACCGAGAAGCGACAGAACGGCCAGGTGAGTGCCTTGCGCCCCGTGCAACCGGCACGACCGGTGGGACCGGCGAGATCGCGGCCCTCGTGGCGCTCGTGGCCGTCGCGGTCCTCGTGGCCGTCGCGGTCCTCGTGGCCGTCGCGGCCGGCGGCGGGATCGAGGGGGCCGGCGGGGCCGGCGGTATCCAGGCCGTCGGCGGCGTCGGCGGCGTCGGCGAGAACCCCGGACCCCAAGCGCCTCCTCGACCTGACCCTCGGCACGCTGCTGCTGGCCCTCGCCGCACCGCTGCTGACCGCCGCGGCCTGCGCCCTCGCCCTGCGGCGCCCGCCCGGCGGGATCGTCGCGCGGGAGCTGAGGACGGGGCTGCACGGGTACCCCTTCACCGTCCGCTCGCTGCGCACCCGCCGCTGGCGACTGGACCTGCTCTCCCGGCTGCCCCATGTCGTCTCGGGCACGATGTCCCTGGTCGGCCCGGCGGCCCTGGCCCCGGAGGACCCCCGCGCCGCAGCCCCCTGGCGGCAGAGCGTCCGGCCGGGTCTCACCGGCCCCGCCCAGCTGCGCAGGCGTTCCACCCTCCCCTGGGACGAACCGGAGCTTCTCGACCAGCACTATGTGGAGCACCATTGGATCGGGCTGGATCTGGCCGTCCTCGCGCGCACGCTCCCGGCCCTGCTCCCGCCCCGCACTCAGGGTCACCTGAGCGACGCAGATCACCGCCCACCTGGCTACAGTGCGACGGAATAACTGGGTACGCTCGGCACGGACTGCATAAGTTACCGCTTAGTAAGTGCCGATTCCCCACCCGCGCAGGCCCGAGGAGCCCTCCCATGCAACTCGCCGCGATCATCGTGTCGCTGGTCCTGACCGTGGTCGGCGTTGCGCTCATCGCCCGAGCCGTCGCGCAGATCTACCGGTTCGTCACGCTCGGCCAGCCCGTGCCCGCCGGCAGCCGTACCGACAACCCCAAGGCCCGCTCGGTCACCCTGGTCAAGGAGTTCCTCGGCCACACCCGGATGAACCGCTGGGGGATCGTGGGCTTCGCCCACTGGTTCGTCGCGATCGGCTTCCTGACGCTGCCGCCGACGCTCGCCCAGGCCTACGGCCAGCTGTTCGTGGCCGACTGGACGCTGCCGGTGCTGGGCGGCTTCCTGCCGTTCGAGATGTACATCGAGTTCATCGGCCTGATGACCGTCGTCGGCATCCTCGTGCTGATCGCGATCCGGCTGCTCAACCTGCCCTCCCGCGCGGGCCGCAAGTCGCGCTTCGCCGGCTCCAAGGCCTGGCAGGCGTACTTCGTCGAGTACGTCATCCTCACCATCGGCCTCGCGATCCTCGTCCTGCGCGGACTGGAGGGCGCGATCCACCACGTGGACCACTACGAGGCCGCGTACTTCGTCTCGTACCCGCTGGTCCTGGCCTTCGACGGGCTGAGCGTCCCGACGCTGCAGACGCTGATCTACCTCTTCGCCATGATCAAGATCGGCACGTCGCTGATCTGGATGATCACGGTGTCGCTGAACACCAACATGGGTGTGGCCTGGCACCGCTTCCTCGGCTTCCCGAACATCTGGTTCAAGCGCAACGCCACCGGCGAGACCGCGCTGGGCGCCCTGCAGCCGATGACCTCGGGCGGCGAGCCGATCGACTTCGAGGACCCGGGCGAGGACGACGTCTTCGGCGTCTCCCAGGTCGAGCAGTTCTCCTGGAAGGGCATCCTCGACTTCTCCACCTGCACCGAGTGCGGCCGCTGCCAGTCGCAGTGCCCCGCCTGGAACACCGGCAAGCCGCTCTCCCCGAAGCTGCTGATCATGTCGCTGCGCGACCACGCGCACGCCAAGGCCCCGTACCTGCTGGCCGGCGGCGGCAAGACCATGGAGGGCGAGGAGAAGGCCTCCGAGGAGCAGCTGAAGGACGTCCCGGCCGCCGCGCTGGCCGAGGCCGAGCGCCCGCTGATCGGCACCGCCGACGAGAACGGCGTCATCGACCCGGACGTGCTGTGGTCCTGCACCACCTGCGGTGCGTGCGTGGAGCAGTGCCCGGTCGACATCGAGCACATCGACCACATCGTCGACATGCGCCGCTACCAGGTGATGATCGAGTCCTCGTTCCCGTCCGAGGCGGGCACGATGCTCAAGAACCTGGAGAAGAAGGGCAACCCCTGGGGCCTGGCCAAGAAGCAGCGCGTCGAGTGGACCAAGGAGGTCGACTTCGAGGTCCCGATCGTCGGCAAGGACGTCGAGGACCTCACCGAGGTCGACTACCTCTACTGGGTCGGCTGCGCCGGCGCCCTGGAGGACCGGGCCAAGAAGACCACCAAGGCCTTCGCGGAGCTGCTGCACATGGCGGGCGTCAAGTTCGCGATCATGGGCGGGGACGAGAAGTGCACCGGCGACTCCGCCCGCCGCCTCGGCAACGAGCCCCTGTTCCAGCAGCTCGGCCAGGAGAACGTGGCCATGCTGAACATGGCCTTCGGCGAGTCCCTGGACGAGGACGGTGAGGCGGACGAGTCCACGCGGAAGCCGAAGGCCTCGAAGAAGATCGTCGCCACCTGCCCGCACTGCTTCAACACCATCGCCAACGAGTACCCGCAGCTCGGCGGCGAGTTCGAGGTCATCCACCACACCCAGCTGCTCCAGCACCTCATCGACGAGGGCAGGCTGGTCCCGGTGACCCCGGTCGAGGGCCTGATCACCTACCACGACCCCTGCTACCTGGGCCGGCACAACAAGGTCTACACGCCCCCGCGCGAGATCATGGACAAGGTGCCCGGCCTGCGCCAGCAGGAGATGCACCGCCACAAGGAACGCGGCTTCTGCTGCGGCGCCGGCGGCGCCCGGATGTGGATGGAGGAGCGGATCGGCAAGCGCATCAACACCGAGCGCGTCGACGAGGCCCTGTCCCTCAACCCGGACATCGTCTCCACCGCCTGCCCGTTCTGCCTGGTCATGCTCTCCGACTCGGTCAACGGCAAGAAGGGCGAGGGCAAGGCCAAGGAGTCCCTCCAGGTCGTCGACGTGGCCCAGCTGCTGCTGGACTCGGTGAAGACCCCGGTGGAGCCGGACGACGGCGGTGACGCGGACGACTCGGCACCGGCGGACTCGCCGGACCCGGAACCGCAACCCGTGAAGTAGCCGTCTGCACGGGTGAGCCGGGAAGCGGCCGGATCTGCCTCGGGGGCAGGACCGGCCGCTTCTGCCGTTCCCGGCGGGCTGCCGTTCCCGTCAGGCTGCCGTTCCCGGCGTCAGCCGTTCGCGGCGTCAGTCGTTCCCGCGCCCCCGGCGGCCGTGAGGGCTCACCGCCGGAGCGGTCCCGGGCCGCGGGGCCGCCTCGCCCCCCGGCCGGGGAGGTGCAGAACCGCGGAGAGCCCCGGGCACTCGAAGCCCCGGGCACCCTTAGGGGATGTCACAGCTCGGCCGCAAAGGTCCCCCGGTTACCCGGCCCCGGACACCGGACACAGCCGGACCGGGTACGTTCGAATGCGTGGCTGGATTCAGGATCGGACGCGGCCGGGACAACAACCGCACCCCGCAACAACAACCGCAGCAGGCGCCCCCTCCGCCGTACGGACAGCCGTACGGCCCCGGAGGCGGCCAGGCGTCGCCCTCGTACCCCCCGCAGCAGCAGTGGCCCCGCAACACGGGCGGTGGCCAGGGCGGACACGGCGGGCAGGGCTACGGGCACGGACACGGGCACGGACACGGACGCCAGGCGCAGCACGGCGAGCCCGAGTACTTCGGTGACCCGTACCAGCAGGGCCGGCAGCCGGGCGGTCACCACGGCGGCGGGCACGGAGCCGACCCGTACGCCGACAACCCCGGGCACACCCGGGCCTTCAGCATCGGCGAGGACCCCTACGGCGACGGCTCCACGTACCACGCCGGCGCCGCACCCGTCCCGTCCGGCCCGCGCCTGCACTGGAAGCAACTGCTCAGCGGCATCGTGCTGCGCCCCGGCCCGACCTTCCTCCAGATGCGGGACCACCCGGTCTGGGGCCCGGCGCTGAGCGTCACGTTCCTCTACGGCCTGCTCGCGATCTTCGGATTCGACCAGACGCGCGAGGAGGCGATCGGCGCGCCGTTCGCGACCGTCCTCACGTCCGTCGTCGTCACCGGCGTCGGCTTCGTCCTCGGCGGTCTGGTCCTCGGCGCGGTCACCCACACCCTGGCCCGGCAACTCGGCGGCGACGGGGCGTGGCAGCCGACGGTGGGCCTGTCCATGCTGATCATGTCCCTCACGGACGCGCCGAGACTGCTCGTCGCCCTCTTCCTGGGCGGCGAGAACTCCCTGGTGCAGATGGTCGGCTGGGTCACCTGGCTGGCGGCGGCGGCGCTGTTCACGTCCATGGTGAGCAAGTCGCACGACCTGCCGTGGCCGAAGGCGCTCGGAGCCTCGGCGCTGCAGCTGATCGCGCTGCTCGCGATCATCAAGCTGGGCACGATCTGACCGGCCCTCCGGCTGCGGACGCCGGACCGCAGGACGCGGCCACCGGTCCGCAGGATGCTCACGGCCCCCGCCGCGCACGGCGGGGGCCGCAGTACCGTCCGGATCGCCGGGACCTCGCGAACGGTCCCGGGCACGGCCGGGAGGGTCAGGGCTTGCGCCCCACCCCGCCGTAGGCGTCCACGTCCGCCGGCTCGCCCTGTGCGCCGTCGGCGTCCGGACGCCACCGGGTGACCTGGACGATGCCGGGGTCCACCAGGTCCAGGCCCTCGAAGAACCCGGCGATCCCCTCGACGGCGCGTACGTGGTACGGGACGGCACCGCTGGCGTTGTACGCCTCCGACGCGGCGATCATGCCCGCGCTCGTGGCGGTGCTGTCGCTGACCACCAGGAAGCTGCCGGACGGCAGACCGGCCATCAGCCGTGAGACGATCCCGCGCGCCCGGTCGTAGTCCGACACATGGCCGAGGGTGTTGAGGATCACCAGGGCGACGGGCTCGGTGAGGTCCAGGGACTTGGCGGCCGCCTCCAGGACGGCGTCCGGCTCGTACATGTCGGCGTCGACGTAGGCCGTCGCACCCTCGGGGGTGCTGGTGAGCAGGGCGCGGGCGTGGGTGAGGACCAGCGGGTCGTTGTCGACGTAGACGATCCGCGCGTCAGGGGCCACCCGCTGGGCCACCTCGTGGGTGTTGTCGGCGGTCGGCAGACCGGTACCGACGTCGAGGAACTGCCGGACGCCCTGCTCCCCCGCGAGATGGCGCACCGCGCGTCCGAGGAAGTGGCGGCTGGTGCGCGCCACGTCGACGAGCCCGGGGAAGATCTCCTTGATCTGCTCCCCGATCTCGCGGTCGATCTCGTAGTGGTCCTTGCCGCCGACGAAGTAGTTCCAGAACCGTGCGGAGTGCGGCTTGCTCGTGTCGATCCGCGCCCGGATCTCGGCACTGGCCGCTTGTGCGTCATCGGACACGGGGGCGCCCTCTCTGCGTGGGTCGGCTGACTGGCCACCAGGGTAGACGACGGCACGGTGGGCGCGGCCCCGCGGCCGGACACCAACTCGGGCTTCCCGTAACGGACTTCGCCGATCTACGGTGGCGCGCGCACGGCGGGGTGCCGGGCGGTACCCCCGTGCCCCGCGCGCCGGGCCCCGTGCGCGCTGCGGCCGGGCGCCGTGTGCCCGCGTCCTCCCGGAGGGCTACGGAGTGCCCGCCGGGGGCGTGCGGTGGCCCTTCGGCCCGCGCACCGGAGGCAGGGCGCTCCACGGGAAGTCGATCCAGTCGTCCGTGCGCTTCCACACGTACTCGCACTTCACCAGCGACTGCGACTTCTCGTAGACGACGGCGGACCGCTGGACCGCACCTCGGCCACATGGTCCACGCAGAAGTCGTGGACGAGCTTCAGGGTCTTGCCGGTGTCCGCGACGTCGTCGGCGATCAGGACCTTCTTGTCGGAGAAGTCGATGACGTTCGGGACCGGCGCGAGCATCACCGGCATCTCGAGGGTCGTGCCGACGCCGGTGTAGAACTCCACGTTGACGAGGTGGATGTTCTTGCAGTCCAGCGCGTACGCCAGCCCGCCCGCGACGAAGACACCGCCGCGCGCGATGGACAGGACGACGTCGGGCTCGAAACCGTCGTCGGCGATCGTCTGCGCGAGCTCGCGGATCGCGACGCCGAACGTCTCGTAGCTGAGGTTCTCGCGTATCTCACTCATCGCGCACCGGCCCTCACACCTGCGTGCGGTGGAAGTTCATGAACGACCGCGAGGCCGTGGGCCCCCGCTGCCCCTGGTAGCGGGATCCGTACTTCTCGGAACCGTACGAGTGCTCCGCCGGCGAGCTCAGCCGGAACATGCACAGCTGCCCGATCTTCATACCCGGCCACAGCTTGATGGGCAGGGTGGCGAGGTTCGACAGCTCCAGCGTGACGTGTCCGGAGAACCCGGGGTCGATGAAACCGGCCGTGGAGTGGGTGACCAGGCCGAGCCGGCCGAGGGAGCTCTTGCCCTCCAGGCGGGAGGCGATGTCGTCGGGCAGCGTGATGACCTCGTACGTCGACGCCAGCACGAACTCGCCGGGATGCAGGATGAACGCCTCGTCGCCCTCCGGCTCGACCAGCCGCGTCAGGTCCGCCTGCTCGACGGCGGGGTCGATATGGGGGTAGCGGTGGTTCTCGAACACCCGGAAGAAGCGGTCGAGACGCACGTCGATGCTCGAGGGCTGCACCATCGAATCGTCGAACGGGGCGATGCGCACCCGTCCCGCGTCGATCTCGGCCCGGATGTCCTTGTCTGAGAGAAGCACGCCCCGAGGATACGCAGAGCGCGCGGGCCCGCCCCAATCGGGCGGATCCCACGCGCCCCGCCCCTCGCGCCGCTCTCTGCCTCTACGCGCTCGGCTTCTCTGCTTCCCTGCTTCTCTGCTTCCCCGCTTCCCCGCTTCCCCGCTTCTCTACTCTCTGCGGTGCGCGCCCCGGCCTCCCCCACGGCCGCGGAGGGATCGCCACGCCCACCCCGGCCGGGCACGGCCCTGCGCCGGGCACCCGCACGGAACCCGGCGCTCGCCCGTCAGCTCTTCTGCAGCGCCACGGGGACGGCCTGCCGCAGCCGCGCGCACCGGGGACAGCGGATGAGCCGTCCGGGCCCGATCCGTCCGGCACCGAGCTGCTGCATCGGGAACGACGAGGTGGTGAAGACGTGCCCCTCGGCACAGCGGACGACGGTGCGAGCGAGTGAACCGCCCTGATCCCTCGAGTCCTTGGAGTCCATCGGCTGCATCAAGTCCCTTCCCCAACAAGCATGGACGAGACCGCCACATTAGGGGATCAACAGGACAGCACTCCACGTGGCACTCCGCTGCAAATGTACGCCCCGCCTCTCCATGCCGCAGCCACTCCGGGCACTCCACGAACACCCCGCGACCCACTACCACGGACGCCCGCTCCGGCTTCCGCGCGGCCGGGCTTCGCCGGGCCGCCGTCGAGGCGCCGCGGGCCGTACCCATTCGCGACGCCGGCCTGACGGACCGGTGCCGGAAGCCCTGCGACGACCCCGGCCGGACTGCCGGACATGCACGAAGGACCCCCGGCGCGATACACCGGGGGCCCTCTATGAGGTACAGTGTGCAACGCTGCGGCATTGATCAACGAAGCCGCTACGCGGGTGTAGTTTAATGGTAGAACATGAGCTTCCCAAGCTCAGAGCGCGGGTTCGATTCCCGTCACCCGCTCCAGACAGAAGCCCCAGGCCACCGGCCCGGGGCTTTGTTGTCGTCTGGACCTGTCCAAGCGTCCCGTGCCACCGCACTAGAAGGCTGATCACGGCCCTTCTGGCGGGCGGCCCGCGCGAGCTTGTCGAGGCCGCCCGCGACCTCCGGCTGACGCTCAGGATCAGAGTGCTGGTAGATCAGCACGGCTCGCGGCCGACATCGAGGACCCGACTCCTGACCGTCGACAGGGACGACGTCCGCGAGGAATCTCTGAAGCACTCGGTGTCCGTCGCGGTGCCGCGGTCCGCGACGATGGCCGACTCCTCGCGATCCGCCGGGCCGAAGTAGGCGGAATGACGGCGAGTCGGCTTCTGGCTCTCCGGCGCCGCGTTTTCCACCCGACGCCGCACCAGAAGGTGCACCAGCAGAGGCCTCGGCAGACGCGGCGCCGTCGTGTCCTTCTGGCACCGGAGGCGTTGACCTCTGCGTCGTCGTCGCCGACCGGCCGGGACGGCCGGGAGCGTGAGGGTAGGAGGCTGCGCTGAGTCCCCTGAGTTGGCCTGACGCGGTGGAGAAGGCACTCGGTGTGGTGCTCACCACCGGAGGACTGATGGTGGTGGTGTCCGGCGGGGCCGCGACCGCAGAGTCGTCACACGCACCACATACCGGAACATCGGCGGCGTTGCGGCAGCAACCGATCACCATGTCCGATCTCACCCCCGGCTTCACTCTCGCCGGGTCGCCCAACCAGGTGGTGTTCCGCGAGGGAGCCGTGACCCTG
The DNA here is from genome assembly GCF_003097515.1 of Streptomyces tirandamycinicus. Classification (NCBI taxonomy): domain Bacteria; kingdom Bacillati; phylum Actinomycetota; class Actinomycetes; order Kitasatosporales; family Streptomycetaceae; genus Streptomyces; species Streptomyces tirandamycinicus. The sequence continues at coordinate 1,211,242 of NZ_CP029188.1, read as the reverse complement.
ACGGTGCGCACACCCGATCCGGACGGTTACAGCGTCAGCGTGCGTGCCGACAGCGCCGCCATGAGGCCCGCCCGCGGTGGCAACCCGGACCGGATCCCGGTGGACCGACTCGCCGTGAGGAAGACGGGAACGGCGACGTTTCAGCCGCTGAGCAGCAGCTCCGCCGTCACCGTCCACGCTCAGGACACACGTTCCGCTCCGCGGGGCGACAACCTCAGCACCGACTACCGCGTGAGCATCCCGTTCGTGCGGTCCGACACCTACCGCGTCATCCTGACGTACACGGCCACCACGCGGTGACGCCGCGATCGGCACGGCCTCCCGGGTGACGGGTCACCGAGTGACCCCGCGAATGGGCGCGGTCCGTCAGCCTCAACACCCAGGGGGAACAGAGTCCACCGAAGGCACCGCCCACGGCTCCAGGTGGGTGAAACGCGCGGGACCCGACCGCTCCTTCGCCGGCCACCCAGTGCTGAAATGTCTTAATCACGGTAGAAGACGACGGTGAGGCCGAAACAGGTGGTTGAGCGATGACGCAGCGGTGGATCCGCCTCAGTGCCAGGCCCCTGGTTGGAGCCGTCCTCCTCGCCGCCAGCGGCCTGGTCGCCGCCGCGGCCGGCAACCGGACCGCACACGCGGACGAGGCGAGCGACACCGTGCAGGCGAACGTGAGTGTCGCCTCCGCGATCTCGCTGACCGTACACACCGATGCGTTCACCCTCAGCGGTCCGCCCAACACCACGGTCACCGAACTCAACGCCATCTCCTTCTCGGTCACCACGAACAACGCCGGCGGCTACACGGTCGGCGGGCGCTCCACGGAGGCCGCTCTGCAGCCGCAGGATCCGGCGAACCCCGACGTGATCCCGATCTCCAGGCTCGAGTTCCGTCCGAGCGGCGAGACACTGTGGGTACCCATGACGACGACCCACCAGGTCACCCGGAACGTGGACGGCCCCTCGGCCCCCGGGGGAGACGACTTCTCCACCGACTTCCGCGTGCACATCCCGAACGTGCGCTCGGACTCGTACCGCACCACCCTCGTCTACACCGCCGCCACCAAGTAGATGGTCTCACTGGTCGCCCTCAGGCGAGGGACGCGTCGATCCCGGCGCCTTGTGGCCGGCGTGCTGGCCATCGCCCTGATTCCCCTGCCGGCCGCCGCCTCCGAGCCCAGCCGGGCCGCGCCACGGGCCGACGAGCCCATCTCCCTCACCGTGTGGCCGGCTCGCACCGTGCTTCCCTCCACCGCCCGGCGCCATCACCGCATCGTCCACGTGGTGAACGGCACTTCGTCCCCCCAGCGCATCGACACGGAGCGAGCCGAGTTCGATCAAACCACCGACGGGCGGATCGACTTCCACCCGCCGGGACCCGTCTCGGCGGCCTCCTGGATCGCCGTCAGTCCGTCGTCGTTCCGTCTGGGGCCCCGGGAAACCAAGGAGGTCCGGGTCGATGTCACGGTCCCCGAGCGGCCGGAACCGGGCGAGCGGTACGTCGGGGTCCTGTTCAAGACGCAGCCGCAGCCCGCACCGGGGAACGTCCAGGTGGCCGGTGCGCTGGCCAGCCAGTTCCTGATCAACGTACCCGGCAGAGCCACCCACAGGATCGTCGCGAAGGGGATCCGGGCACCGCGCGTCGCATTCTGGGGGCCCGTCCGGCTGACCCTCCCCATCCGCAACGCCGGTAATGTGCATCGCAGTTACACCGGGTCCCAGCGCATCGTCGCCGAGGTGGGCAACGACCGACTGGCCTTCCCCGAGTTCACAGTCCTGGGCAACTCCCGGCGGACCGTGACGGCCCAGTGGCCCGACCCTCCGCTGTTCTGCTTCTGCACGGCATCGGTGACTCTGGCGACAGGCAACGGAACGTCGGTCACGAGGACTGCTCGGATCGTCGTCATTCCGCTGCCGCAGATGATCGGCCTGCTCGCCGCGGCCCTCGGCCTGTTCCTGCTCACCCGCAAAGGAGTGCGCTATCAGCGCGCTCTCCTGGCAGCCGCCCGCCAGGGAAGGCGCTGAGAGGAGACGCTTGCGCGCCGCCCCGGAGCGACAGCGGCGGAAGCCCACATCACTTCTGGTCCGCCTTCATAGGGGGAAGGCCGGGCGCGACCGGGGAGCGGGAGCCCGGGCTGTGCCTCTACGCCTCGGCCTGGGCCGCGGCGGCGGCCTCGGCGACGGCGATCTCGATGCTGAGCGCCTTGGCGATGTTCCCGGCGGCCGTCATGACGCGTGCCGTGCCCACGATGGGAGCGATGGCGACCAGTACGTCCTGCAGTTGCTCGGCGGTCATACCGGCCTGAAGAGCGGGGTCGATATGGGCGACGTAGGAGATCGGTGGAGCGTCCGACGCGGCGAGCGCGGCGATGCGGGTGAGCATGAACATGTCCGGCGTCAGTCCGCACCGCTCGATCGAGTCGACCGTCATCGCGGCGAGGGTGTCCAGTACCGGGGTCTCGGATGCAGTGGCCATGGCGGGTCGTCTCCTGACGGTGTCGTGGCGAGGATCGAATCGGCCGGTCACAAGCGCGGCCGGACTCCGCGTGCTTCGTACGCAGCCCCTGCTCGACCGTAAATCGGTTTCCCGCGGACCGCTCGTCGGGGGAGCGGCCGGGGGCAGGCCGGGGGCAGACCGGGGAATCCTCCGGGTGGACGTGGGGCGGAGACTGGCGCGGGACGGACGCCCGGGGCGGGTCGCGGGAGAGGCCGCGCTCGGCGCCAGCCGGTGCGCCCGGCGCCCCACGGGGGCTCCGGCGGCCTGCACCCGTGTCGGGGGGCCCGCGCCCCGCAGCCATGCCCACGTGGCCAGCGGCGGCGCACCGGGGCGCAGCGTCCTGCGATGGGGGCCGAGCGCCCGGCGTCCCACCGGGGCGCCGGTCTGTGGCCGGGTTCCGTTTCGTCCCCTGTTCGGGCGCCCGGGGAAGGCGTCGTACACCAATTGGCCGGTCCGGCGGGCATGGCTCGGTACTCGCTTGTAGCGTCAGCCCACAAACGGCGATCCATGGGATGTTCCGACCGGTACCGGACGGCTCCCCGAGAGTGCCGGGCGACGGTGGCGGCGCCGTGTCCACCACCGCGGACGGGCGCGGAGAGGAGGAGCGTTGGCACGCGGCAAGGTCACATCGCTGGCCGTGTTCGGGGTTGTTGTCCTCGCGGTCGCCCTCAACCCCGTGATCCCGCTCGTCCCGAAGGGCGGCTCCCCGCACGCTCCCAGGGCGGAGCACGCGGCACAGCGGTTCAAGGGCCGGATCGTCGAATGCACCTCCGGCAGGCCCGGACTGGCGGACACACTGGTCCGGCACATGGTGAAGTCGCTCGACAAGAGGTCGAGTCGGGTCTCGATCGCGCTCTACGACCGTACGTCCCGCACCTCGTGCACCTACCGCGCCGATGTGCACTACGACTCAGCCAGCACCGTCAAGCCCATCGTCCTCGGCGCCTTGCTCCTGGCCAGGGGCACCGACCTGTCCGGGAAGGAGCGGTCCCTGGCCAGGGAGATGATCGTGAACTCGGACAACGACGCGACCTACGCCCTGTGGGACCTGCTCGGGAAGGAAAGGATCCAGGACTTCCTGGACGAGGCGGGGCTGGAGGACACGAACCTGAACGCCGCCGGCTTCATGGGGCTGACGCAGATCACCGCACGCGAGCAGGTGAAGCTGCTTCAACTGCTCACGGGGGCCGACGGGTCCGTGCTCGGCTCCGCGGAACGCGCCTACATCCTGCGTCTGATGCGCGAGGTGGAGGACGACCAGCGCTGGGGGACGCCGGCGGGCGCTCCGTCCGACGCCGTCGTCCAGGTCAAGAACGGATGGCTGCAGCGGTCCGAGAAAGGGGTCAGGAACTCCTGGGACCGCGGGGACTGGAAGGTCCACAGCATGAGCGCGATCACCGGGCGTTCCTACGACTACGGGCTCGTGGTGATGACCGAGAACAACAGGGTGCCCGAGGGTGCCTCACCCGAAGTGGGATACGGCTACGGCATGGAGACGATCGAGCAGGTGGCCCGGGCTGTTCACCGCGATCTGTACCCGGCGGAGGCGGCCGGGGTCCACCGGGCGTCGCGGCCGGTGGTGAGCGGCGCCCGATAGGCACGGGCCGGGGAAGCGGCCGGCGGCCGCGGCTTCAGGACCGACCGGGCACGGGCCGGTGTCTGGCGGGCGGCAGCCTCCGCGGCCGGGTGGGTCCCGCGGCCGCGGCGACGTGGCGGTGCGGCCGCGGGACCCACCCGGCCGCGCCCACGTCGGTCCGGTCGGCACCCGGACGCGTACTGGTGACGATCCTGCGCCGTGCGGCACGGGCGGCACTCCTCGCCTCCGTCGCCCGTGCGGCCCCGACGTGCCGGACGACGGCGGGGACGTCCGCCACTCCGGAGACAGCCCAGGCACCCGGGCCGGGAGGGCAGTGGACGGGAACGCGGTCGGGGAACCGTTCGGGGACACGGCCGGTGACACGGTCGGGGCGGACGGCCCGGCTGCCGTCGCGCACCGGGGACGAGATCGTGCACAGTGCGGGGGCGTCGAGGTGCCAGAAGGCCCGGGCCGGTGCCGAGAGGACGTGCACGAGCAGGGCCCGTACGACCGTCTCCTCGGCGATCACCAGGGCGCGGCCGGTGTCCGCGGGGAGGCCGTCCAGCCAGTCGGCGGTACGTCGGCACAGCCTGCGTACGGACTCACCGCCGTGCGGCGTGGCGTCCGGGTCCCGGAGCCAGACCGAGTAGCCGTCGGGATCGGCGGCCGCGACCTCCTCGACGGTACGGCCGCGCCAGGCGCCGTAGTCGATGTCGCGCAGCAGGGGCTCGACCTCGGGTTCCAGGCCGAGGGCGGCGGCGACGGTCGCGCACCGCGCCGACGGCGCCCGCAGGGAGGGCAGGTACGGAGGCAGGGACGCCCTGGCGGCGCCCGCGTCCCGCAGGACGCGCTCACTCGGGAGCCCGTCGCCGAGCACCGTGTTCCGCATGCCCCGGATGCCGTCCCCGGCGGTCTCGCGGCCCCCCGCGGCCGCGCAGAGGAACGTCAGGCGGACCGTCATGACGACCGACCTCCTTCCGGGTCCGGCGGACCGCGCCGGACCCCTGCCGCCGGTCAGCTGACCAGCGGGTGCGGGTGGCCGGGCGCGGCAGGTACGCGAACGGCCGGGACGTGGCCCGCGCGGGCCGAGGACGTGCCGTGGACCACGCGGGGGCGGACGAGGACCATCCCGAGGAACCGGTCCGCCGGCGGCACGTGCGTACGGGAGCCGTCCACCGCGGCTGCGGCGGGCGGCACGGCCTGCTGTGCGTCGGGCCTCATGTGCTCCAGCGTCGGCCACGGCCGCCGGGGCGGACCATCCGGCAGATGTCCGGACCACCCCCGCCGACTGGCCGGTGGGAGGCGGCGCAGGGGCGGCGTGGACGCGGTGGGGCGAAGGCGGCGCAGGGGCGCCGTGGACGCGGCCGAGGGTTGCTCCGGACCCGGCCATCGCGATGCGATGTCGCCCGCAGGCAGCCCGGCGCTTGAACTGATCACGTCGACGGGCCGTACAGGTAGTCGCGGGCATGGCGGCCTCTGTCGTCATGCCGATCAACGGCCCCGCGCGGAAGGACCTTCGGGTGGCGCTCTGGACACGTTCTGGCCGGCTGCCGGCCCAGGCCGCGGCTCCGGCCGCGGAGACCCCGACGGACGGTGACACGAGCGGTGGTACGAGCAGTGGCACGGACGCCGTCGACCGGCTCGCGCCCGACGGGTCCCGGGAAGGCCCCCGGGAGGACCGCCCGGGCGGCGGCGCTGGGGCGGAGAAGACCGGGCACCGGTCGAGCACCGTTCACGACGTAGGTCAGGAGGAGGGTCAGGAGCCAGGGCAGGAACAAGGGCAGGAGCCAGGACTGGGGGAAAGCCGGCAGGAAGGGCGGGGGGAGGGTCAAGACCAGGGCCGGCGCACCGTTCGGGACGCAGACCGGGACGCAGACCGGGACGCAGACCGGGGCACCGCTCGGGACGCCGCGAGTGAGGGCGGCGCGCACGGCACCCGGGCCGACGGCGCCCTGGACGCGTGCGCCCGCCCCGACGGTGAAGACGGCCGTGCCGCGGCCTCCGAACCCGGCACTCGGCGGGGCCGGCATCCGGCCCTGGCGTGCGTGCTCCGCCATGGCGCCACCGCCCTGGCCGCCGTGGTCGTCCTCGCCGCGCTGCTTCTGCCGACCAAGCTCGGGCATCTCACGGCACCCGTGTTCCTGCGCATCCCGGTGGAGGCGATCTGCGGCGTCGCCGTACTGCTGCTCCTGGGGCCGGGCGGGCCCGGCCGGGTGAGGGGCGCCGTGCCGGCGCTCGCGGGTGCGGGTCTGGGCCTGCTGGTCGTGCTCAAGCTGCTCGACCTGGGGTTCGACTCCGTCTACAAGCGGCCCTTCGACCTCGTGCTCGACTGGATCCTGCTGGACTACGGCCAGTCGTTCCTCCAGGACTCCATCGGCCCGGCGGGCGCGATGGGCGTCGTGGCCGGAGCCCTCGTCCTCGTCGTCCTGCTGATCGCTCTCATGACCTGGGCGTCCGTTCGGCTGAACCGCGTCCTGGCACGTCACAGCGCCGCGGCCGTGGGAGCCACGCTCGTGGTCGGGACCGTGTGGGTCGTGTGTGCCGCGCTGGGTGTGCGGAACACGGCCGTGCCCGTCGCCGCCGGCAGTTCGGCCGAGTTCCTCCAGGACCGGGTGCAGCAGGTGCGCGCCGGGCTGCGGGACAAGGAGGAGTTCGCCCGGGAGGCCGCCGACGACGACTACGCCGACCTGCCGGCCGACCGGCTGCTCACCGGACTGCGCGGCAAGGACGTGATCTTCGCCTTCATCGAGAGCTACGGGCGCAGCGCGATCCAGGACCCGGAGATCGCGCCGCAGGTCTCCGCGCTGCTCGCGGACGCCGACCGCCGGCTGCGCGACGGCGGCTGGTCCTCCCGAAGCGGGTTCCTCACCTCCCCGACGTACGGCGGCGGGAGCTGGCTGGCGCACTCCACCTTCAACTCGGGCCTGTGGATCAAGAACCAGCAGCGGTACCGCACCCTCACCTCCGGCGACCGGATGACGCTCACCGGTGCCTTCCGGAAGACGGGGGCCTGGCGCACGGTCGGCATCATGCCCGGCGTCACCCGGTCCTGGCCGGAGGGGAAGTTCTACGGCCTCGACCACGTCTACGACTCACGCAGCATGGGCTACAAGGGGCCGAAGTTCAGCTGGACTCCGGTACCGGACCAGTACAGCCTGTCCGCGTTCGAGCGCCTGGAGCACGGGAAGCCGGGACGCGGGCCGATGATGGCGAAGATCGTCCTCGCGTCGAGCCACAACCCGTGGGCGCCGATTCCGAGGACGCTCGGCTGGGACGAGATCGGCGACGGGTCCGTCTACGACTCGGTGGAGAAGGAGGGCGAGGACCCCGAGGAGGTGTGGAAGGACCCGTCGCGGGTCCGCACGGAGTACCGGCGTTCCATCGAGTACTCGCTGACGACCCTCATCTCGTACGTGGAGAGGTACGGCGACGAGGACACCGTGCTCGTGTTCCTCGGCGACCACCAGCCGGTGTCCACGGTCACGGAGGACAGACTCGGCCGGGACGTGCCCGTCACGATCCTCGCCCGCGATCCGGCCGTGCTGGACCGGATCTCCGGCTGGGGCTGGCACCCGGGCCTGAAGCCCGGTCCGGACGCCCCGGTCTGGCCCATGGACGCCTTCCGCGACCGGTTCCTGTTGGCGTACGGGGATCGGCCGGGGGCGGCGTCGGCGACGGGGGGCTGAGGACGCGCCGGTGCGGGCCCGGAAGCCCGCCAGGGCCCGGCGCCTCGCCGCGCGGAGGCCGGTCGAACCGGTCAGACCCGGCGCCTCACCGCGCGGAAGCCCGCTCGGGCCGGGTGACTCACAGCGCGGAAGCGCGCTCGGGCCCGGCGCCTCACTGCGTGGAAGTACGTGAATGCGTGACCCCGCCCCGGATGTCCACCGGGGCCGGACTACCCGTCCCCGGCCCGGAGGCCCCCGCCCCCCGCCCGCCGATGCGGTGGGCACCGAGCCGACCCGGGGCGGTCACGTCCGGTGACCCGTGGCCGGCACGGGCGCCCGTCCCGTCCGGACACCCACACCCCATACCGCCGACGCCGTGGGTCACTCGGCGCAGGCGCCCTCCGTACCAGCGGGAACGCGGGCGGCCCGGTCCGTGCGGCCGGTCGTCACCCGGCGTGCCTGGCGGGCGGTACGCCGGACGGCCGACGCGCGCGCGACCCGCGACCCCCCCCCACGGCGCGCACAGGCGCGCCCGTGCCGGGCGCCGAGCACACGTCCACGCCACAGGTGCACGCCACACGTCACACCACACACGCGCGCCGGGCGCACCCGCGGAGGGTGCCCGGGGTCAACCGGCGTCAATCGCCCCGGCGGGGAAGGCACCCCGGCCGTTCCCGGACGCCGTCGGTCCACGGCATCCGGCCCCGGAGACCGTCGGTCCACGGCATCCGGCCCCGGCCGGGGTCCCCGCCACACCGGCCGGGGCCCGGTGGCCGGCCCCCCGCGCCCGCCACCCCTCACCCGGCCGGCGGGTCAGACCCGCTCGTCCGCCCGCCCCCGTACCACCGCCGAGCGGTGCCGGAAAGTACCCGTGGCCGGGGCGCCGCCGCGGGCCCCGACGTACCACAGGCCCCTGATGTCGCGGCCGAAGGACCAGACCAGGGCCGCCAGTGCGGCGAGGACGAGCAGCCGGGCGGCGACGGGCGGCAGAAGGCCGGTGGCGGCGGCGAGCAGCACCACGCCCTGGAGCGCGGCCACGGTCTTGCGGGCGGTACTCGGCGGCAGCGGGCCGTTCAGCCACGGCAGGGTCCGCGCCGCGGCGACGAACACGTACCGCATCGCGCCGATCGCCAGCACCCAGGGACCCTGGGAGAGGGCCACATGGACGCTGAGCACCAGGATGAGGAACGCGTCGGCCTCCATGTCGAAGCGCGCGCCGAGCGCGGACTCCGTCCCGGTGCGCCGGGCGACCTGGCCGTCGACGGCGTCGAGGACCAGCGCCACCGCGGTCAGCGCGACCAGCGCGGTGGTCCGGGGCCCGCTGGCGAACGACTCCGCCACCAGCGCGGTCACCCCGCCGACGAGGGTCGTCCTGAGCAGCGTGACCGTGTTCGCGGGCCCGAACGGCCTCGGCGGCCACGACCGGTGCAGAGCCCGCGTCAGCAGCGTCCACACCCCGACCGTGAACACCGCGCCCGCCAGCCATCCGGCGGCGCCCAGTCCGGTCGCCGCGTCCAGCAGGACCAGCAGGACGGCCAGCCCGCCCGCACCCGCCGCCGTCTCCGGACGCAGCAGCCGAGCCTCGTAGGTGCCGATCAGGGCCACCGCGGTACCACCCTCCGGATGTGTGACAGAGTCGACGAGTGCCGCGTACGGTGTGCGCGGTCTCATGATTTTCAGAACGTAAACCGTCGCGGGAGTGTTCAGCGGGAGGTCGCGGATGGAGCGCGTCGCACGCGCCTTCTGGCTCAATTCCCCAGGTCAGGGCGAGATTCGGAATGTTCGGCTGGCGGAGCCCGACGAGGGCGACGTGGTCGTGCGCAGCCTCTGCTCCGGAGTGAGCCGCGGCACGGAGAGCCTCGTCTTCCGCGGCGGGGTGCCGGAGAGCCAGTACACGGCGATGCGGGCGCCGTTCCAGGAGGGCGAGTTCCCCGGCCCGGTCAAGTACGGCTATCTCAGCGTCGGTGTCGTCGAGGAGGGACCGGCGGACCTCCTCGGCCGGACGGTGTTCTGCCTCCATCCGCACCAGAGCCGTTACGTCGTTCCGGCGAGCGCGGTCACCCCGGTGCCGGACACGGTGCCCGCCGGACGGGCGGTGCTGGCGGGGACGGTGGAGACCGCGGTCAACGCCCTGTGGGACGCCGCTCCCCTGCTGGGCGACCGGATCGCGGTCGTCGGCGCCGGAATGGTCGGCGGCTCGGTCGCCGCCCTGCTCGCCCGGTATCCGGGCGTGCGGGTGCAGTTGGTCGACGCGGACCCGGCACGGGCCGCGCTGGCCGAGGCGCTCGGCGTCGATTTCGCGCTCCCGGAGAACGCCCTCGGCGGCTGCGACCTCGCCGTCCACGCCAGCGCGACCGAGGCCGGCCTGACCCGCTCGCTGGAACTGCTCGCGCCGGAGGGCACGGTGCTGGAGCTGAGTTGGTACGGCGACCGCCGGATCAGTGTGCCGCTGGGCGAGGCCTTCCACTCCGGGCGGCTGGTCCTGCGCGGCAGCCAGGTGGGGCGGGTGGCGGAGGCCCGTCGTTCGCGCCGCAGCTACGCCGACCGGCTCGCGCTCTCCCTCGAACTGCTCGCCGACCCCGTGTTCGACGCGCTGATCACCGGCGAGTGCGCCTTCGAGGAACTGCCGTCGGTGATGTCCCGGATCGCCGCGGGTGAACTCCCGGGCCTGTGCCACCGGGTGCTGTACGACGCCTCGTAGGCCCGGGCCGCGTCGCCACGTCTCCGTCCCGCCACGTCGCCGCGCCACCGTCCCGCCACATCGCCGCGCCACCGTCCCGCCACATCGCCGCGCCACCGTCCCGCCACGTGGCCGTGCCACCGCCCCCCGACCACGCCCGGACCGCACCCCAACCGAGCCCGCATCCCGTCCAGACCGCACCCCAACCGAGCCCGCATCCGACCCGGACCGCACCCCAACCGAGCCCGCATCCCGCCCGGACCACACCCCAACCGAGCCCGGATCGGAACGACCTGCGCCTTTGAACGCGCAGTACTCTCCGGCCGTACTGATGGACACGGCCGCCCGCCGGCGGCCGAGCCGTACGACCGGGAGGTCACCGCCCTTGTTCAGCGTCACCGTCCGTGAGCACCTGATGATCGCTCACAGCTTCCAGGGCGAGGTCTTCGGGCCCGCACAGCGTCTGCACGGAGCGACGTACCTCGTGGACGCCTCCTTCCGCCGCGCCGAGCTGGACGCCGACAACCTCGTCGTCGACATCGGTCTCGCCACCGCCGAACTGGGCGGCGTGGTGGGCGAGTTCAACTACCGCAATCTGGACGAGCTGCCCGAGTTCGCCGGGACCAACACGTCCACGGAGTTCCTGGCCAAGGTCATCGCCGACCGGCTCGCGGACCGGGTGCACGCGGGGGCGCTCGGCGAGGGCGCGCGCGGGCTGTCCGGCATCTCGGTCACGCTGCACGAGTCGCACATCGCGTGGGCGAGTTACGAGCGGGATCTGTGAGAGCGGACGCCGTGGGTCTGCGTCCCCAGCACGTCACCGCCGCC